>JBFWQT010000007.1:0-40363 GCA_050249295.1 Planctomycetota bacterium
CCGCAATGCCGCATGACTTCAACCAGTTCACGGTTATCTAACGGCTTGGGCAGAAAGTGCGAACAGCCGGCCTGCATGGCCTGTACCGCCAGCGGGATCTTTCCGTATCCGGTGACCAGAATCACACGCGTAGTTGGCAGATGTTGCCGCAGATGGCCCAGCAGTTCCATGCCCGACTGTCCGGGCATGGTGATGTCGGATACCACCACATGCGGATGCCACTCATGCGCGATCTTGACCGCCGACTCCGCATCGGCTGCCGACTTCACGTTCGGCGTCAGTGTGCCTGCAACGCGCTCCAGGCCGAGCCGGACGTCCGGCTCATCGTCCACGACAAGGACTCGCAGGTCGGCAATCTGATCCGGGCGTTGCGCCATCAGGGTGTTGCGTCTCGGGCGTGTGCCAATGGCAGTACAAACCGGAATACCGTGTGACCGGGTGTGCTGTCGAGCAGCATCAGTTGCCCGCCGTGTGTCTCGACCAGGCGCCGGGCTGTGGGCAACCCGAGGCCGGTTCCACGGTCGGGCCGGGTCGTGAAGAACGGATTGAAGATCGTGCCGACGATTTCCTGTGGCACGCCGGGGCCGGTGTCCGCGACATCAATCATTACGCAATCCGCAGCCATCCGGGCATTGATCGTCACGCTGGCGTCGGCACCGGCCGACTGGATGGCGTTGATCGCGACCTGGGTCACCGCCTGCCGCAGTCGCACGGGATGACCGTTCACGGCACACTCGGAGTCTGCCGGTATGGTGGTTCGCAACCGCACACCGCTGCGCGCTGCAAGTGGTTCGACCAGCGCGACCACGTCTCGTAGCAAGCCAGATACCGGGCAGATCATGTCGCCGGATACGCAATTCAGAGTCGGTGTCGCCTGAAGCAGGCTGCGGACGGCGCCAACGCACGACGACGTGTTGCGACGGATTACTGCCACATGTTCCCGCCATTCGCTGTCGGGCGGCAGGCCGTCATCCAGCAACTGCGCGAACATTGCGACCGCGGTCAGCGAGTTGTTGAGCGTGTGCGCAAGGCCGGCCGATATCTCGCCGAGCATGGAAAGGCCCTCCTGCACCGGTTGGCGCTCAAGGGCGACGACGCGGTCGGTCACATCACGACAGACGCCTACAAAGCCAGGGGGCGCAATGTCATGCACGTTGTGCATCGGAGCAACCGTGACTTCCCAGATACGCCCGTCGGCCGGCACCAACCCCGGTTGGCCCTTGAGTTCGGCTGCTGACAACTCGCGCAGCCGCGCACTGTCGTCCGCACTGGTAACAAAGCGGCGCCCGATGTCATTCGCCAATGACACCTTGCCGTTTGCATCCAGCAGAAACAGGCCGTCTCGCAGTGAGTGAATCACGCCCGTCAGCCGGTCACGCTCCTGCTGTGTGGTCACCTGTTGCTCACGGAGTCGGGCGGCTGAATCCTCGAGTTGCTCGTCATGGCTCCGGATTGCGCGCCACATCCGGTTGAACTCCGCGGACAGGTCGGCCAGTTCGTCGCTCCCCTGCTGGTCGACTTCCACGTGGGCGTGCCCGGCCGCCGCCGCGCGCGCCGCGTCCCGCAGTGCCACCAGCGGCCGGAGCAGGAACATCTCCAGCACCACCGACGCCAACGCCGCGACCACCGCGACAAATGCCAGGCCCGGCAGAACCCAGTCGGTGGGGTCTGCCGGGCGGGTTGCGCCAACTGCCATGCCGATTCCGAATGCCGCGGCCGACGCCGCCATCAAGGCCAACGGTAGCTTGAGTCGCAACGGAACATGACAGAGCGGGTCGCGCACATCAGGCACGTGGGCCGGAGATCAGCACGGAGTGGCGGCGCCCCGGCGAGCGTAGAACCACCAGTTCAGGGCGAGGCAACTCACGTAGTAGACGGCGAACCCGTAGAACGCGTACTCCGGGAAGCCGGCCTTGATCTGCATGCCGAAGATGCCGGGCACGAGGAACGCGCCGTAGGCCGCGACGGCCGATGTCCAGCCGAGTACCGGACCGGCCTGCTCGGGCTTGAAGATGATCGGAATCATCCGGAACGTGGAGCCGTTGCCGATCCCGGTGGTGACGAACAGGATCAGGAACAGGATCAGGAACGGCACGAAGTGATCTTCGGGCGTGGCCGAGTTGCGCGCGGCCACCACGAAGTACGCGACGCCGATGGTGGCACCGATCATCAGCAGCGTGTCCCAGTGGGTGACGCGCGCGCCGCCGAACTTGTCGGAGAGCCAGCCGCCCACGGGGCGGATCAGTGAGCCGACCAACGGCCCGAGCCAGGCAAAGGCCAGCGCGTTGGGACCGTGGGGGTTGCGGATCACCTCGGCCAGCGGATTGCCGGCGGCATCCACACGGATGTAGCCGAACACATCGACGATCAGCTTGGGGAACGCGGCCGAGAAGCCGATGAACGAGCCGAAGGTCATGACGTAGAGCCAGGTCATGATCCAGTTGTGCTTGTTGCGGAAGATCGCGAACTGCGTGACCAGCCGGTCGCGGGTGCCCTTCGGCGTGACCCAGCGCATCAGTACCAGGGTGAGTACGACAGTAACCAGCAGGATCGCCAGCATCTGCACCATCTGCGGTACGCCACCCCAATCCAGCAGCATCAGCGCGGCGCCCACACCGGCGGCAATGAACCCCAGCAACTCCAGCCACGCCACACGCGCAAAGCCGACGGCCGTGGAATGGGCGCGGTGCGCTGGCAGGTTGGTCATGCCCAGCCAGGCGGCAATCGCCAGGAACGCGAGAATCGGCGCCCAGACCAGCCCCGCGTTTTCTGGGAACGTGGTGGCCATGCCACCGCCCTGCAGAGCCACCTGATAGCCCGCGCCGCCGAAGATGCCGACGGTGACGGCCAGCGGAATCAACACCTGCATCACGCTGACTCCCACGTTACCCAGTCCCGCATTCAGGCCCAGAGACGTGCCCTGCACCCGTTTGGGGAAGAAGAAGCTGATGTTGGACATGGATGATGCGAACGCGCCACCACCCACGCCGCTGAGCACGGCCATGGCAACCAGCAGGTTGAATGATGTGTTCGGGTCGCGCAGCGCCAGGCCCACGCCCAGAGCGGGCAGGATCAGCAGTGCCGTGGTCAGCGTGATGACTGTGCGGCCACCCGCCAGCGCGATCATGAAGCTGTTGGGGATCCGCAACGTGGCACCGGCCAGGCCGGCAATGGCCGGCAGCGTGTAGAGCATTGCGCGGTACGCATCGCCGGTGGGGGCGTTGCCGTTGGCATCCGGGAACGCAAACAGCGTCGGGTTGGTGTCGTGCAGTCGCTGGATCATCACGACGATCACGGACCAGAAGATCCAGACCGCGAACGCGCATAGCAGGTTGGGAATCGAGATCCACAGGTTGCGGCGGGCAACGGCTTTGCCTTCCGAATCCCAGAACGCGGCGTTCTCTGGATCCCATGTGGTGAGCGGCTTCATGTGCGGACTCCGGATGCTGGAGGACACACATGCCTGAGCAAGCGTCATGCCACACCGGAAGAACCGGACGACGCGACCAGAACGGCACAGCGTTCGCTGAACACTCAGTCGCTACACACCGTCCTCGCCGTTTCCGAACCGGATTCGCGCTGCCGCCGGCAAACGGCCGGCCCGGCGTATGACTGCCCACGCGGGCATAGCCCAAACGTACACCATGCACCTCGTCAAACTGCATGCTCTGCTCGTACTGCTCGCAGCCGGGCTGTTGTTGCTGCCGGCCAATTCGCTGCTGGCGGATGATCCGCCCGCCGCCGATGCCGGATCCGGCGTTCTCGATGCGACTCCGGCACCGACTCCCACCCCGACTCCCGCACCCACGCCGGCCGACAACGGAATGGACATCTGGAGCCACTTCCGGCCACACGTGGAAATCCGGCTCAAGCCGGAGTGGGCCACCAACAACAACGCGAACACGCATGGCGACATGAACGTGTTCCTGCGTACCCGACTCGGCCTGACCTGGACGGCGGACGACGACATCAGTGCCACCGTGATCCTGCAGGACGTGCACAAGTTCGAGTTCACGTCATCCGGCGGCGGCACGGTGGGTGGCGGAGGTACCACCACACTCGGACTCAATACCGACCTCTACGTCGGCTACCTGCTCTGGAACATCACCGACGAAGTCATGTTCCAGGCCGGCCGCCAGGAGTTCTCGTACGACTCGCAACGGCTGGTGGGTGCCCTCGACTGGGTCGATGCCGGCCGGCAGTTCGACGCGTTCCGCCTGCGCATCGGCAACGCGAAGCACGACGCCAAGGAGTTCTCACTCGACCTGTTCTGGACGCCGCTGCGGTTCGTGGGCAGCCCCAATCCCGCCAGCCGCTTTGCCAAACACTCGCGTCAGTTCATGGGCGCGCACGCGCAACTGCCCATGGAGGATCACAAGCTCTCCACCTACCTCTACTATCTCAACAACGCCGGTGGCACGACGCCGGATCACATCTTCACGCTCGGCGCGTTCTTTGCCAGCACCGCGAAGGAGGGCCTGCTCTACGACGCCGAATTCGCGATCCAGGTCAGCAAGACCAACGGCGTGGACAGCCCCGGCTTCGCCTGGGCCGGGCATGGCAACGTGGGGTTTGCCAGCGGAGGGATGAAGCTGATGGGCGAAGTCAACATGGCGACCGGCGACATCGGCGGCGCCACGCTGGAGTCGTTCACCAATCTGTTCCCCACCAACCACAACAAGTATGGCTACATCGACCGCGAGGACTGGTCGAACACGATCAACTTCGCCGTCCGCTTCTTCTACAACCTGGACATGGGCGAGGACACGAAGCCGATCAGCTTCGAACTCTCGGCGTGGGTCTTCATCCCGATGCGCTATTCGAACGCCAACGATGACGTCTCGCCCGGCGGCTCGTTCGCCGTCGGCGCGCGCGGTTGGAAGGCGTTCGAAATCGACCTGCTGGTCGGCCATCAGTTCACCGACGTCCTCAAGGCGTCGTTCGGGGCGTCGATCTGGGTGCCGGGAGCCGCGTTGCGCGTAGCCGGCATCAAGAGCACCGACCTCTACCTCTACGCGCTGATCGGGCTGAAGTACTGAACCAGCGATCATGCGCGACAGTCGCCGGTCGTCGGTGGTCTTCATGCCCCGACGGCCGGTCGGCGTTTCGTTTCGTGCTTGCCGCAGATCAGCGCGCAGGGTATAGTTCGAACGTTCGTTCTAATATTCAGACTGAAGACGCATGCTCCCTGCTCAGGTCGCGTACCACAGACCCGCCACGCTGGCCGAGGCCACGGGGTTGCTGGCTGAACACCACGACGCGGGTGCGCGGGTACTGGCGGGAGGCACCGAATTGCTGCTGGCTCTTCACAGCGGCCGGGTGCCGGTGTCCGTTCGCCATCTGATCAGTCTGCGCGACGTGCCCGGCCTGGACGGCGTGCACAACAACACCGACGACCGCGGCTTGCACGTGGGCGCGATGACCCGTCTGAACGATGTCGCGCGCTCGTCGCTGGTGGCCGACCACTGCCCCGCTCTGGCAACGGCGGCACGCGCGATGGCCGGTGAGCAGGTCCGCAATCACGCCACCATCGGCGGCAACTTCTGCGGCGCTGTGCCCTGTGCCGATACGCCGCCGGTGGCACTGGTTGCCGACGCCACGCTGGAAATCGCCGTGCCCGGTCAGTCCCACACGCGGCACGTGCCGGCGCGACGCTTCTTCCTCGGCCCGCGAATCACGGCGTTGCAGCCGGGCGAAATCCTGGTGGCCATCTACATCCCGGCTGCACGGCCCGGCTCGGCAATCGCTGTACAACGCTTCGCGCGACGCGGTGCCAACTCGCTGGCCGTGGCCTCGGTTGCGGCGCGCGTCACCATGGATGGCGAGCGCGTGGAGTCGGTGCGGCTGGCCATGGGCGCGGTGGCGCCGATTCCCCTGCTGCTCGATGACTGCGCGGGCGAGCCGATGCTCGGCAACACGCCGGATGACGCCCGCATCGACGCCGTTGCGCGACGCGCCGCCGACGCTGCCCAGCCAATCACCGATGTGCGCGGCACGATCTCGTTCCGTCGGCACCTGGTTCACGTACTGACCCGTCGAGCATTGCAACTCGCGATTGCCACCGCCGGCGCAGATGTCGCGGCACCAACTCGGGGAGCCACGGCATGAGCCAGATATCCACCACTGACAACCGCAACGGCAGTGGCCACGCTCCAGATGTCCAGCTGGTCCGGCTGATCATCAACGGCACGTTGCACCAGGTAGCCGTCAGCACCACCAGCTCGTTGCAGCACGTGCTGCGCTACCAACTCGGCCTGACCGGCACCAAGGAAGGCTGCGAGGTTGGCGACTGCGGCGCATGCACCGTGCTGCTGGACGGCCGCCCGGTGGCCGCCTGCCTCACACTGGCAATGGAAGCAGACGGCTGCACCATCACCACCGTGGAAGGCCTTGCGCGTCCCGATGGTCGGTTGCACGCGCTGCAGAAGTCGTTCATTCACCACGGCGCGCTGCAGTGCGGCTACTGCACCTCCGGCATGCTGATGTCGGCCCGGGCCCTGATCGACCGCATCCCGCAGCCGACTGACGAACAGATCGTCGAGGTGCTGGCCGGTAATCTGTGCCGCTGCGGCACCTACCCACGCATCATCCGCGCCATCCGGCAGTGGAAAGATTTCGACGATGACGCGCCGCTGGATACGGCGCCACCCGCCGTGGATCCGGACCGGGAGCAACAGCGCGATCATGCGGTGATCACCCGCAGCGTTCCGCGCTACGACGGCGCTGACAAGGTGACGGGCCGCGCGAAGTACACCGCCGACTTCCAACTGCCGGGCATGCTGGTTGGCAAGATTCTGAGCAGCCCGATTGCCCACGGCATCATCCGCCGGATTGACACCAGCAAGGCCGAGGCGCTGCCTGGCGTGCTGGCGGTGATCACCGGCAAGGACGTGCCCGACACGCGGTACGGCGTGAGCCCGGCGCGCTACGACGAGCACGTGCTGGCCAAGGAACGTGTGCGCTACGTGGGAGACGAAGTGGCGGCGGTAGCGGCAGTGGACGAGGCGACAGCCGAGCGCGCGCTGCAACTGATCGAGGTCGAGTACGAAGAACTTCCGGCCGTGTTCGATGCCGAGGAAGCTGTCAAGCCCGGCGCACCGCAGATCCACCCGGAGGACGACCGTTACGCCGGCAACATCAACACAAAGGTGGACTGGGATTTCGGCAGCATCGACGAGGGCTTCGCCAACGCGCATCTGACGCTGGAGAAGCGCTTCGTTGGCAACCGTACCTACCAGTGCCCGATCGAGCCGCACGCCGCGCTGGCGCGCTGGGAGCACCACGGCGAGAAGTTGACCCTGTGGGCCAGCACGCAAACGCCGCACTACCTGCAGAAGCAACTCTCGCGCGTGCTCGACATGCAGATGGGCCGCATCCGCGTGATCCGGCCGGCCGTGGGTGGCGGGTTCGGGGTCAAGGCAGAGGCCACGCCGCTGGACTTCTGCGCTGCGATTCTGGCGCGCAAGACCGGCCGGCCGGTGATGATGAAGTACTCGCGCGAGGAGATGTTCATCCACTTCCGCGGACGCCACAAGCAGATCATGGACCTCAAGATCGGCGTCGATCGCGAGGGAAAGATCAAGGCGGTTCATCATCGTGTGCTGCTGGATGGCGGCGCGTACACCAGCTTCGGCGTGATCACGGCGTACTACGCCGGCTCGATGCTGCCCACGCTCTACCGCATCGACAACTACCGCTACGAAGGCCGCCGGGCGATCACCAACCTGCCAGCGTCGGGTGCGTTCCGCGGCCACGGCGTGCCGCAGCCGCGATTCGCGTTCGAGTCGCTGCTGGATGACATCGCGATCGAGCTGGGCATCGACCCGATCGAGATCCGGCTGCTCAACGCGATGGTGCCGGATACGCTGACAATCAACGCGCTGGACATCTCGTCGTGCGAGTTCCGCGCCACGCTGGAAGGCGCGCGCGAAGCCTGCGGCTGGAACGAAAAACGCGGCCATTTGCCACGCGGCAAGGGAATCGGCGTCGGCTGCGGCGGGTTTGTCTCCGGTGCTGGCTACCCGATCTACCGCTCGGATTTCCCGCACAGCAACGCCGTGATCCGCGTGCACGAGGATGGTCACGGCGTGTCGCTGCACATTGCCGCGTCGGAGATCGGCCAGGGCAGCGACACCGTGCTGGTGCAGATCGCGGCCGAAGAACTCGGCATCCCGTACGACCGCATCTGGATGGTCGACTGCGACTCCGTCCTCGCACCCGTGGACCTCGGCTCGTACTCCAGCCGCGTAACGCTGATGGCCGGCAACGCCGTGCGCATGGCCGCATCCAATGTGAAGCGCCAGGTGCTGATGGCGGCTGCCCGGCATCTGGGGTGCGACACCGATGGGCTGGCGGCGCGCGACGGTCGCATTTTCATTCCGGCGCATCCGACAGTCGGCATGGACTGGGCCAGTGCCGCTCACATGGCGTTCAGCCAGAACGGCCCGGTGGTGGGCACTGGCCACTATCGTCCGCCGAAACTGGGTGGCGATTTCAAGGGCTCCACGGTTGGCACGTCGCCGGCCTACAGCTTCTCCACCGCCGTCGCCGAGGTGACGGTGGACCTGGAGACCGGCCGCGTGACGGTAGATCGCGTGACCGACTACTCGGACGCCGGCACCGTGATCAACCCGACCACGTTCCACGGACAGGTCGAAGGCTCGGTGATCATGGGTGTGGGCGAGGTGCTGTACGAGGACACCACGTTCCGCGCCGACGGCTCCGTTGCCAACGGCAACCTGCACGACTACACCATTCCGTCCATTGCGGAGTGCCCCGATATCGTCAGCCGCGCGGTGGAAAGCTACGAGCCGCGCGGGCCGTTCGGAGCGAAGGAGATCGGCGAAGGGTCGTTGCTGCCGATGATGGGTGCGATTGCCAACGCGATCCGCGACGCCTGTGGCGTGCGCATCACCGAACTGCCGATCACGCCCGACAAGATTGTGGCCGCTCTCCGCGCTGCAGAATCACCGTCCACCTCCTCCACGCCAGCGCCATGAGCAAGAGCAAGCCCGTCCGTCGCAAGCCCGGCACCAAACCCGGCACGAAGCTCGGCCCACGCAAGCCGAAGACCGCGCCGGCGGAGAAGCCATCGACCACGAAGAAGGCGCAGTCGCCGTCCGCACGCGCGGCCGAGTCGGTACGTCGCCCGGCTACCGAGGCCAAGCTGGACAACCTGCTGGCCGAAGCTGCGAAGTTGATGGCGACCAAGGGCTACGACAACACGTCCATCCGCGACGTGGCCCGCGCCACCGGCTACAGCCTGGCGGGTATGTACTACTACTTCGAGAGCAAGGAGGACCTGCTCTATCAGATCCAGTTCAACACGTTCAGCCGGCTGGTGGACGAGCAGGAGGCTGCGTTGGCCCGCGTGGGCGACCAGTGGGACAAGATCCATACGGTGGTGCAGACGTATCTCGGATTCTTTGCGCGGCACCGCAACGAGCTGAAGATCTGCGCCTTCGAGATCGAGTCGCTGAAGGGCGATGCATACGAGCGTGTGCGCGACGTGCGCCACCGCTGGTACGAGCTGGTCGCCGACATCGTGGCCGACATCACCGAACTGAACCGCCGCACCGTGCACGACGAGAAGCTGGTGCGCCACCACACGCTGTTCATCTTCGGGATGCTGAACTGGATTTTCATGTGGTTTGACGACAAGCGCGACATGCCACTGCACCAGCTGGGTCTGGAGATGGTGACGATGATTTTCAACGGCCTGCCGAGCCGCTTTCCGCACTCGAAACGGAGGTAGCGATGAGAGATGCCACACCCCGACGCATGCCGGCGCCCGCTGGTCACCGGATGGCGACGACCCATGACGGGTTGATGATCGGTGTGGCGATTCTCGCGGCGGGGCAGTCGCGCCGCATGGGCAACTGCAAGGCCCTGCTGGACCTGCGTGGCGAGCCGGTGGTCAGCGCTATGGTACGCGCGGCACGCTCGGTGTGCGGGCATATCGCAGTCATCAGCGGCCGACACCATCGCTGGATCCGACGCGCACCGGGCATGCGCGGCGTGACCGTGCGGCACAATCCGCACCACGCGCGCGGGCGTGCGTCGTCGGTTCGCACTGCGGCCGAATGGATGCAGGAAGTGGGCGATGCGTGCGGCTCACCGGTCGGGTTGGTGTTGTGGCCGGTGGACTGCCCGGTGGTGTCGGAACCCACGCTGCGTGCGCTGGTGCTGGAACTGTGGCGAGACTCGACAACCAGTGTGGCGCCCGCTTGCGACGGTCGAGCCGGACACCCGCTGGTGCTCGGTCCCGGCGGCGTGGCTGCAGCCCTGGCGTTGCCCGACGAGTCCAGTCTGCGCGACACGCTGGCCGAACGTGGCGTTGCGCGCCGGCTTCTGCACATGGATGACGCGGCAGTGCTCGACAACATTGACACGCCGCGCGACTACTTCGCGTTGCGCCACCGCATCCGGGCGATCGCTCGCGGAGGCGTGGCATGACAAGGGAGTTCGCTGCACCGACATCGCCCGACCCGCTGGTGGCAATCGGCCTACCCGACGAGCGGCCGGACCCGGCTGTCTATGCGGAGCTGGCACGACAGCTGGAAGCTGGCTTCGCGGCGGCGCTGGTCACCGTGGTCGGCGATCATGGCTCGTCGCCACGCAATGTGGGCGCCGCCATGCTGGTACGCGCCAACGGCAGCATCGTGGGGACCATTGGTGGCGGCAGCCTGGAACTGCTGCTGGTGGGGCACGCGCTGGAGGCCCTGACTGACGGCCGCGCGCGCCGGTACCGCTACGACTACATGGGCGGCCGCACGCAGAACCTGGAGAAGGCCTGCACCGGGCGGACCGAGTTCCTGGTTCAGCCGTTCCCGGAGCGACCCCAGCTGCTGGTGTTCGGTGCCGGGCACGTCGCACAAGCGCTGGCCCCGATGGCCACGTCGTGCGGCTGGCAAGTCACCGTGCTGGATCAGCGCGACGGCTGGCCCCGACCGGATGACTTTGCGCCCGGCGTTGACTGTCGGCATGGCGTGCTGCGCGAGCTGATCCCTACGCTGCCGTTCAGCGAACGCCACACATGGATTGTGATCGTGACGTGGGGGCACGTACACGACCAGGAGGTGCTGGCCGAGTGCCTGCGCCGGCCGTGGCGCTACCTGGGGATGATTGGCAGCCGGGCAAAGGTGGCGCAGGTGATGCGCGCGCTGAACACCGATGCGGCATCGCACGAGCAGCTGCAACGGGTGCACGCACCGATCGGGCTGGACCTCGGCGGGCGCTCGCCAGCCGAGATTGCGCTGTCAATCATGGCCGAACTGGTTGCCGAACGGCACGAGCGTTGCGGACCTGTGAATCGCATGAGCGAAGCCGGCCGACCTCGTCTGGCAGCGCCAGCCGACGTGGATCGCGGGGTCATTGAAACCGGAGTGCGCACATGAAACTGGAAGGTCACATCCCGTTCGGCGCCTGGTGGTGCACGCCGTTCTGCAAGTGGCAGGGCAGCCTGGCCGGCGTTGAGCCACTTCCGCTGGCCGCTTCCAGCGCGGTGGCAGCGTTGGCGGCGCGCGGTGTCCCGTTGGAGGCGATCGAGTCGCTGGTGCTGGGCACCACGGTTCCCAGCCGGCACTCGTTCTACGGCGCGCCGTGGGTGGCCGGTCTGATGGGCCTGCCGCAGGTCACGGGTGCCACGCTGTCGCAGGCTTGCGCGACATCGGCCGCGTGCCTGTCGCATGCCGCGCACGACGTCGCGTCCGGCGGGTCGGGCTGCGCGCTGGTGGTGGCGGCCGACCGTACGAGCAACGGGCCGACGCTGATCTACCCGAAGCCGGACGGCTCCGGCGGGACCTCGGTCACCGAGCACTGGGTGCTGGACAACTTCAGCTGCGACCCGATCGGCCGCAACGCGATGGTGGATACAGCCGAGAACGTGGCGCGCGAACTGGGCATCGAGCGCTCGGCTCAGGATCAGTTGGCGCTGCTGCGGCACGAGCAATACCAGCGCGCGCTGGCCGACGACCGCGCCTTCCAGAAGCGCTACATGCTGCCGGCCGTGGTCGCCGACGCGAAGGGCCGCGTGCGGGCCACGGTGGAGTCTGACGAGGGCGTGTTCCCGACCACCGCCGACGGCCTGGAGAAGCTGCGGCCCGTGGTGCGCGATGGCTCCGTGACCTTTGGTACGCAGACCCACCCGGCCGACGGCAATGCCGGCATGCTGGTGACCGACGCCGACCGCGCGAGAGAGTACGCCCGTGACCCGGCCGTGCGAGTGCGGCTGGTGTCGGCCGGCCGTGCGCGTGTGAAGCAGGGCTTCATGCCGCTGGCCAACGCCCCGGCCGTGCGTACCGCGCTGCAGTCGGCTGGCATTGGCACCAGCGACCTGGTGGCAGTCACCACCCACCTGCCGTTTGCCGTGAACGACCTGGCGCTGACCCGCGAGCTGGACCTGCAGCCGGAGAGCCTCAACCGCTTCGGCTGCTCGCTGGTGTGGGGCCACCCGCAGGCACCCACCGGCCTGCGCTCTGTGATCGAGCTGATCGAGGAGCTGGCACAGCTGGGTGGCGGCTACGGCCTGTTCACTGGCTGCGCCGCTGGCGACTCTGCCATGGCACTGGTTGTGCGCGTCGAAACCGATTGAACGTTCGATAAATATCCGAACGAACGTCCGACTTATTTCCACCCCGAGACTTCCGGAAGGAACCAAGATGGTCGAGTACTTCCCCAGCAAACCCGGCGACTCATTCGGCTTCCGCGACATCACCTACGAGAAGCGCGACCTGATCGCCCGCATCACGCTCAACCGGCCGCACCATTACAACGCCTACAGCACCGACACGCTGCGCGAACTGATCACGGCCTTCAACGACGCATCCAACGACGATGCCGTGGGCGTGATCGTCTACACCGGTTCCGGCGACAAGGCCTTCTGCACGGGCGGCGACGTCAAGGAGTACGCAGCCGAGTACACCCAGCGGCCGCGCGACTACTGGAAGTACATGCGGCTCTTCGCCGGCTACATCGAGAGCATCTTCAAGAATTCCAAGGTGGTGGTGGCGCGCATCAACGGCATGGCCGTGGGGGGCGGCAACGAATCGCAGCTGGCGTGTGACCTCTCGGTGATGGCCGACGACACGTTCCTGGCGCAGGTCGGCACCAACGTCGGCAGCGTGGCATGTGGCGGCTCCACGCAGTGGCTGGCGCTGCACGTCGGCGACCGGCGGGCGCGAGAGATCCTGTTTCTCAATGAGCGGATCCCCGCTGCCAAGGCGCTGGAGTGGGGCCTCGTCACCCGCGTCGTCCCACGCGACCAGCTCGACGCCGAGGTCGACGCCATCTGCCAGCACCTGCTGGACAAGTTCCCGGAGTGCACGCGCTACACCAAGGTGCAGGCCAACTACTGGAAGGAAGCGGCCTGGCACGCGACGGTCGGCCACGCCACCGACTGGCTCTCCACGCACTACACCAGCGCCGAGCCGTGGGAAGGCATGAGCGCGTTTGTGGAGAAGCGCAAGGCCGACTACCGCGGCCTGCGGCAGAAGGCGGCCGATGGTGGCAGCAGCGAGTTCATCTGGGGACCGCCGCGCCACCAGTGCCCGGAGTGCGGCGCAAAGGGCATCCCGGCCGAGTTCCAGTTCTGCGGCCAATGTGGTGCCAGCCTGGTGGCCGTGCCGCAACCAACCGCGGCCGGCAACGGCCAGCAGGCGGGAGCATAGCGTGGACCTCGGCCTCACCGATCACGTGGCGCTGGTCACTGGCGGCATGCGCGGCATCGGCGCCGCCATTGCCATCGCACTGGCGCACGAGGGCTGCGATGTGGCTGTGGTCGATCGCGACTGCTCCGGCCACGACGCGACCGTGCTGGGTGATGCCTTCGCTCCCACCGGCCGCCGGCTACTGCGGATCGACGCCGACGTGCGCGACTTTGCGCGTGCAACGGAGGCTGTCGCGGAGGTCCGCGCCACGTTAGGGCGGCTCGGCGTCCTGGTCTGCAACGCGGGCATCACGCGCGACGCGATCAGCTGGAAGATGACGGAAGCTGCGTGGGACGACGTGATCGACGTCAATCTCAAGGGGGCCTTCGCCTACTGCCACGCGGTGGCCGGCGGGTTCCGTGCGCAGGGCAGTGGCCGCATCGTCTGCATCGCCTCCATCAACGGGCTGCGCGGCAAGGTGGGGCAGGCCAACTACGCCGCAGCCAAGGGCGGCATGATCGCCATGGCGCGCAGCCTGGCGCGCGAACTTGGCCGCTCGGGCGTCACCGTCAACGTCGTGGCGCCAGGCATGGTGCGCACTGCCATGGCCGACGCGCTGCCGCAGACCGTCCTGCAGGCTGCCATCGACGAAACCGTGCTCGGACGCATCGCCGAACCAACGGATGTCGCGGCAGCCGTCACCTTTCTCTCGTCGTCAGCCGCGCGCCACATCACCGGCGAGGTGATCCGCGTCGACGGTGGCCAGGCGATCGGCACCTGATCGGAGCGACCGCATGCAGAACCACGAAACCAGCACCAACGGCATCGCACTTGCGAACAACACGGATGGTCGGCTCGGCAACGGCCGTCCTCCGCTTCCGTCCACACGCGCAAACCGGCCATTGCCCGGCGCGCTGAGGGTCCGATCAGCGGATACCGCGGTATCCGGCAGTCTTCCCCGCTGGAACACACAGGAGCCACCGCGATGACCGACACTCCCGCTTCCTCTGCCGCCCCGACTGGCATCACGCACGCCGAGTACGAGGTGCGCGAGAGTGTGGCCTACATCACGCTCGATTCGCCGCCGCTGAACATCCTGACGGTGGCGATGATGGATCAGATCTGCGTGATGCTGAAGCGCGTGAAGGACGATCCGTCCATCAAGGCGCTGGCCATCACCGCGCGCGGCCGGGCCTTCAGCGCCGGGGCCGATGTGGAGGAGCACCACCCCGATCAGGCACCGCTGATGGTGGACTCGTTCAGCCGCATGTTCTGCATGTTCGGCGAACTGGAGGTGCCAATTGTGGCGCTGGTGGATGGTCACTGCCTGGGCGGCGGGTTCGAGTTGGCGCTGATGGCGCACATCCTGCTCGCCACGCCGAACGCCTCGTTCGGCCAGCCGGAGATCCGGCTGGGGTTCATCGCGCCGGTCGGCCTGGCGGTTCTGCCCGAGCGCGTGGGCATCTCGCGCGCCATCGAGATCACCGCGTCCGGCCGACGCTACTCGGCCGAGGAAGCAAAGGAACTCGGCCTGGTCCGTCGCATCGTGCCGCAGGAGACGGCACACGACGAATTGGAAGCCGTGCTGGATGACTTCCGGCAAGCCAGCCCGCTGATCCTGCGAATGGGCGTGCGCACCTTGATGCAGTCTGCCCACATGCCGTTTGAACAGGCCCGGCAACACGCAGAGCAGGTGTTCCTGGATGAGCTGATGGCCACCGATGACGTGCGCGAGGGCATCGCGGCGTTCAGCGCCAAACGCCGCCCCGTTTGGTCCAACCGTTGAGGAGTCTGCCATGCGGGTCCTGATTGTCGGCGCGGGTGCCCTGGGCGGCATGGTCGGTGCGTCACTCACCGCCGCGGGCGAAGACGTGCTGTTGGTGGAGAACAACGTCGCGCGCGCCCGATTACTGGCCGAGTCCGGCCTGTTCCTGGCGGAAGGCAATGCGGACGAACGCTGCATTCCGATTCGCGTGGTCACCAGCCTGCAGGATGTCGACCCGGTCGATCTGGTGTTCATCGCGGTCAAGAGCTACCAGACCGACGGTGCCGCGCGCGCCGCGATGCCGGTGCTGCACGACGACACGATGGTGCTCTCGATGCAGAACGGCATCGGCAACGCCGAGACAATTGCCGACCTGGTGGGTGCGCATCGCGTGGTCACGGGCATCACGTATCACAGCGTGCAGCACGTGGGTCCCAACCGGCTGCGGTTCCGCAAGGGCATCAAGCCAATCCAGATCGCACCGCTGGATGGGCAGATCCGGCCGGTGATGCAGCAGATCGGCGAGGTGTTCGGTCGTGCCGGCCTTGAGACGGAGGTACACGCCAGCATCGACGCCACGATCTGGCAGAAGCTGCTGCACAACGCCGTCATCAACCCGGTCTCCGCGCTGACTGGCCTGACCTGCCACGAGCTGCTGGGCGACCCCGACATGCAGGCCTTCATGCGCGAATTGTGCATGGAGATCGTCAGCGTGATGCGCTGGCGGGGTATCCCGATTGTCAACGAGGAAGACCCCTATCAGCCGCTGATCGGCTCACAGAAGGCGCTGGGCAAGAACCGCCCATCCATGTGGCAGGATCTTTCGCGCAGCATGCGTACCGAGATCGACGCCATCAACGGGGCGATTGTGCGCGAGGCAGAGCGCTACCACCTGCACGTTCCGCACAACCGCGCGCTGGTGCACTTCGCGCACTCGAGAGAGCGGCAGAAATTCATGCGCCGCCAGGAGCGAGAGAAAGAGCTGCAACAGGCATCGTCTGAATCAGACCGTCCCCCGACCGCAGCAGTGCGATCAACCGGCGTGGAACCCGATGGCGGCATGCCCGAGGGGCGCGTGACGTTGCGGTGTGCGCCGCAACTGCGCGGGATGATTGGCGACTACTACCGCCGCCTGGTTGCCGCGCGCGACAGCGGGCAGAAGGTGGCGTGGGTCACCGGCACCGGTCCGGTCGAGCTGTTTCGCGCACTCGGCCTGGCGGTCTACTTCCCGGAGAACCACGCCGCGCTGATCGGTGCCACCCGCCAGGCCGGCACCTACATCACGCGCGCGATGGCCGAGGGCTTCTCGCCGTTTGCGCACTCCGGCATGACCAGCGACATCGGGGCGTTGCTGGCCGGCGAAAGCCCGCTGCGTACCGCGCACGGCGTGGACGGGCCGCCGCGACCGGACGTGGCCGTGTACTGCACCAACTTCGGCGCCAGCCAGGCGCGCTGGTTCGAGTGGGCCGGCGATCACTTCAATGTACCGGTGCTGGGTCTGCATCCGCCCGCAGGGTTGGACCGCATCGAGCACGAAGACCTGGACGCTGCCACCCGGCAGATGCTCCTGCTGGCACGCCGGCTGGAGCCGATCACCGGGCCGCTGGACATGGACCGGCTTTCGCAGGTGGTGGAGCTGTCGTCGCAGGCCGCCGAACTGTGGCGCCAGATTCTGGACCTGGCCTGCACCGTACCTTCGCCGCTGACGTTTTTTGATGTGCTGGTGCACATGGCGCCGTTCGTGATGATGCGCGGCACGCCCGAAGCGGTGGAGTACTACCGCCTGCTGAAAGACGAACTGGAAGAGCGCGTGGCCGCGGGCCAGGCCGCCGTGCCCGGCGAACGCTTCCGCTTCTACTGGGAAGGCCCGCCAATCTGGTGCGCGCTGCGGCCGTTGGCGCGGCTGTTCATGGAGCACCGCGTGGCGGTGGTGGCATCCACCTATGGCAGCGTGTTTGCGTTCGAAGGCCTCGACGCCACCAACCCGATCGAGAGCCTTGCCCGGGCCAGCATCAGCATCCTGCCCAACCGTTCGGATCGCCGCAAAGCCGGGGCGTTGCAGTCGTGGTTTGACCGCTTCGGCGTGGACGGCGTGATCTACCACGACGACCGCACCAGCCCGGAACTCAGTAACGTGCGCTACGGCCTGGCCAAACGCCTGACGCGCGCCACGGGCCTGCCGTCGTTGGTGATCGAGGCCGACGCGCACGACCCGCGACTGTTCTCGATGGACCAGGTCGCGCGGCAACTGGCGCAACTGGTGGAGCGGGCCAACGAGCACGAACAGCGCAGCGGGCTGCTGACTGTGGGCGGCGAACCAGGAGCATCGCAATGAGCACTGTTGTGGCAGGTGTGGATACGGGCATGGCCTGCACCAAAGCCCTGCTGATGGACGCCGACCGGTCGATCATCGGGCGCGCCATCGTGCCGACCCGCGGCTACTTCCGTGACTGCGCACTGGAAGCCCTGAGCGCTGCCTGCGAGGACGCCGGCATCGCGATGAACCAGCTGGGCATCATCTGCGGCACCGGCTTCGCGCCGGATCACATTCCGAATGTGGCGCTCACCGTGCTGGACACCACCTGCCACGCTGCCGGGGCCTGGTTCCGCTTGCAGGAACCGCTGACGTTGATCGACCTGGGCGGCCACGTGCCGAAAGTGCTTCGCGTGATGGATGGCGGCCGCTGCGACGACGTACGGACGGCACGACGATGCGCGCTGGGCCTCGGCACGTTCCTCGACGTGTCGGCGATGCAGCTCGACATCCACGTCACGCGGCTGGAAGAGCTGGCCGCCGGCGCCGACACCGCCGCGCCGATCAGCAGCTACTGCAGCGTGTTTGCGGGCACCGAGGTGCTGGAACGACTGCGGGATGGCTGCACGCGCGAGGCAATCGCACGCGGCTGCATCGAATCCGTGGCCGACCGCATCAGCGAGATCGGCGCGTTGGCCGGACCGGTCTGCGCGTCGGGCGGCGTCTGTGCCTGGGTGCCGGGCGTGCTGAAAACGCTGGAGGACCGCAGCGGCGAGTCGATCCGCGTGTTGCCCGAACCGATTCTCAACGGGGCGTTGGGAGCGGCGTTGAAGGCGCTGGAACATCAGCAACGTCAGGCATCGGCCACGGCCAGAACCGGATCGGACACCACACCATGAGCCAGAAGCCGCCGCGACTGACCAGCATGACCCGCCTGCGCGAAGAGATGGGTGCGTACTTCGCCGACCTGCGGCGCGCGGCCGTGGAACACACCGCGCCGGTGGCGTGGTGCACCAGTGTCGGGCCGGCCGAGATCCTGCGGGCGCTGGGCTTTGCCGTGTACTTCCCGGAGAACCACGGCGCGATGCTGGGCGCCACGCGGATGGCCAACCAGTGCATTGGCCGGGCACACGCGCGCGGGTACTCGCCGGACGTCTGCTCGTACCTGTGCAGCGATGTGGGCGCGTACCTGACAAAGCAGACGCCGCTCAGCGGATTCGGATTCGATGCGATTCCGAAGGCCGACGTGCTGGTGTTCAACACGAACCAGTGTCGCGATGTGCGCGACTGGTTTTCGTTCTACGCGCGCGAATGGGACGTGCCGCTGATGGGAATCACCGCCCGGCGCGACGTGGACGAGGTGACCGACGACCTGGTGGATTCCGATGCGCGGCAGTTCGAACGGCTGGTGCCGGCACTGGAATCGATAGCCGGCCAGCGCCTGGACGCCGCGCGACTGACGGCCGCCATGAACGACTCTCGACAGTGTTCGCAGTTGTGGCGTGCTTGCCTGGATACAGCCGTGGCCGAGCCGTCGCCGATCAGCTTCTTTGACTGCTGCATTCTGATGGGTCCGGCGGTGGTGCTGCGCGGCGCACCCGAGGCGCCGGCGTTCTACCTGGATCTGTTGCTGGAGCTGCAGTCGATCGCCCGCCTCAAGGATGGTGCGGTGCATGACGAACAGTTCCGGCTGTACTGGGACGGAATGCCGATCTGGGGCCGGCTGCGGGCGCTGTCCGACCTGTTCGCCTCGCAGCGCGCGTGCGTCGTGGCATCCACCTACTGCGACAGCTGGGTGTTCGATGCGCTCGATCCGGCCGATCCGTTCCGTTCGATGGCGCGCGCGTCTCTGGAGCTGTTCATCGCGCGATCGGAAGAACCCAAGGAACGGGCGATTGCGCATGCCGTGGAGCGGTTTGCGATCGACGGCGTGGTGTTCCACGACGCGCGCACCTGTCCGAACAACTCCAACACGCGCTACGGCATGCCCGCGCGCTTGCGCGACCGCCTCGGCGTTCCGGTGCTGACCATCGACGGAGACCTGAACGACCTGCGCTGCTTCTCACAGGAGCAGACCGCGACCAACGTGGAAGGCTTTGTGGAGCAACTGGCCGACTTCGCGTCGGCATGAAACGACGACGTATGGAACACCTGTTCGCCGGAATCGACTCGGGTTCGTGGAACACCAAGGCCGTGGTGATTGATGCCGCTGCCAACGTGCGTGGCACGTCCGTGGTTCGATCTGGCGCGGCCCTCAAGGCGGCGGCGCAACTGGCCCTGGACGTAGCCTGCAAGGCGGCTGACGCGAAGGGCGCTGACGTTGCGGCAGCGTGGTCCACCGGCTTCGGGCGCCACCTGCTGGATCGCGAAATGGACGTGGTGTCGGGCACGCGCACCGAACTGGACTGCCATGCGCGCGGCGTGCACCACTACATTGCCGGCGCACTGACCATCGTGGATATCGGCGGGCAGGACGCCAAGATCATCCGCCTGGATGACAGCGGCCGGCGCGTGTCGCACCGCATGAACCGCAAGTGCGCGGCCGGTACCGGTAGCTTTCTGGAAGAGATTGCGCTGCGGCTCGGCGTATCGGTAGACACCCTGCCCCGGCTGGCCGACGGCTGGAAGCAGGAGGTGAACCTTGGCGCCTTCTGCACAGTGTTCACCGCCACCGAGGTACTGACGCTGATCCGTGAGGGCACTGCCACCACCGACCTGGCGCGCGCTGCGTACCGCTCGGTGGTCAAGCGCGTGCTGGAAATGGCGGAGATCGTGGCGCCCGTGGTCGCCACTGGCGGCGTGATTGCACACCACCCGATGGTCGGCACGTTGCTCGGTGAAGCGCTTGGCCTGGACGTGCGCGTGCCGGTGCATCCACAGGAGATGGGCGCGTTCGGCGCAGCACTGGCCGCACGTGCCGCGCACACGGTGGAGGCCACATGAACGACCTGCCCGATGTCTCCCGGATTGTGGCGGCCAACGCGGCACTCTACCCGCACCGTGTTGCCGTGAAGGATCTGACGCGCGCGCTCACCTGGAGCCAGTGGAACGACCGCACCTCCCGACTGGCCAACGCACTGATCGGTATCGGCCTGCGGCGCGGCGATCGTGTGGCGGTACTGGCATTCAACCGCGTGGAGTGGATGGAGGTGTACGCGGCCACTGCGCGTGCCGGCCTGGTGGCGGTGCCCGTGAACTTCCGACTGGCCGCGCCGGAAGTCGCCTGGATCGTCAATGACAGCGGCGCGCGGGCCTTCATTGTGGAGGGGGCGTTCACCGACCGCATCGACGCCGCCCGCAGCGAACTGGATGTGCCGGCCCGCGGCTTCATCCGTCTGGGCGACGCCAACGACTACCCGCTGCCTGGTTGGCACGACTACGAAACGCTGCTTGCCGCCGCATCACATCGCGCACCGCATGTGCACGCTCAGCCCGATGAACCCTGGACGCTGATGTACACGTCCGGCACCACGGGCCGACCCAAGGGCGCGATGCGGTCGCACGCCAGCTACGCCGCCTTCTACCTGCTGAATGCCGTGGAGTTCTCGCTCGGCCGGTCGGATGTCGGCCTGTTGGTGATGCCGATGTGCCATGTGAACTCGGTGTTCTACTCGTTTGTCTTCGCGTGGTCCGGCGGCGTGGCCTGCATCTACAACCGGCCACACTTTGATGCCGGACACCTGCTGCAGACGCTGGTGGACGAGCGGATAACGTGGTCGTCACTGGTTCCCACGCACTGCATCATGCTGCTGGACCTGCCGGCCGGTGTCCGCGCCACAGCGGAACGGGCGGCGTTGCGCAAGTTGATGGTGTCGTCGGCACCAGCCCGGCGCGAAACCAAACTGGCCATCATGGACCAGTTTCCACGCACGGAGTTATTCGAAGGCTACGGCTCAACGGAGGCCGGGCTGGTCACGTTGCTCCGACCGGAGGACCAGTTGGATCACGCCGGCTCGATCGGCCGCGAGATCATCGGCACGCAGCCACTTCGCTTGCTGGATGACAACGGGCACGCCGTCGCAGATGGCGAGGTCGGCGAGTTGTGGTCCTGCACACCCACCACGTTCAGCGGCTACTGGAACCAGCCCGAACGCAGCGCGGCGGCGTTCCGCGACGGCTACTGCGGCGTCGGCGACATGGCCCGTCGCGACGCGGACGGCTACTACGAACTGGTCGATCGCAAGCACAACATGATCATCAGCGGCGGCGAGAACGTCTATCCGTCCGAAGTGGAAGCCGCCGTAGCCGCGCATCCGGACGTGCGTGATGTCGCCGTGATCGGCCTGCCGGACGAGCGCTGGGGTGAAGCAGTCACGGCAGTGGTCGTGCTGCGCGATGGCAGACCACCAGACGAAGCCGCACTGCTCGGCTCATTGCGCAACCGCATTGCGGGCTTCAAGCGTCCGCGCCGCCTGATCTTTGTAGCGGCCGAGGAGATGCCGCGCACGGCCACAGGAAAGATCCTGCATCGCGTTCTGCGCGATCGCTTCAGCACTGCGACCCCACAGCCCTCTGGAGAATCGGCATGACCACCGCCACCAGCACAATCCGCTCATGGATGATGACCCGCCCTGGCCAGCCGTTCGAGTTCAACGAGCGCCCGATCGGCGACATTCCCGCCGGTGAAGTGCTGGTGCGGGTGGCGGGCTGCGGCGTGTGCCACACCGACCTGTCGTTCCTGCACCAGGGGGTCTCCACACGCGCCGCGTTGCCGCTCACACTGGGCCACGAAATCAGCGGAACCGTGGAATCCATCGGCGACGGCGTAGACCGGTCACTGCTGGATGCCGCCGTGATCGTGCCGGCGGTGATGCCATGCGGTGATTGCGACGCATGCCGCGCCGGGCAGATGCGTATCTGCCCGAACCAGATCATGCCGGGCAACGACCGACACGGCGGATTCGCCACGCATGTGGTGGTGCCAGCGCGTTACCTGTGCCCGGTTCCCGAAATCGTGGCGGCCGACCTTGATCTCTGGCGACTGGCGGTGGTGGCCGATGCGCTGACCACGCCCTACCAGGCGGTCGTGCGCTCCGGGCTGCAGGCCGGTGACCTGGCGGTTGTGATTGGCGCCGGCGGCATCGGCATTCATGCGGTGCAGATTGCCGCCGCCACCGGCGCACATGTGGTGGCCATCGATGTCAACCCGGGACGATTGGCGATGGCATCCGCACATGGCGCGGTGGCGGCACTCAACTCCGCTGAGTTGACCTCGCGCGAGTTGCGCCACATGGTGAACGAAGCGGCCAACAAGGCGGGTGCCCGCTCCTTCGGCTGGCGAATCTTCGAAACCTCCGGCACGAAGCCCGGCCAGGAGACGGCCTGGTCGCTGCTCTCTCATGGCGCGGTGCTGGCCGTGGTGGGCTTCACCATGGAGAAGACTGAACTGCGGCTTTCCAACCTGATGGCCTTCGACGCCATGGCGTTCGGCAACTGGGGATGCGACGCGCGGCTGTATCCGGAGGTGGTCGACTTGCTGGCCACCCACAGCGTGCAGCTTTCTCCGTTTGTGGAAGCGCATCCACTGTCTGCCATCAACGATGTGTTCGAGCAGGCGCACCACCACACCCCGGCTCTGCGCCCGATCCTGCGGCCCGATCTCGACTGACGCACGATGGCACATCGATTTTCGTCAGTCCGCCCTTGCAAGTCAGTAAGCAGTTACTTACCATTCAGTCAACTTCGGTCCGTTTGCCGCCTCACTTTGCCATGTCCGGAACGCCGTCACGGAAAGCCGCTGCTCGCCCTGCACGTAAGGCTGGGCCCGCTACCGGTGCACGACAGCGAAAGTCGGGCGCCGACCGCCGCGACGAGATTGCGCACGCGGTGCTGCGTATCGCCGGTGAACACGGCATGCCGGCACTGACCACAGCCGCCCTGGCGCATGAAGTCGGCGTCACCACCGGCGCGTTGTTCCGCCACTTCCCCACGCTGGATGACATGCTGCGCGCCGCGGTCGATCACGCGGTGCGCCAGATCGAGGCCACCTTTCCCGGCGCCGACCTTCCGCCGATGGACCGGCTGATCCAGCTCGGTCGGAATCGCGTTCGCACCATCGGATCCGACCGCGGGCTCTCGTGGCTGCTGCGCTCCGAGCAGGCCTGGCTGAGTCTGCCGGACGACTCGGTAGAGAAGCTGCGCGCGCTGGTCCGTCGCTCCCGCGCGTTCCTGCTGGCTGCCATCACGGATGGAGCCGGAAGCGGTGCGATCCGGTCCGACATCAAGCCGGAACTGCTGCTGATCACCGTGATGGGCACGATTCATGCCCTGATGGGCATGCCCGGTCTGCAGGGCCGCAGCACGGCTGGCCTGGCCAGAGCCGATGACGCCCTTGCCGCACTCGCTCAACTGTTGTCCCCCCTGGCACCGGCTCGACGGACTCGGCCGAAGCGGTAGCCAGTTGTTCGTTCATCACCAACCGGAGAACCACCATGACAGTCCAGGGAATCCAGGCCGAAACACCGGTGGGCGAGATCGCCGCCGGCTTCCCGCTTGCCACCCGCGTGTTCGCTCGCCATCGCATTGACTTCTGCTGCCACGGCGGAGACCCGCTGCAGCAGGTCTGCGAGAAGAAGAAGCTGGACGTGAGTGCCGTGCTCGACGAAATCGAAAAGGAACTGGCTGAACCTCAAGAGGATGCGCGCCGCTGGGATAGCGAGCCGCTGAGCGATCTGATCGACCACATCGTGGACACGCACCACGTGTTCCTGCGGGAAGAAATGCCGCGGCTGGAAGCGATGCTCCGCAAGGTCCACCGCGTTCACCACGCCCGGGCCCCCGAACAGCTCGACGGGCTGCTGAGCGTCTACATCGCCATGAAGGAAGAGCTGGATCAGCACATGATGAAAGAGGAACAGATCCTGTTCCCCATGATCCGCCAGGGCAGCGGCGAAATGGCGGATGGCCCGATCAGCGTGATGTTGCAGGAACACGATGACGCCGGCGAAGCGTTGCGCCAGATCCGCGACCTCACCGAGAACTACATCGTGCCGCAAGATGCCTGCAACACGTGGCGCGCGCTGTGGCACGGGCTGGAAGCGCTGGAAGCCGACCTGCACCAGCACATCCATCTGGAGAACAACATTCTGTTCCCGCGGGCCCTGGCCGGACGCTGAGTGACACCGGAATGAACCGGAATGACACGGCCGGGAAGCAGGAGAGTCCTGCCTCCCGGCCGAAGTTGTTTCGTCCCGGTTGATGGCGCAGCCGCACTCAGGCCGGGATGTCCAGCATGCGTCGCAGCGCCACCCGGGCTTGCACGGCCACATCGTGCGGCACGCGAATCACGTTCTGCGGTCGCCCGGCCAGCAGTTCCTCCAGCACCCACAACAGCCACGCCGGCCGGATGCGGTACATGGTGGAGCACAGACACGGGAACGGGCTGAGCGATTTCACCGTGCGATCCGGCATCTGCGCCTGTAGCCGCTGTACCAGATGCATCTCGGTGCCCACCGCCCAGGTCGAGCCGGGCTCGGCCTGTTCAATCGCGCGGATGATTGCACCGGTGGATCCGTGTTGATCGCTGGCGGTGACCACCTCGTGCATGCATTCCGGATGCACGATGATGCGCGCTTGCGGGTGTTCGCTTCGCCAGTGGGCCACATGCGCTGGCAGGAAGGCAGTGTGCACCGAGCAGTGCCCGCACCACAGCAGCACGTCGGTGCGGCGCAGTTCGTCGGGCGTCAGGCCGCCGCGCGGATACCCGATGTCCAGTGTGCGAATACCGTCAGCCGGCACGCCGAGATCCAGCGCCACGTTGCGGCCGAGATGCTGGTCGGGAACGAACAGCACCTGGTCTGCCCGGTCGAAGGCCCAGCGCAAGACGGCTGCCGCATTGGATGAAGTGCAGACTGCCCCGCCATGGCGCGCAACAAACGCCTTCAGTGCGGCAGAGCTATTGACGTACGTGATCGGAACCACCCGCCGCCCGGTCTCGGCGTCCATCAACTCGGACCAGACCGATTCCACATCCTCCACGTGGGCCATGTCCGCCATCGAGCAGCCGGCACGCAGATCTGGCAGGATAACGGTCTGCCGCTCGGGCGTGAGCACATCGGCGGACTCTGCCATGAAGTGCACGCCGGCAAACACAATGAACGGTGCCTCGGAGCCAGCCGCCAGCTGCGCCAGGCGGAACGAGTCGCCGGTGGCGTCGGCATGCACAATGATGTCGTCGGCCTGATAGTGATGACCCAGCACCAGGACGCGCGAACCCAGCTGATCGCGGCACTGCGCAATCCGCGTTGCGAGTTCGTCAGCGGGCAATTCCGCCAGGGCAATTGGCGGCGTGCGGGGGTTCGCGGTCAGTTCCATTGCAGATGCTCCTCGTCAATCATCGGCGTGAGGCCAACCGGCGCTGCTGCGGGTGGGGTCGCGCACTCGATGCGAATGTCGGTGGGCACAGCCGGATCTTCGCGAGTGAACGGCAGGTCCGACAGCCAATGCGTGCCGCGAGACTCCGACCGTTGCTGAGCGGACTGCACGACCATTTGCGCCACAGCCAACAGATTGCGGGCTTCCAACTGATTGCGCGTTGGCGGGCCAGAGGGCCCGGACGCATCCGCTGCTTCGGCTATCTGGCGAACGTGCGAGGCCGCCAGTCGGAGGTGTGGCTGCGTGCGGATCACACCGACGAGGTGCTGCATCAGCGGCGGTACAACGTCGTGCACCCAGTCGACCAACGACGTTGGGACACGGTCTTCCGGACACGGTGCAATCGCAGCTGTCGGCACCATCGGTGGCGACACGCGGGAGTCTTCAACGTGGCCAGCCGCGCGATGCGCGAACACCAGTGCTTCCAGCAGGCTGTTGGAGGCCAGCCGGTTGGCGCCGTGCAACCCGGTGCAGGCTGTCTCACCAATAGCGTACAGTCCGGGCATGTCGGTCTGCCCGTGCAAGCCAGTCCGCACGCCGCCACAGCTGTAGTGGCAGCCGGGTTGCACCGGAATCGGATCCACGCGCATGTCGATGTGTTGCTGCAGGCAGGCGCAGTGCAGCGTCGGGAAGCGCCGGACCAGGAACTCCCAGTCCACATCGGTCATGTCCAGGACCACCGGCTGACCAGTGGCCCGGCGTTCCAGCTCGATCGCACGAGCCACCACATCGCGCGGCGCGAGGCTGCCCAGCGGGTGGTGCCGCTCCATGAACGCGTCGCCGGCTGCGTTGCGCAGCACGCCACCCTCGCCGCGCATGGCCTCGGACAGCAGGAATGTCTCGGCCCCGGGCCGGTGCAGGCAGGTGGGGTGGAACTGCACAAACTCCATGTTGCGCAGCGTGCAGCCGGCCCGCCAGGCCAGGGCTATGCCATCCCCGGTGGCCACCGCCGGGTTCGAGGTGATGGACCAGGCACGACCGATGCCGCCAGTCGCCAGCACCGTGGCGGCGGCGCGCACGTCCACGATGGCTCCGGAGCGGGTATCCA
Source organism: Planctomycetota bacterium (assembly GCA_050249295.1). GTDB lineage: Bacteria > Planctomycetota > UBA8742 > SKZP01 > SKZP01 > JBFWQT01. Next base: position 27,087 of record JBFWQT010000007.1, read on the forward strand.
GAACGCGTGCGCCGACACAGTGGTTCTCGTCGGCCGCAGCTTCACCGGCAGGCCGCACCGTCAGCAGATCCACCGCCACCACGTGCTCACAGACTTGCACGGAGGGCAGGCGACGAACCACGTCCAGCATCGTTTGTTGGATGGCGTTGCCGGTCACGTCTCCGGCGTGCAGCACCCGACGTTGATGGTGGCCGCCCTCCAGGCCGAGATCGTGTGCGCCATTCGGGTGCCGATCGAACCGCACACCAAGCCCTTCGAGTTCCGCCACTCGCGCGGGGCCTTCCTCCACGACCATGCGAACGACTTGCGGATCGCAAAGCCCGGCACCCGCCGCCATCGTGTCGGCGGCATGTTGCTCCGGCGAATCGGCCGGTGCGACCACAGCGGCCACTCCACCTTGCGCCTTCCGGGTGGCGGTGTCGTTCGCAGCGCCCTTGGTGATGAGCAGAACGCGCGAGTGGGGCGCCGCCTGTAGCGCGAACCACAAGCCCGCCAGCCCGCTGCCGATTACCAGCACATCGCACTCGGGCGGAATGGAGGTGGTCACGTGGATGCTCCATGCACGAACCCGTGATGCGCGGATTGGAGCGCGACCAACTCCTCTTCTGGCAGCGGCTGGCAGCTTCCGAGCATCCGCGCGAACAGCACGGTGCGGGCGGCATGAACCAGGTTTTCCAGCCGACAGAAGGCATCCATCAGGCCGGGCCCCAGGTTCAGCGAGCCGTGCCGCGCCAGGATCATCGAGTCGTGATGCGGCAGATACTCCAGCACCGCGCGTTCCAGGTCGCCGGTGGTTGGCGTGGCGTAGGGCACGGTGGCTACACGGCCGGTGCTGAGCACCATTTCGGGTACCACCGGCGGATCCAGGTCTACGCCAGCCACCGAAAGGGCCACGCACTCCACCGGGTGAGCATGCACCACCGCGCCAACGTCCGGCCGCAACCGGTAGGCCGCCAGATGCGTGGCGGATTCGCTACTGGGACGCCCGGCACCCGCCAGTTGCCTGCCGTGCGCATCCAGCACCACAAAGTCATCGCGCGTCAGCAGGCCCTTGTGACAGCACGACCGCGTGATCAGCACGCAGCCATCCGGCAGCCGTACGCTCATGTTGCCATCACGGCCGCAGACGTAGCGTTGCGCGTACATCATGCGCCCGACCTGGATCAGCGCGTTGATGGCATCGACCGCGGCTGGTTTGGTCAGCGCGTCGGCGTGGGCGTCCATGTGGTTTCTCCTGACCGTGTCCGGTCGTTCAGTTGATCCAGGCGAAGCGGGCGGTGAAGTGCCGCAGGAACTCGGGCGCCTCCACAATCTTCATCCCCTTGATCCGTTCGCGCTCGGCAAACAGTTCAATGACGGACTCCACTACGTAGTCCATGTGGCTCTGGGTGTAGACGCGCCGCGGAATGGCCAGCCGCACCAGGTCCAGCTTGGCCGGCTTCTCGCTCTTCGTGTGCGGGTCGTAGCCGAACATCACCGTGCCGATTTCCACGCTGCGCACGCCGGAATGCTGATACAGCTCGGCCGACAAAGCCTGCCCCGGGTACTGCAGTGACGGCACATGCGGCAGGAAGCGGCGCGCATCCAGGTACACCGCGTGGCCACCGGCAGGGCGCATGACCGGCACGCCAGCGTCGTGCAGCTTGTTCACCACGTAACTGGTGGAGGCCAGGCGATACGCCAGGTAGTCCTCGTGCATCACCTCCTCCAGGCCAACGGCAATCGCGTCCAGGTCACGGCCCGCCATTCCGCCGTAGGTCGGGAAGCCCTCGGTCAGAATCAGCAGATCCTGCTCCTGGTGCGTCAGCTTTGCGTCACGGCTGCACAGGAACCCGCCGATGTTGGCGAACGCGTCCTTCTTCGCCGACATCGTGCAGCCATCGGCATGGCTGAACATCTCGCGGGCGATCTCCGGCACTGTCTTGTCGGCGTAGCCGGGTTCGCGCAGCTTGATGAACCACGCGTTCTCCGCGAAGCGACATGCGTCGATGTAGAACGGCAGGTTGTGCCGGTGCGCAATCTCTCTGATCGCCCGGATGTTGGCCATGGACACCGGCTGGCCGCCACCCGAGTTGTTGGTGACGGTGACCATCACCAGCGGGATCCGGTCGGCGCCAACCTTCTCGATCAGTGCCTCCAGCGCCGCCAGATCCATGTTGCCCTTGAACGGGGCGTCCAGTGCCGGGTCGGCCGCTTCGGCGCACGGCAGGTCAATCGCCTCGCCACCCAGGTATTCGATGTTGGCGCGCGTGGTGTCGAAGTGCGTGTTGTTGGGCACCACCAGGCCCGGTTTAACCATCACGCTGAACAGGATGCGCTCGGCCGCGCGACCCTGGTGGGTGGGCACGACATGTTCGAAGCCGAACGTCTCGCGCACGACCGCTTCAAACCGGAACCAGCTGCGGGCGCCGGCGTACGACTCATCGCCCTGCATCAGCATGCCCCACTGCGCCGAGGACATGGCGCTGGTGCCGGAGTCGGTCAGCAGGTCGATGATCACTTCGTCGGCCGGCAGCCGGAACAGGTTGTAGCCGGCGGATTCCAGCACGGCGGCCCGCTCCTCGCGGGTGCTCATGCGGATCGGCTCCACCATCTTGATGCGGAACGGCTCGATAATCGTGCGTGGCATGGTGCGTGGAAGGGCGGAGTGCCAGTCGGGGCGGAACGGCCGGGTTTGGCTCAAGCGGAATGTACCGGCAACTCCAGCACCAGTCGCGGTACGGGTCGGAACCCCGCGCTGTTGAACCAGCCGAGCAAGTCCAACTCGTCCCACGCCACCTCGGTGCGGATGCTGGTCACGCGCAGCGCCGCCAGATTCTTCACCATCTGCTGCAGCATGCCCGCGCCCACGCGTTGCCGGCGGAATGCGGGATCGACCACCACCGTGTCGAGTACGGCGACTGGCTCTGGCACGCCGAACTCGCCGTACTGCATGTCCCCGAGCAACGCACCGACCAGCAGGCCGTCGATTTCGGCGCCGAGCGAGACGCGGAGGGCGGAGCCGCTGAGTGCCCGTGCCAGCTTGTCTTCGAACCACTTCTGCCGGCGACGGCCGACATACTCCTCGTCGATGCGGACGATCCGCTCCAGATCGTCGGGTCTCAGGTTGCGGATGATCAGGTTGTGGCTGCCGGGCTGGGCTGGGTCGAGCGGGTCCATGCGGCCTCCTGTGAGCCAAGGCGTTGATAGCGGAATGTGCCCCAGATCGCGGCGCCGATAGCGCCCGCCGCGATCGACAACTCGTGCGTGTGAACCACCGGCGGCGGCGTCTTGCGGCGCTTGTCCTCGTTCAGCGCATCGCGCAGTGCCGCCATCAGCCCCGCGTCGGATGCCAGCCCGCCGCTGACAAACACGGCCTGACCGCAGTCCAGAGAGCGCAGCAACCGTGCAAACCGGCCGGCCATGCTTTCGTGGATGCCACGCAGGATGTCGGGCGTGGTGATGCCGCGCGACACCATGTTGATCACGTCGGTCTCGGCCAACACCGCGCAGATGCCGCTGACCTTTTCCGGGCTGGTCGATGCCAACGACAGCTCGCCGATCTCGGCCTGCGAGACGCCCAGGTAGCGCGCGATGTTCTCCAGGAACTGGCCGGAGCCAGACGCGCACTGGCTGGTCATCTTGTAGTCCAGCACCTTGCCTTGCGGATCAAACGCCACGGAGCGTGCGTGCAACGCGCCAGCATCCAGCACCGATGTGGCGGTGGGTTCCAGGAACAGCGCGCCGCGCGCGTGCGTGGTCATGCCGTAGAAGTGACCGGTGGCAAACGGGATGTCCTCGCCCTCGCCAGTGGTGGCCACATAGTGGATGACATCGACGCCGGCATCCGCCACCGCCTGATCGAATGTCTGCTGCACCACGTCGGCCACATCTCGCTTGCGGATGCGGGACACGCCGTGCGCCAGAATTCCGTGCGGCGGGTCGCGGTCCTTTTCGTACGCCATGACCACCACTTTCACGGCACCGGAGCCGACATCGATGCCGGCCGTGACGATGGTGCGTGTGGCGGTCGCGGATGCGGATTCGGGCATGGTGCGGCTCCTCTGTCGGAGGTGGTGTCAGGACCAGGCGATGCGTTGCGCAAACAGGGCAGCCCCCAGCGCGCCGGTGTAGATGCTGTCGGGCGAGATGTTCAGCCGGCGCTGGCCATAGTTCTCCTCCACCAGTTCGCGCAGCGCGCGCACGGCGGCCGCGTTGTTGGCCACGCCACCGGTGAACGTGAACTCGTCATCCACGCCGCCGCTGCGGGCCAGCAGGCTCATGGCGCGCAGAATGATCGCGCGGTGCAGGCCGGCCAGAATGTCCTCGCGCTTCTCGCCCAGGCCGAGCCGTTCGCGCAGCTCGGCGCCGGCAAACACCGTGCAGGTGGAGTTGATGCGCACGCGACGCTTGCTCTGCTCAGCCAGCGGGCCGAGTTCGTGCAGGCCCAGGTTCATCTCGTCGGCGATGTATCCGAGGTAGCGACCGCACCCGGCCGCGCAGCGGTCGTTCATCTGGAAGCTGGTGACGATGCCGTTCTCGTCGACCTGAATCGCCTTGGTGTCCTGGCCGCCGATGTCCAGCACCGTGCGCGTGCCGCCAAACATGTTGGACGCACCGAGGCCGTGACACAGGATCTCGGAGCGGATCTGCTCTTTCGGGAACGGCAGCCGTGCGCGGCCATAGCCGGTGCCCACTGTGGCCTTCACCTCGAACTGCGCATTGGCAGCTGCTTCCACTCCGGCGCGTACGTCCGGCGGATTGCCGATGCGCTCCAGAGCCGTGTCGATGTGGTTGTCGAAGCCGAGTTCCAGGGGCTCGTTTTCTACGCGGATGATGCACTTGTCATATAGCCCGACCAGCAGATCGAAGCTGGCACCCGCCGGATCGCAGATTTCTTCCGCCAGGCGGCACCACGCAGACCCGGCTGCGTCCCGGAAGAAATCCGAGCGCTTCGACGGATCCGGGTCCGCAAACCGCGTCTCTTCTTCTTCTGCGATGCGGCGCACCAACTCATCCACTGCGGTATGCGCAGCCGACCGCAGGTGGTCACGCACCGACCGGTCGATTTCCTCCTTCACCAGTGCATGCAACCGCCCGAGCTGGAATTGCGTCTGTTCCAGGCGAAAGGCCAGCAGCAGCCGTTCCAGCAACTCGCCGCCAGCCACACGCTCCACCTCGCGGCGCAGCAGATTGAATCTCGCGGTGACGAAGGCTTCGGTGCGTGCCACCTCGGCGGCACGGTCGTAGTTGCTGCGCGAGTTGGTGATGCCACGCCCCAGCGGCTGCTGGTCCGGGTCCAGAATCACGGCCTTGGTGGTGGTCGAGCCGAGGTCGATCCCGACAACGCATTCGATGGTCATGCCCCACCCCCTTGCGCACCCCGACCCCGACGGGCCTCGATCATCTGCAGATAGCTCTCCAGCCGGTTCTTGATGTTGGCGGCCGAGAAGTAACGCGGATCCACCAGGTCGGACTCCACGAAGCCGCCGGGCAGGCCGGTGCGCTTCTCCACTTCGCGCAGCATCATCAGCTGGCCTGCCGAGAACGAGTTGCACGACTTGACGGAGTTGATCAGGAAGCCGTCCGCCTCGTACTCCTTGAGGTAGTCGCAGAGCATGTCGATGCGACCCGGCAGATTGTGGTTCGTGTAGCAGCCGCTGCAGTAGTCACCGAGCGTGCCCAGTGGGTCGGCCGCGTCGTGCCGGAAGCCGAAGTCGTAGGTGCCGCCGACCTTGGTGTAGGTGCTGGCGACCACCACGGCGCCTTCATCGGCAAACATCTGCCAGAATTCGCGGAAGTGGGTCCAGTTCGGCGGACCTTCCACCACCAGCCGGTAGCGTTCATGCTCCAGCGGTCCCGAGGGCGTGACCGGCCCCAGCCCGGCCGCGAGCCGTTCTTCCACCTCTTCGCGCAGTGCGCGGTAGTAGGCCACGCCTTCTGGCGTGCCGCGGAACGAACTGAAGATCGGGCCGACGTAGTAGACCGCGCCGAAGTACGCGTCGATCGGACTCGGCTTGTTGCGTGCCGACAGCAGCACCCACACCAGGTCGTCCTCGGCCTGCGACGAGAGCTTGAGCATCTCGCGCAGCCGGTCCTCGTCGTACTTGCGGCCCGTGACCTGCTCCAGCGCCGGGATCACCTTCTCGCGAAGCTGCTTCACCATGTACGCGCGATGTGCCGGCTCCAGCTTGCCGTCGCCCTGGTAGGGCACGTGCAGGAACACGCACGGGCACTGGTATTCCTCGCGCAGCAGCTCGAACCACTTCATGAACGTGTAGCAGCCGGTGTAGCTGAGCAGCAGCAGGTCGGGCTTCGGCAAGCGGGTGCCGGTCGGCCCGATGTTGCCGGACTTGACCATGCCGATGTCGCACTTCACGTAAGTGCAGACGTCTTCGGAGTGGCCCAGTCGCTCGGCCTCGGCAATGTAGTCCCGGCTCTTGCCGCGCATGCCCGACTGCAACGCGTTGATCTCGGGCAGTACCGGCAGCGCGCCGAAGCTGCGGATCAGCTCGGTGAGGTTGCCCGGCACAAACGTGTAGACCACTGGTTCCTTCGTGTCTGGCGCCGCCGCCAGCCGATCGAAGTGGGCGGCGATCATGTCTTTCTGCAGGACCATCGACTGGTCCTTCTGAGCCTCGATCTTCTTGCCAGCGGCAACGGCCATCAGACACCCCCTTCGCCCCATAGTTTGATCGAATCGGCAAACGTGCCGGCCTGTTCGCGGAATTGCTGGAACTGGCCGGTGTTTTCGGAGTACTGGAACGCGATGCACGGAATCTTCGCGGCTTCCGCGCCAGCCCGCAGCATCGGCCGATCCAGCAGAGCCGGGTCGCAGAAGCTGGGCGCGGCAAAGATGATTCCGTCGGCACCGGCCGCTTTCACGCGCTCGGCCATCAGGCGCCGCTTGCCGGTCGGGTCGTCTTCGTAGAGCACCGACGTGCACATGGCGTGGCGCAGGAACGAGCGCGACATCGCCTCCAGCGGATCGGCGCCACCATTGCCGTTGCCACCGTTGGCGGACGCCGCGGGCACCGGCGTGTCCACGTCAATGAAGCGGTTGCCGGCCAGGAAGTCGTCGTCCACGATCCAGCAGCCGGCACGTTCAATCGTCTTGATCAGGCCCAGCGGCGGCTGCTCGCAGAACGCACCCACCACAATCACCCGCGTGCGATCTTTCAGCCGGTCGTCGGAGTCGGCCACGGCCACCAGGTACCGCTGTGCAAGCTCGATGAATGTTCCAGGCGGAACGAGCTCGCCGGCACGCAGCAGCAGGTACAGTTCCTCACTCGGCACCTTCCATGGCGTGTCGCGGCGCGCGCGGTACAGCTCGCGGATGATGGCGCGCACACGGTTGTAGGTGGCGATCGACGCGTTGATCCGCTGGCGGTCCGGCCGCACACCGCTCACCTCGCCGAGGTCGTTCGCCAGGATTTCCAGTTCGTGCTGCCAGAACTGTGTGCTGATCTCCTCGTCGCGAACCTGCGGCACGTCGATGTAGCGCACGTAGGTGTCGGGGTAGAGCAGTTTGAACATGCCCGACAGGTTGCGGATCACGTCGCAGGTGGACGGGAACAGCACCGCCGAGAGCATGTCCAGCCGGCCCGACTGCGCGAGCTCGACCACCGAGCGCGGCAGGTGGCAGATGTAGCTCTGATAGAACGCGTCGCCGCGGATGATCTCCAGGCTGCCGCCACCGTGGATTCCGACGGGCAGCATCCCGCAGGCGTGAATCAGTTCCTTCGGCGCGTAGACCGGAAGGTAACCGGCGGCCTTGCGCGCCGGGTCCTCGGCCAACCACTGGCGGACCACGCCGAAGTCCACGTCCTCGTAGATCTCGCGGGCCCAGTCGACGATCGCGGCACGACTCACGTTGCTGTCTCCCGGTGACGACGCGGCTGGAATTCCGCTGGAAAAGTCGAACGAACGTTCGATATACTACGCCGCCAGAAAGGGCCCGTCAAGCGGCGCATTCCGCTACCGCTCCACCCGGCCCTGGCAACCCGCCACACACCACGTCGACACACGGAGAACCGGCGATGACCTGGCACTACCGCGACCTCGCACTCGACAAGATCGGCATCATCGGATCCGGCCAGATCGGGCCGGACATTGCGCTGCACTTCACGAAGGTGCTGCACCAGCACGGTGTGGCGGTGGTCGTCGTGGATATCTCCGACGCCGCCCTGGACGCGGGACGTGCGCGAGTGGAGAAGAAGGTCCGCAAGGGCCAGGAGACCGGCGCATTCAACCCAGCGCAGGCCGACGCGATGCTGGCCAACCTGACTTTCACCAGCGACTACAACGCGCTGGCGGGGGCCAGTCTGATCATCGAAGCCGCAACCGAGAACGCCGCGGTCAAGGCATCAATCTTCGGCCAGGCGCAGCAGCTCTGCCCGGATGCGGTGCTCGTATCCAACTCGTCGCACTTGCAGCCGGAGGAGATCTTCGGCGCCCTGCCGCGCCGCGACCGCTGCCTGGTGATCCACTACTTCTACCCGGCCGAGCGCAACCCGATGGTGGAGATCGTGCCCGGCTGCGACACCGATGCGAGGCTGGTGCAGACCCTGCTGGGCTTCTACGAGGAGATCGGAAAGGTCGCGATTCGGGTCGGCTCCCGCTACGGCTACGCGCTGGACCCGATCTTCGAGGGCCTGTTCCTGGCCGCGGCATTGCTGGTGGAATCCGGCATGGGAAGCGTGAAGGAAGTAGATGCGGCAGCGGCCGCGGCGCTCGGGCTGACTGTCGGTCCGTTCACCGCCATGAACCTCACCGGCGGCAATCCGATCACGCATCACGGCCTGACCGAGATGTGCAAGCGCTTCGGTGACTGGTGGCGCTCGCCAGCGTTGATGCAGCAGGCTGTGGCCAGCGGCGCGAAGTGGGAAGTCGCCGGGCGTGGTGAGAAGGTGGACCTGCCGAGCGAGCGTTCCGCCGCGATCGCGCAGCGGATGCAGGGCGCGTACTTCGGCCTGGTGGGCCAGGTGCTGGACAGCGGCATCACCAACGTGGCTGATCTGGAGATGGCGCTCGAGATCGGACTCGATATCCGCCCGCCGTTCGCCATGATGAACGCCGCCGGCCCGGCCCGCGCACTGGAACTGGTGCGCGACTACGCCACGCGCTTCCCCGGTTTTGCAGTGCCCGAGTCGTTGAGGCGGCAGGCCGCCAGCGGAGAGCCATGGCCGATTGACCACGTGCTACGGAACGACGACGACGGCATTGCGGTGTTGACCATCCGCCGGCCGCGCGTGCTCAATGCACTGAACGGTGCGGTCTACGAGCAAGTGCAGCAGCACGTGGATGCAATCCGCACTGACGACGCCATTTGCGGTGTGGTGCTGACCGGCTACGGCACGAAGGCATTCGTCTCAGGTGCCGACGTCAACTTCCTCGCCGGCATCCGGTCTCCCGAAGAGGGGTTCGCCACCAGCATGGCCTCCAAGGAAGTCGGCAACCGAATCGAGTCGCTGGGCAAGCCGGTGATCTGCGCGATGAAAGGACCAGCCATTGGTGGCGGCAACGAACTGGCGATGTGCTGCACCGCCCGCGTCTGCCGCGCGGGTCTGAAGGTGGCCGCGCAACAGCCCGAGGTGAACCTCGGCATCATTCCCGGTGCCGGGGCCACGCAGCGTCTGCCGCGCCTGATCGACATCGGGCGCGCCTCCGCGATGTTGCGCACTGGCCGGGCGATGTCTGCGGAAGAAGCCGTTGCCGCCGGTCTGGTCTACCGCCAGGTGCCCGGCGATGTGGTCGAGTACGCCAAACAGCTGGCGCGAGATGTGGCGGGTGGCCGCGTGTCGTTGCCCGCCATGAACACCCGCCCGATATCGATGCCCGATGAACTACCCGGAGTGGACCTGAATCACCTCAGCCATCTGGTCGACCGCATCCTGTGCGACGCGATCATCCGTGGCTGCCGCATGCCCCTGGTCGATGGCCTGCGCCACGAGTCAGAAGCATTCGCCCGCTGCTGCGAGACCCGCGATATGTCAATCGGGATCCGCAACTTTCTGGAGCACGGCGTCCGCACCCGTGCCGAGTTTGTGAACGCCTGACGCCGGAGAGAGTGATGAAGGAACGATCCAGAATCCGGACGCTGGCCGCGGTGCTGGTCCTTGCGAGTATCACCGCCTGCGCTCCACCCGTTTCGCTGTCGGCATCGGCAGTTGCGCCGCTTCCCGCAGGCCCGTCCGCCAACCCGGGGACCGCCCCATCACCCGCGAACTCGGCCAGGCCCGCCAACGTTGCCCCACGGCAGGATTCGCCAGTCGATCTGCCGACCACGCCGCCGTGGGGCGACCGGCCGTTGCGGGTGCTGCCTCCACAGCCGGGCATCCCGGCCGCGGAATCCGACCGCGCGTTCTACAACAACGGCGCACCAAAGGCCCGGCGGCAGACCGTCATGTTGCCGGGGACGATACGAAGCGACAACGTGCCACCCGGCTGCGTGGGTGTGACTGAAGGGGCCGGCGATTCGGCGTTCAACTCCGTGTGGTGGATCTCGCCCGAGGGCGGCGCGACCGAACTTATGCGGTTTGCCGACCGTGAGGCCGGCGAGTTCCGCGTCTGGTACGGCAAATGGCCGAATGTGACAGGCCAGTCCGGGGTGTTTCTGACGCAACGGGCAACACGCGCGACGCGGAGTTCGCGCGGGCACACCCCTGAGGGGGAATGGTCAGTCTGGCGAGCCGGTGCTGCCGATCAACCGCCTGCCTGCATCGGCAAGCTTCCCGCTCTTGATGTGGACGACGCCCCGTACCTGCTGTCGGCTGACGGGCGGGTTGTGGTCCGCAGACTGGATGGCCAGCACGTGGGCGTGTGGCGGATCTCGGCAAGCGGTGTGTCAGATGCCGGCCTCGCGGAGGGCGACCTGCTGATCGGGAGCATCGCTGTGTCGCCGGACTCGCAGTGGCTGGCGACCGGTTCGATGCGTACCCGGCGCAAGGATCTGGAACATCTCAGCAGCACTGGCGTGCAGTTGTGGCGGATCGACGGGTCGGCCCCACAGAAGGCGGGCAAGATCGAGACCGAGAATCCGGTTCATCCCGACTTCTGCACCAGCCGGGTCCTGTCGGTGTCCGGGTGGACGGCGGGCGACTCGTACTGGGCAATCGACCGCAACGGCACGGCGCGTTTCGTCTACCAGATGCCGGCCAACCTGGATGGTCGCGAACCGAACGGCAGCACGGCAAGGCCGGACCCGGAACACGACCGGGAATTCCAGGTAGTGACCTATGCTGGCAAGCAGGGAAGCGGCATCAGCGTCATTTACGTTCTCGTGGTGATCGAAGGCGACTCCGTGACCTCGCCACGTTCGGTGGAGCTACCCGCAACGCCGTCGCGGAGCGTGCAGCTGGTTGCCCTGCAAGGCCGTGCGCCTCTGGTATCGCTGTCCTGCCCGGAAACCCGGGAACTGCACATCGCGCGTTCCAACGGCGGAGATGCCGAGCCGGTGGGCCCGTACCGATCGGTCGTGGAGTACCGGAGGCCGAACACCTCTGCAGATGAGGTGTATCTGAAGGCATGGCGGTGGGACGACGACGGTGCCGACATCATTCGCGTGGACGAGGATCCGTTTGCCGACAACGACGAAGAATGCGGTCTGCTGTTTCACCTGGTAGGCCACTTGCCGCCCGACGCCCTGCTCTCGAGGTTGCATCCGTGTGGCACGCGCTTCGGTGTCGGCGACAGCGCGGAAGGCGTATCGGTGTGGTTGATGGACGCAGACGGCGACGTGGTGATCGCTGGCGAGACCATCCACTGGCCCGCTTCCCCGGCTGAACCGCGGGAGTGGCCGCGCGTGACGGTGGACGCACACTGGGAGGTGCCGCAAGGAACGGTACTGCAACCCGGCGATGAGGTGACGCTGGTGGTCCGCGCGAACAATGCCGGGACCGGCACGATCCACCACCTGGTCGGCATGCTCAGCGCCGATCCGGCAGAGGCGGTGGCCGGCGCGCCGCAGCCTGTGGTGCTCGGCTCGATCGAACCGGGCGAGACGGTGACACGCCACCTGCAACTGGTCGCTACAGAGGCAATGGTGCGGCGACCGACGACCTGGACGCTGACCTGGCAGGACAAGTTCGGTTTTGCGCTAAAACCGCAGACCTGGACTGCCGAGACCGGCGACGGCGCCCCGCTGCTCGACGTAGACGCGGCCTGGGTGGAAGACCTGGCCGCCAGCGACGGAGACGGCATCCTGCAGGCGGGCGAGATCGGCTGGCTGGTGCTCCGGTTGACCAACCGTGGCGAGTCGGCAACGCCTGCGCAAATGGCAGTTGGCGTGGAACTGGCCGGAAGCGACGACGTGTCGTTACTGGATGACGCGGCGAACTCCGCCGTGATGCTTGACCCGCTGCCGCCCGGCGAGTCGGCCGAGGCGCGATTCCGTATCGGTGTGCGGCCACGCTGCGAGGCAAAATGGTTCGAGGCGCGGGTGTCGGGAGTCGGACTGATTCATCCCCGGTTCGTGTGCGGCAACCACAAGCCGGCGCAACTGCCGGTGTGCGTGCCGATCGGCTATTCGTTACGTGCCGACAGCGAGCGGCGGTTCCGTGAGCTGTTGCACACCGATCACAACGACCCGGAGGCATGGCGTGCATATCTCGACAGTGCCGAGTCCCTGTACGCCTCGGCGGATCCGTTGCCGCCGTCGTGGCAGTCGTGGGTGGCCGAGCGAGCCCTGGGTTGCGCAATCGCGCTTCAGGATCTTCCGGAAGTGGTCCGCTGGGCCGATCGGGAACTCGCTGTAGCGAGCGATGCGTCCCGGCGGATCTTCCTGCAGCAGAGCAAGTGCATGGCGCAGATTCTGCTAGGCCGCGTCGCCGATGCGGAAGCCACGCTGTCGCAGTTGGATGCCCCGTCGGAGAACCTCACCGAGTCGTTGTCATTCGCCCGCGCCATCCGCACGACCACGGGACGCCGACCAGCGCCGGACTTTACGCTGCCCGACCTCACCGACGAGAAGCACACGGTCACGCTGTCGGCATTCCGCGGCCGGGTAGTGATTGTCAACTTCTGGGCCGCGTGGTGCGAACCGTGCCTGAAGCTGATGAACGGGGACCTCAAGGATCTTCAATCCACATTCGCCGTGCGGGGACTGACGATCATCAGCATCGGGCAGCCCTGGCGTGGCGAGAGCGCCTTCCGCCAGGCCGAAGAGGCAAAGAAGTGGGGCTTCGACTGGCTCATGGTGTACGACACGACCAGCGAGACCAGACGCGCGGGGAAGGTGACAACGATCCCGCACCTGGTGCTGATCGACCGCGCCGGCAATGTGGTGCTGGAGGGCCAAG
>JBFWQT010000008.1:0-40152 GCA_050249295.1 Planctomycetota bacterium
GGCGTACCGGAAGCCGTACCCCGGCCTCGGCGAGAAGCAGAGCATCATCCTCGACCTGCTGAAGAACGAGAGCGAGGCGTTCCTGCGCACGCTCGACAAGGGCGAAGCGAAGATCAAGGCGTTCCTCGACAACCCCGGCGACCCGGCGTGGATCGCGCCGCTGCCGCCGACGTTCGCGCTGCCCGACAAGCCGCCACGCAAGCTGGCGAAGCTGGTCGAGGCGGGCGAGCTGGAACTGCCCGAACTGCCGAAGCTCAAGCATGCGAAGCCGCCAAAGGGCGTGCTCAACGGCGAGATCGTGTTCGACCTCGAGCAGACCTACGGCTTCCCCGGCGACGTCACGCGCTTCATCCTGCGCGAGCACGAGCGCGAGATCGACCCGATCGGGTACGTCCACGCGGAAGTCCGCCACATTATGGTGAGCAAGGGCGAGGGCGGCGAGATCAAGCAGGCGTTCGACACGCGGCTCGACGAGGCCAAGCACCGCATCGGCAAGACCGAATTCATCGGCTACACCGACGACCACATCGTGCTCGGCGGCGAGGACTATGTCGTGATCGACGAGCACGGCAAGCCGGTGGAGGAGCTGAAGAAGGGCCAGACCGCGGAACTGTACGCGCGCACCACGCCGTTCTACGCGGAGCAGGGCGGCCAACTCGGCGACCACGGCACGCTGAGCGTGGCGGGCAAGAACGGCAAGGGCGCGCCGACGGTGGTCATAACCGACTGCCAGCTCGCGGGCGACATGCGCACGCACTTCATCAAGGTGGAGGACGGCACGCTCGACCTGCGCAAGCGGCCGAAGCTCGAGCTGCGCATCGACACGTCGCGACGCGACTCGATCCGCCGGCACCACACGGCGACGCACCTGCTGCACCACGCGCTGCGCCAGGTGCTCGGCGACCACGTGCACCAGAAGGGCTCGCTGGTCGCGCCCGACCGCCTGCGCTTCGACTTCACGCACACCGAGAGCATGACGCCGGACCAGCTCGACGAGATCGAGCGGATCGCGAACCGCAGCGTGTTCGAGGATGCGGAAGTCAGCACCGACATCAGCACGCCCGACGAGGCGAAGAAGCGCGGCGCGATGGCGCTGTTCGGCGAGAAGTACGGCGACGTCGTGCGCGTGGTGATCTGCGGCCCGACGATCGAACTCTGCGGCGGCACGCACGTGCGTCGCGCGGGCGAGATCGGCGGCGTGCGGATCGTCAGCCAGGCGAGCTCGGCGGCGGGCGTGCGGCGCATCGAGGCGCTGTGCGGCGACGCGCTGTTGCAGCAGCAGCAGACCGAGCGCCGCCTGCTCAGCGGTATCGCGGAGAAGCTGAAGACGCCCGCGGACCGCATCCCCGACGCGATCGAGCGCCTGCAGAAGCAGCTGAAGGAAGCGCGCGACGAGGCGAAGAAGGCGGCCAGCGCGGCCAGCAGCAGTGCCGAGCCCGACTTCGCGTCGTCGCACGTCAAGGCGTTCTGGCTGCCCGAAGACACCTCGCGCGACGCGCTGAAGAACTTTGCCGACCAGGCGGCCGACTCGTTCGGCGACGCGAAGGGCGTGGTGTTCTGCGTCGCGGGCAAGTCGCTCGTCGCCAAGGGCAACCAGAAGTACGTGGACGGCGGCGGCCACATCGGCGACCTGGTGAAGAAGCACGGCGCCAGCCACGGCATCCGCGGTGGCGGCAGTCCGGTCTTCATCCAGGGCAAGGCGCCCGACACGAAGGACGCGCTGCTGGCGTTTGCGAAGGCGGTCGCGGACCTCGTGTGAGGCAGACGAGACCGACACGCCATCATCGGCCGCTTCACGGCCAGATCAGCTTCACCAGCGTAAGCACGATCTCGAACACAATCAGGAACACGATGTACCACTCCACCCGCAGCGTGCGCCGGTTGTAGACCAGCTCGAGGTGCGTGCGCGCCGTGTCGGACACCACCGCCAGCTTGCGCGTCAGCGCGTTGTCGCGGTCGCGCAACTCGTACTCGATCGCCAGCTTGCTGTAGAGCCGGTCGAGTTCGGGCGAGTCCCACGTGCTCTCCGGCTTTTCGGCTACCTCCACGCGCCCGACCATCCGCGACTGGGTGGCCAGCACCTCGCCGATCTCGCGCAGCAGGTCGCGGTCGCGCAGGCTGCGGGCGGCCTTGCGCAGGTTCTCGGCCATGTTGTCGATGCGATCGAACGCCTGCGACAACGCCAGTTCGTAGTGCGCCAGTACGGCACTCTTGGCCAGCACCGCGGCCACCACCTGCAGGCGTTCGGGCCGCGCGTCAGCCAGCACCAGCCGGCCGTCGTTCTCCAGCTTGTCAGCCTCGCCGAGCTGTACGTCGAGTTCCTCGGACGACGGCAGCAGCACCGGATGCGAGATGTGCGGCCGGACCTGCTCGATGAAAGTCTGCCGCTCGCCGTCGTTCATGTTGATGAACGTGATCACGCCGAATCGGAAGACCACGGCATGCCCGCGATTGCCGGCCCGCAGCATCAGCGGCGCGAGCAGCACTGAATCGCGCTTTTCCATCTCGCGCGTGTCGATGCGTGCACCCACGTACCAGGCCTGGATCTGGAATGACGTGTTCGCGTCGGACATGGAATGGGGACGGCATCAATCGGAGTGCTACCTGCGAGTTCTACTAAGCCGGACAGCCCGGCGACACCGCGAGGCGCGCCGCCACCCGGGGACATCACTATCGCCCCGGCGGAAGAGGCGCGCCGCGGCTTGAATCGGCATAGCCGCGGGGCATAATGACCGCTCAGCCTGTCGTCCCACCACCTCCGCTCCACGCAGGTTGCCGTTGCCACCACACGAATCCCCCGGAGCGCCTCGCATGGCCCATCCCCGGCCCGTGCCCGTTCGTCATCTGCTCAGCCTGGTCCTGCTGCTGCTCACCGCCGGGATTCTCGGCTGCCCCACGCCACGGCCGCACCTCGACCGCTACCAGACCCTGCGTCTCAACGGCCTGCAGGGCGCCGATGTCGAAGCGCAGGTGGTGATGGCGATCGAGCGCGCGCAGGGGCCGGAGCTCGAATTCCACATCCGCACGCTGGAAATGATCGGCACGAAGAAGAGCGCCACACTGATCGAACTGATCCGCGACACGCCCGGCGCCGACCAGAAGGTGCGCGCCGCTGCAGCCGAGGCGCTGAGCCGGATCAACGCGCGTGAGGCACCCGACCTGCTGGCCGAACGCAAGCGCTACTTCGCCGAGCTCGAGAAATCGGTCGGCGATATCCGCCTCGACGCGCTGCGCCGCACCGAGGCCGTGATGGAGCTGGCATACTTCGGCGAGGAGACGGCCGAGGTCACGGCACGCGCGATCGGCAACTGGTACTCCGACGCGAAGGCCGACGTCCGCTACCGCGCGTACGCATTGCGCATCGCCTACAACATCCCGTCGCCGGCCGCTCTCGATGCGCTGGCGGGGTTTGCCGGCGATGTCGACTGGTTCAGCGACGAGGTGTCGTACATCCTGAAGTTCGCGAGGGAACGCTTCGCGGGCCGCTACCGCGACGTGCTGCGCGACGACCTGAAGAAACCGCAGCTGAAGCTCGGCGCGGCCCTGGTGCTCGGCGCCGACGGCGACGACGCGGTGATCCCGTACGTGAAGGACTGGCTCGACAGCAAGCTCGAACCCGAGCTTGTGCTCGCGCTGCAGATCCTCCAGAACGTGAAAGATCCGCGCGTCCTCGAGATCAGCATCAAGTTCCTGGATCGCCGTCAGCCGGCCGTGCTGAAGGCGGCGCTCAATGCGCTCGGCACCAACTATGCGCCGCCGACCGAGCCGGGGGGCGAGAGCCGCGCGTACAAGCTGATTGCCGAACGCGTGAAGAACTGGCCGGACGATGCGCGGCGGCAGGCGCTGGAACTGCTCTCCGCCAACAAGGAGACCGGCGCGCGCGAGCTCTACTATCAGCTGGCGACCGGCGACCGCGACCCCGACGTACGCCGTCTGGCGGTGCAGTTGCGCGGCACCGCGGAGGAGACGATCAGCGCGGCGAAAGACCGCGCGCTGCTCAAGGTGCTCGAGAACGACTCCGACCCGGCCACGGTCGAGGAGACGGTCAAGACGCTCGGCACGCTCTACGCCACCACGTGGGTCGGCGATGGCCCGGCCTGCGACGCGCTGCTGCGGCTCGCCACGCGCACGCGCGGCAACGCGCTCTGGAACATCGCGCGCAACGCCGGCCTGGAGTTGCTCGGCAACTGGGGCCGGTTCGACGACGCACGCAAGGTCGAGGCGCTGGCCACCTACGGCGACCACCGCATGCTGCACGCGCGCTGGGCGCTGGCGAGCGCGAACGGCAACGCGCCGGACAACTTCACGGCCGTGCCCGAATACGCGGCGGTCGAGGAGATCCTGCTGCGTCACCAGAAGGAGTTCGCCGACCTCGCCCGCGTGTTCAACCCGTCGGCCAGCGAGGCCGAGCGCGCGTTCATCCTGCACTGGGTGCACCTCGCCGACGGCCCGGTCGCGCGCGGCATCTGGGACAAGGTGGTCAACGGTGGCCGCACTGCCGCGGCCGACCTGCGGTTCTTCCAGCCCTTCTCGCTGCCACGCGATCCGTACTGGCTGGAGATGTTCAACCTGCTGGCCAAGGCGCTGGATTCCGCCGATGGTCGCGTCGCCGACGCGGCGTTCAAGGCGCTGCAGACGCGCTACCTCGTGCGCAACGAGGACGGCACATTCCGCCACGGCGAGCAACTGCGCACGATTTTCAATGAAGGCGACACGCGCGGCTTCGTCCGCGTGCTCACGCCGATCTTCATGAAGATTGTGGAGGGCAACGCCAGCGCCGACCGCCAGGACTTCATGCTCGGCGTGATCCGCGACGGCGTGCTGCCCGGCGAGGAAGTCGCCCGCCTGGCACGCCGGCTGTTCGAGGTCTCGCTCTCCAACGCGCGGCCCGAGCTGGCCAAGGTGTTCCTCGCGCAGCTGCAGAAGGACATCACCGGCGAGAAGTTCGTGGATGTGCTCGTGCCCGTGATGGTCCATGCGCTGGCCCACCCGGACGCCAGCGTGCGCGGCATGGTCGCCGACATCATCCGCAAGCACTTCGACAAGATCCGCACCGTGCGCAGCCAGGTCTCGCAGATGGTGCAGAAGGCCTGCCAGTCGGACGACGCGAAGCTGCGCGACGCCGGCCGCGGTGCGCTGGAGCAGATGGCGCGCTGGGCCAGCGGCGACGGCGTGAGCGCGAGCGACCTGCAGCTGGTGCGCGAGGCGCTGAACTCCATCCTGTCGCCACTCGCGGGCGATCCGCGTCGCGAGACACGCGAGGCCGCGGCCTCAGCGGTGGGCGCCATGGCCGGGCTCGGCGCCAACAAGCGCGAGCGCGACACGCCATTCTTCCGCGAGATGCAGCGCATCGGCCAGACGTTCGCGCAGCGCGACGACGACCGCAACGACGCGCTGGTGATGCGGCCCGTCGCGCAGTTCTTCGCCGCTATCGGTGACGACTCGGCGGTGCGCAGCATCCTGATCGGCCTGCTCGGTAACCGCGACCTGACGGTGCGCATCTACGCGCTCGAGGGCCTCTCGCGACAGGTCGCGGCCGACCTGATTCCGCCATTGCAGCAGTGGCTGCGCGGCGAGAACGAAGCATCGGCCCGCGAGCGCGGCCTGACGCTCTACGGCGACGCCGGCGTGAAAGGCAACGACCTCGACGCCGCGGTCTGGCTGATGACGCGGTACCCGCACCGGCGCCCGGCCGACACCGCCATTGCGACGCGCATTCTCGACGCGTGGAGCACGAGCCAACGCAACCCGCGGCAGCGCGAGCAGCGCTTCCTGGAGCTGTGCCGCAGCGAGGGCGAAGAGGTGTATCCGTTGCTGCTGCCCGCCCTGCAGACCGTCGCGTCGGCCGAGTCGCTGCCGCTGTTGCAGGGTGTGGTCGAGGCTGCCGGCCCCGGTCCGCGCGCGCTGGCGGCGGGTGTGCTCGCGCGCATTCCGGACAACCTCAAGGCCGACGCGCTGATCGACCGGCTGATCAACGACGAGAAGGAGCCGGTGCGTCTGGCCGCGATCATGGCGGCCGGCGAGGTTGGCCGCTTCAAGAGCATGGCCGGGCTGCTCGAACGCGAGGCTCGCATGGGCGACAAGCTCACGCAGCGCGAGGCGCTGGCAATCCGCGCGGCCGTCTCCGGCATCGTCAAGCGCATGAGTGAGACGCTCTCGGCCGGCGACCAGATTCTCGAGCTGCTGCAGCTGGTGGAGTCGGCGAAGCGCGGCCAGCAGAAGGCCTGGTTCCTCGATCGCATCGCCGAGGTCGAGCATCCGTCTCGCTCCGGCGCGCTGCAGCAGTACATCAACGATCGTGACGACGAGGTGCGCCTGGCCGCTGTGCGCAACCTGTTGCGCGTGGATGGCGAGCCGTCGCTGGCGCAGATGAAGGACCGCGCGACCGACAGCAGCAAGCCGATCCGCATGGCGCTCGCCGATTTCTGCGCGACGCACGACGGCCGCGAGGTGCGCCGCATGCTCGAGGTGCTGGTCAAGGACAACGACGAGGACATCCGCCTCCGCGCGCTCGACGCGCTGACCCGCGACACGTCCGACCCCAGCGTGCTGGCCGTGCTGCGCCGCGTGCTGCAGTCGGAGCGCGACACGTCGTGGAAGATGCGCCGCAACGCCGTCGACAAGCTGGCGAACTTCCGCGTCGCCGGCACGCTCGAGCTGATGTATGGCGTGGCCGACGACGAGGCCTGGCAGGTGCGCGAGTCGGCGCTGCGTGGCCTGGTGCACATCATCCAGGAGCCGGCCGACCTGATTCCGGACGAGACGCGCATCGAGGCGATCGCCACCACCGGGCTCGGCGACAGCGCGCCCGAAGTGAAGATGCAGGCGCTCGAGCTCGTCGAGGTCGGCCGCTTCGTCTCGCTGCTGCCCACCGTCAAGCGCCTGAGCGAGGATCGCGACCGCGCGGTGCGCGTGAAGGCGCGCCGTGTCGAGGAAGCGCTGTCGCACTGACGCGCGACGGATTCACGTGCGCGGATTGCTGCTGCGCGCGCGCGCCGCGCCCGGTACGCTGAACCCGACGCGGAGCCGTCGCACCGCACCACGCATCCCACGCACCCGGGGAAGCAGCCAACCATGCGCCATCTGCGGCCATCATTCGCCGTCGCACTGTTGCTGCTGCTGCTCGCATCGGCGCCGTCGGTCGCCGTAGCGCAGCCGCACGAGCGGCCGCCAGCACCGGAGCCGGGGCCGGAGCAGTTCGCGGCGTGGTGCCGTGCGTTGAGCTTCACCCAGGCGCGCGTGCAACGCTGGGCGTTCGACAAGCTGCTCGCTGCCGGACCCGCCGTGGTCGGACCGGCCGTGGCGGCTCTTCCGTCGGCCACGCCGCGGGGGCAACAACTGTTGATGCTGGTGCTCGCAAAGTACCCGTCGGCCCCCGCGCTCGAAGCCGCCCTCGCCTCGCTGGCCGACGCCTCGCGCCCACCGGCTGTGCACGACGCCGCGATCCGCTCGCTCGCCCGACAGCCCGCCGAGATTGTGCAGGCCATGACGTCGCGCCGGCTGCACGACGCGGCAGCAACGCAGCTCGAACGGCTCAACATCTACCGCGCGCTCGCCGCCTGCAACTGGCGCGTGTCGCTGCCGGTGCTGCTCGACTGCCCGCCGCCGCCTGCCCCGGAAGAGCCCGCCGCCGGCGCGAGCGCGCGCCAGATGCAGCAGGTCGTGATCCGCCGTCACGTCGTCGCGGTCGATCGCATGCTCTGGCAGGTTACCGCGTTCCGCTCCGCCTCGGAGAGTGGCGGCGCGGCCATGGCCATCCCGATGTTGCTCGCCGCGCCCGCCTCCACGAAGGCCCTGGCCGGCCCCGTTGCCGACGCGCTCGGCGCGTGGCGGCGCAACCAGATGGTGCTGCGCTCGGCCGTCGACCATCGCTGGCGCGTGCGGCAGCCGGCGTTACGCGCGCTCGTGCAGCTGTGTCGCGACTACCCGCTGCTGACGTGGGCGCACCTCTCGCACGCCGACTACCGCATCCGCACCTTGATGGTGCAGTTGCTGGAGGGCAGTGACCATCCGCTCGCCCTCCTCGCCACGCTCGGCGCCGCCGCGTCCGACGACCCGGCCAGCCGTCGCATGGCGCTGGAGCGCCTGACGGCGATGGGTCCGACGTCGCCGGAACAGTTGATGGCGGTGGCGTTGTATTGCCGGCTCGATCATCGCCTGATGCTCGGCCGTCTCGCGTCGCGGTTCCCGGATGCGGAGTACCTGGCGTGGTTGCGTGCCGAGCGGTTGCGCCTGCAGGACGAGCTGGTGCCGGCCATGTTCCAGCGCGGTCCGCATGACCCGGTGGCGTGTGAGACGTTCCGCCGGTGGTTGGCCGTGCAGAGCGAGTGGGACCAGTACAACCAGGCGTGGAAGACGTGGTGGGCCGAGAACGGCCGCATGTTTGCGGCCGACCCCGATGCGAACCTGGTGCCCGAGTTCGCTCCCGCCCTGGAAGGCCCGAAGTAGCGGCCGCCAGGCGAGCCGGGGGATGTGGCGGTTCAAAACTCAGGGAGCCCACAGCCCACCAGAAACCCATGCGTTGATTCCATTGCGGTGTGGCGCTGACTCGGGTCGGATGGATCCGCGGCCGGCACAAGAATGAACAGCGACAATCGAGAGCGAGTCATCAGAACCCGGTACTTGTTGCGCACCAGATCAGCGCCCGGCTCAGGGACGCGCTTCCACGAAGGGCCCTTGAGCTTCCACGCGCCCCAGCCTTCACTCTCCCAAACCAGGTCGCCTCCCCACAGGATGCCCGCGTGGTCTACCTCGAGGCCCTGCGTCTCGAACTCGCTCATGGCGACCTCCAGCCGGTGAGAACTCCGGAAATCCTCCGGCTCTTTGAGCATCCAGTCCACGACATCCACCACGTTCTTCGTGTACTGGAATGCCGGAGGTTCGACTCCGATCGCCCGCAGTCGAAGGGCGCCTGAGCTACCAAGCAGTGCCGGGCGATGTGATTGCAGACATTCCGTGCGCAGCCTTGTTCGCATGCCTGACAAGCTGCGCGTAATGCCAAGCGGCATGTCCCTCTGGATCAGCTGATGAGCAACTCGCCGTGCCGACACCTGGTCACCTGCGAGAACCAGCTCTACCCACTCGGACAGTCGCTCGCCAATGAGAGATCGGCGGCTTGTTCGCAGATGGAGTTGATCGTTGGCATGCCACCCGGGCGGCGCGGACCTGCCGCCCAGCTCGCGTGGAGCTGCTACGCGCCATCGCGAATTCATGCCCAGTGCGTCAATCCACGTGCCGATGCCGCCCTCGCCGTCGTGGATTTCCTGACCCGGGCCGACCAGACACACCAGCACGGCCCAAGTCTGACGTGAAAGCACGTCGAGCACTGTCGCAGGTTCTGAAATGGCCGCCGTGTCGCGCTTGCGCTGTTTGGAGAACGCTATGCACTTCTCCTGAGTCCATGCCCGCTGCGCCTCATCGAACACGAGGACGTGTTCGGGAGGCGCCGATTCCTTTCCCACGGTTGTGTACTCGTGAGTGAACCTGTGCATCTCCTGGATGAATGCCTTCACAGCGTCCTTGTCTTCAGCAGTTGCGCCGCGCCCACCTTCTCGCCGTCTTCTGGCGGACACGTCACGCATGAGCGCGCCCCGCAGAATTGCCGCAAGAGGCCCATTGCCTGTGAGGAAAACGCACCCCTTCTGTATGTCGGCATCGTCTACGAGCTCGCTGCGAAGGCGTTGCACCAGCGACAGGCCGACGAGCGTCTTGCCTGAACCGGGTACACCGGTGACAAAAGCTACGGCGTGCTCCTTTCGTTCGCGGGCCTCCCTGACGATTTCGATGAGCGCCGTCGTGGTCGCTTCCAATTCCTCCTGACCCGCGCCGGTCAGCCCCAGTTCGCGCACAGAGTGTGTCGCGAACATGGTTCGGGCAGCATCAAGGATCGTCGGATGTGCCCGGTACTCCGAGACGACCCAATTCTCGACCGAGATTGTCGGCTGGCCCGGTGTCGATCGTGTGGCGGCATGGACGAACGCGGGGAAATCAGACCAGCTGATCAGCTGTGCACGCCGCTCGTCCGGAACTCCTCCATCCCATTGGCGCGCGGCGCGGTCCGGCAGATCAACTTCGCTGACAACCACTGGCAAGATCCGCTTCCCGTGGCTGGCATGGTGAAAGTGACGCAAGCAGAAGGCGTACTCTTCGGCCTGAGCGAATCCGCTGTCGACGTTGTCAGCACTTCCGCCCTTCAGCTCCGCGACGACGGCGCATGCCGGCGCTACCACAATCAGGTCAAGTCGCTTCGCGAGACGCGGAAGTCCGAACTCCAGAACCACCAGCCAGTCGTCGGCTGACGCGTCCAGGTCCACGAGTTCTTGTAGCGCGCCGAGGAGGGACGGGATGGACTGGTCTCAGGCGCCAACCTGCCGCCGCGCGAGCAGTTCGAATTCAACTTTATGTGCGGCGATCAGCCGCTCCAGGAGAACTGACGGACTGGTGCTCCGCAGTTCATTGACGCGGCCGTGGATCCACGCGCGATCGACAGCACTCACTTCTTGTCGCCACGCGCAAAGATGCCGGCCACGAAGTTGAGCACGTCGGTCGCGCTCTCGTCGTTGTAGCCGAAGTCGCGGATCAGCCGGCCCTTGACGACGTCGATCTTCTCCTGGGTCTCGCGGTCGGCCACGTTGCTGACCACCATGCGCAGCTTGATCTGGTCCTTCTGGTCCTCGAACAGCTTGTCTTCCAGCGCCTTGCGCAGGCGGTCGTTGGTGCGCCAGTCGAACTGCTTGCCTTCCAGCGCGAGGCTGCCGATCATCGACATGATCTCGTGGCGGAACTCGTCCTTCTGCGACTCGGCGATGTTCATCTTGCTCTCGATGCCCTGCATCAGCCGCTCGTCGGGCTCCTCGTACTGGCCGGTGTAGCGGTTCTTCACCTTCTCGCGCTGCGTGTAGGCCTTGAGGTTGTCGATGTAGTTGCTGCACAGGCGCGAGATCGCGTCGGTGTCGGCCGAAATCGCGCGCTGCACCTCGTTCTTGACGATGTCCTCGTACTCCTGCCGCACCACGCCGAGCAGCTCGCGGTAGCGCTTGCGCTCCTCTTCCGACGAGATCAGCGAGTGGTGGCGCAGGCCCTCCTCCAGCTCGTTCATCACCATGAACGGGTTGATCACGGTGTGTGTGCCGTGGGCCAGCACGTTGGAAATCTTGTCCTGGATGTAGCGCGGGCTGATGCCCTTCATGCCCTCGCGCGGCGCGATATCACGCAGCTCGCGCACGTTGTCCTCGGTGAAGCCCGGCAGCGACTTGCCGTCGTAGAGCTTCATCTTCTGCACGGCCGACAGGTTCTGGTTCGGCGGATCCTCCAGCCGGGTGAGCACGGCCCACATCGCGGCGACGTCGATCGTGTGCGGCGCAATGTGGCGGTCGCGCACGCGCTCCTGCGAGAAGTCTTTCTTGTAGATGCGCACCTCGTGCGAGAGCCGCGTGTTGTACGGCACGTCGATCTTCACCGTGCGATCGCGGAACGCCTCCATCAGCTCGTTGCTCTGCAGCTTGCGATACTCGGGCTCGTTGGTGTGCCCGATGATCACCTCGTCGATGTCGGTCTGCGCAAACTTCTTCGGCTTGATGCTGTGCTCCTGGCTGGCCCCCAGCAGGTCGTACAGGAACGCCACGTCGAGCTTGAGGATCTCGATGAACTCGATCAGCCCGCGGTTGGCCACGTTGAACTCGCCGTCGAAATTGAACGCGCGCGGATCGGTATCGGAGCCGTACACGGCGATCTTGCGGTAGTTGATGTCGCCGGTCAGCTCGGTGCTGTCCTGGTTCTTCTCGTCCTTCGGCTGGAACGTGCCGATGCCCACGCGCGCCTTCTCGCTGAACGTCATGCGCACGACGCGGACGTGGTTGCGGATCACCTGGCGCCAGTCGCCCTGGTACTTCTTCATCAGGTCGGCGTGCACGCGACGGCAGTACGGATTGAGGTCGCCGGTCACGTCGAGCGTGTAGCCGCCGTCGAAGTGCTTGTTGATCTCGGCCAGCGCCTCGCGCCGGACGTTGAGCGGCAGCAGCTTGAGCGGGTCCTCGTTCATGGGGCTGCGCACGCGATCCTCGTTGGTCACGTCGTCGTGCTGCATCCACTCGTAGGTGTAGAGCGCGCCGTCCGGCGTGCGCGTGTACTCCTCGAGGCCGCGCTTGAGCAGCCGGGCGATGGTGCTCTTGGCCGAGCCGACGGGGCCGTGCAGCAGCAGGATGCGGCGCTCGGTGCCGTAGCCCCATGCGGCACTCTTGAAGAACGCGACGAGCCGTTCGAGCGAGCGCTCGAGGCCGAAGATCGCCTCGCGGCCACCCGACACGAGGTCGTCGAAGAAACGGTAGCGCGTGAGCTTCTGCTTGGCCTCGGTGAACGGCTCGGTGCCGTGCGAGATGATCATCTCGTAGATCCGCTGGTAGGCGTTGCGGATCAACCGGGGGTTGTCCTGCGCCTTGGCGAGGTACTCCTCGAAGCTGCACTCCTCGTGCAGGTCGCGGTAGCGTTTGGCATCCGGCTGCTGGTTGAAGATCTGCTGCAGGCGGTTGGTGTCGGTCATCGTGGCCGCGCTCGTGGTTGGTGTGCCGCTGCGGTCGGTCGGTCAGTCTGCTGCCGGGCGGCCGGCCAGGCCCCCGGTGCGGCGCGCCCCGTGCGACGCGCTCCACGCTTCATTTATACCCGGCATCGCGCCCGGTTCCCACCCGGCGCGCGTGTCGCGCTGGTGCTGCACTCCGCCGCTCCCGACGTGGCGAGAATCGCCACCATGCGCGATGCCCGCGAAACCGCTGTCAGCGACCGGGCGTTTGCCTTTTTTGTTGCCTGTCGTGGTGCCCACGGTATCTTCGACACCGCGACGGCAATACTCACGCAGTCCCCACGGCTCCGGCCGCCGGACGCGTCGTGGTTTGCCGACTCTGCGCTGCCAGAGCTGACCGCCGACGACTGACCTGCACGACCGCTTCGACCTGCCCGACTCAACACATGGCGACCAACGACGAGATCCTGTTCGGGCGAATCGCGGTGCTCTCCAAGTTCGTCACGCAGGAGCAGGTGGACGAATCCATCGGCGTGCAGGAGAAGATGCGCGCCGACAACGAGCCCGAGGTGCCGCACCTCGGCACGATCCTCGTCAACTGCGGCCACCTGTCGGAACGCGAGAAGCGCGCCATCCTCCAGGTGCAGAAGGAAAACCTCCAGCGGCGCGAGGCCGGCACCAACGCCCGCCGCCAGGAGCGCATCTTCGGCTACCTCGTGATGAAGCTCGGCTACTGCACCGAGCAGCAGGTTTTCGAGTGCGTGCGCGAGCAGGCCAAGCTGATGCGCCTCAACCTGATCTTCAAGCTGGGTGAGGTGTTCGTCAGCAAGAGGTACCTCAGCCACGAGCAGGTGCAGGAAGTGCTCGCGCTGCAGGACAAGTTCATTGTGACCTGCCCCGGCTGCGCGACGAAGTTCAACGTGGTGCGCTACCAGGCTGGCACGCGGGTGAAGTGCCCCGAGTGCGGCACGGTCATCTCGGTGCCCGACGTGCTCGGCGAGGCGAAGAAGGAAAAGGAAGAACGCGACCGTGCCGCCGCGGCCGCGTCGGCTGGTGCCAACGGCACGCCTGCGGCCGCTTCTGCCGCCGCTTCGGCCGGTTCGGCCGCTGCTGCGGAGGCCCCGGCGTCCGACGATGGGGGCGATGCGCCAGCACCGGCCGGCGGCGAGGCCAGCTCCAGCGGCGAATCGGCCGACGTCGGTTGACGCTACGGCACATCGCGTCTCAGATTGATCCGCCCGCGCCGCCAACTGGTGGCCCGGGTGGCTGCGTTTCCGGCAACGCAAAAACAGAATCCGGAAACCCCGGCGGGGGGTTCGGCGTCAGGTCGGTACGCGAACGCATTCCCTCGCCCACACACTGCCATGCTGACCCGTGCCCGCTTTGCCCTGCTGTCCGCCGCCACCGCCCTGCTGGGCACCTTCGTGTCGTTCACGCCGCAGGTCGGTCTCGCCGACGACGACTCCGCCCTGCGCCAGCAGCCGGCCCGCCGGGGTGCGCCGCCGACTGCGATGCACGTGCAGGAGTGGGGCGTGGAGACGCGCCGCTGGGATGGCGGCTCGGAAGCCGGCGTGGTGCCCGACGACGTGCCCGCGTACTGCCACGACGCGCTCAAGCTGCCGTTGGCCGCGCCGCGCCCGCAGCGCCCGGATCAGCAGATTCCCGACGGTGGCCCGGCCCGGCCGCGCAAGCCGGTGATCTACGTCTCGTGCGAGAAGGACACCGTCTTCGATCTGGACGTGACGATCGCCAGCGGCCAGTTGACGTGGCTCTACCCGAAGCCGACGCGCATGACGAGCCGCTCGGCCGCGCAGTGGGACAACATCCAGCTGGTCAACGCGAACAGCCCGTACTGGAAGACGCCCGGCGAGAAGCCGCAGTTGCCCACGATCGCTGACGACCATTGGGCGTCGTACAGCCGCGAGGGCTCGTCCGCGTCGCTCGTCGCCAACGGCGAGGTCGAGCGCTACCTGTTCTACGAGGCCGAGAATCGCTCGCTGCCCGAGCTCGACGTGATCAAGACCAACGACGGCCACATCGAGATCCGCAACTTCGCCACGCATGCGCAGCACGACGTGCGCTTCCACCAGCCGGCCGGCGACGCGATCGAGGCCTGGTACATCAAGGAGATCGCGGCCGGTAGCGAGTGGCGGCCGACCGTAGTCCGCCTCGACATCGGCCAGCGGGTGAAGTTCGACGAGTACAGCAAGACGGGCGTGCTGGCTGACGAGACGAAGGCCGCGGGCCTGACGGAGCCGCAGGCGAAGGTGTTCGCGCGGGCGTGGCACTCGCTGTTCTTCCGCAAGGCCGAGGCGACGCTGTCGTGGCGGCGCGATGTCGCGACGCTGAACGCGCTGATGCCGTTGAAGTTCACGACGAAGCCTGACGTCGCGATTGGCTCGCTGCAGCGCGTCGGCTACGTCTACGTGCACGGCATCGACTTCACGCAGCAGTCGCAGTTCGATCAGCTGGCGATGCTGGCGATCGGTGGCAACGCCGAGGCCCGCACGAAGCTGCAGGCCGGGGGCATGGCGGCGGCCACGGCGCTGCGCACGATTCTCGCGTCGCGCGACCGGTCGATCCACCCCGAGTTGCTCAAGCACGCCGAAGTGCTGTTGCGCAAGATGGTCACCGGCGAATGAGGCTGGACGAAGTCGGAGTGAGTGATTGGTGACAGTGGCACGAGCCGGGGTGTGGTGCCCCGGCTCGCGCGATTGTTGTCGCCGACGGTGGCGCCGGTGGAATGCGCTGCCCGCGGGATGCAGGCTGGATGCCTGCACCACAGGCTGGTGTCGGCCTGGCAGTGGTGCAGGCTTCCAGCCTGCATCCGGGTGTGGTGCAGGCTTCCAGCCTGCATCCGGGATTCCTGCAAGGGGCGCAGGGAACAGTAAGTGCCGGAGGCGAGCGGGGGCAACGGCGAGGGGCCGCGAGGTTGACCGCCTTCGACGACTCGCCCGCTCCCTGTCGGTCGCGGCTCTGTTCGTTCAGCTCGCCTCGGCCGGCGGCACTTCCCAGGCGTCGGGGTCAGACGGGTCGAACGGCGTCTGCAGCGGCGTCGCCAGCTGTGCGCGCATCGGCCGCACGTGCATCCACATGTCGGGCTTCGCCGGGCGACCCGCGTCTCCCTGCGGCCCGACGATCAGGCCGAGGTACGCCAGCTCCTGCCACGCCTCGCGGCCTTCCGCGTCGTCCGCCTCGGGCGGATCCACACTCTCGATCAAGCGCGCCGCCACCGGCGTCAGTGAGAAGAACACGCGCGACTCGAACCCGTAGAGCACCACGCGGTTGCTCTCCGGCACCACCTGCACCACATGCGGCGCACTGGTCCACGTCGCGGGCGCGCTCATGGCTGGAACCCGGCCGGGGCGTCGGTGTCGGCGCCAGGCAGCAGCGTGAGAATCTCGGGCGCCTCGCCGAACTTGTTGATCAGGATCGAATGCTCGTACTGCGCCGAGAGCTTGCGGTCCTTTGTGATCGCCGTCCAGCCGTCGCCGAGCGTCACCTGCTCCCACGTGCCCTCGTTGATCATCGGCTCGATGGTGAACGTCATGCCCTTGATCAGCTTCGGGTTCTCGGGCTTGCTGCGCTCGCGCCCGCGCGGCCGCGCCACGTGGCTGACCTGCGGCGGCTCGTGGAACTTGCGGCCGAGACCGTGGCCGACGAAATCCTGCACGACGCCGTAGCCGAGGCCCTCGGCGTACGTCTGGATCGCGTCGCCGACGTCGACCAGGTGGTTGCCGCCCTTCGCCGCGGCGATGCCCTTGCGCAGGCAGTCGAGCGTCACGCGCATCAGCTTCGTGGCGTTCTCGCTGACCGCGCCGACCGGCACCGTGCAGCACGTGTCGCCGTGGAAGCCGTCGAGGATCACGGTGACATCGATGCAGATGATGTCACCTTCCTTGAGCTCCTGCTTGCCGGGGATGCCGTGGCAGATGACTTCGTTGATGCTGGTGCAGATGCTGCGCGGGAACGGCGGCCGGCCGGGCGCTTCGCCGTAGCCAAGCGGCGCGGGGATCGCGTCGTGCTTGCGGATGTAGGCCTCGACCTTCTTGTCGATCTGGCCAGTGGTGACGCCCGGCTTGACCAGGTCGATGGCGTAGCGCAGCGTCTGCGCGGCCAACTTCCCGGCGGCGCGCATCTTCTCGATTTCCGCTTCCGACTTGATGACGGCGCGGTTGGACCGGGTGTTGAGGATCACGTCGCTGCTCCGCAGTTAGCCGATGTCCAGTGATATCACCGCGCGCGCGGCCGCTCAAGCCGGGGGCCCGGCGCCGCCGGGCTTGCGGACCATCGCGCAGGCCTGCGGTGGATCAGCGACCACCGCCACCGCCGCCGCCGGCTCCACCGGCTCCACCGGCTCCACCCGCTCCGCCGCCAGCCGGGGCGTTCTCGCCACCGCCGGCCGAGTTGTCGCCGGCGTCGTCATCCTGCATCTTGTCGAGTTCCTCGTTCGTCGGATACGGCGGCAGCAGGATCAGCGTGCGGTAGCGACGCACGTCGCCGGGTTGACGCTCGGCCTTGCGATTCGGGTTGTCGCGCGTGTCCACCCACACCGTGATCTGCACGGCATACGGCAGACCACCTTCCTCGGTGTTGTCCCAGTCCTTCTCCCAGTCCACGTTGCCCTCGATCAGGGCCTCGCGGTCGGACACGTTCTCGGGGTGGCGCGCAAAGCGGAACTCGAGCGCGACCACGCGGTCGTAGATCTTGACCATCTTGCCGCCGGACGTGGGCTCCTTGTCGACGTGGAAGTCTTCGCGGCGGTACAGCGTGTAGAGGTCGGGCAGGCGCGGGTCGTCAGTCGCCTTGAGGAAGTAGCCGACCTCGGTGATGTCGCTCTGCTTGGTGCCGATGCGCAGTTTGCTGTCCACGCTGGTGACAAAGTGCAGCTCGTCCTGCGCGGTCACTCCGTCGCCGGTGCTCTTGCCGATGAAGAAGTTCACCTTCTCGGCGCTCTCGCCGCCGGCCTCGGACGTGGGTGGCGCGGCCGACTCGCCGGTCGCACCGGCGTTGGTGCTTTCGTTGACCTTGTCGAGCTTCTGGATGAACACAGCCTGCAAGTCGGTCGAGATCAGGCGGAGCATTGTCGGCCCGATCTGCTGCGCGCGCATGAGGCGCTCGGTCTCCATCTTGCGGTCGGCGGTGTGGATCAGGATCGTGCCGACGATCGCAATGATGAACGAACTGATGGCGAGCGTGACGAGCACCTCGGCCAGTGTGAAGCCGCGAACGCGGCGCATGCGGGTGATCATCCGCCGCCTCCTGTGCCCGTACCGCCAGCGCCAGCACCGCCCGCGCCGGCGGCCTGTTGCTGTTCCTTGCGACGTTCCTCGTCGACCACGTAGGTCTCGAGTTCGAGCTTCTCGTAGACGCCGTCGTCGGTCGGCGAGCTCTGGTCCTGCTCGCCCTTGAGCACGATGCGCGGGAAGCGGATCGTGACCTTCACGCGCACGATCTCCACCTTCTTCGGCTCGTCGCCGGTCGGCGTCGCGCCCTCCAGCTCTTCTTCTTCGCGTTCCTCGGCGGTCTTGCTCAGGTCACTGTCGGCGGTGACCTCTTCGATCTCCTTCTCGACCTCGTAGTAGAAGCCCTGGTACGGGAAGAAGCCGGTCTCCGGGTCGCCGAAGCGGTCGGACGTGACGGCCGTGAGTGCCTTGAGCCGCGGCGTGCCGAGCTCCTCGGGAAATTCGCCGGTGCACTCGAGCGACATGATCTCGTTGGCCAGCATCGCCGCGAGCACGGCGTTGTTGGCGCGCCGCGCCTTGTCGACGGTGTTGGTGTCGATGAGCATCACCATCGTGACGGTCATCGAGACGATCACGAGCGCGGCCGCGCACTCCACCAGGGTCAGGCCCCGGTCCGGCCGATGCGGGCGATACGCTGCGAAGTGGAGGTCAGCCATCGAAGTCCTCCAGTTCTTCGTAGTCGTAGTAGTTGTTGTGGTACGTGACCAGGGCGGTCAGCGCGTTGAGTTCGATCGAGTACTCCTGCTTCGACTTCGTGTCGATCAGGTGCACCACATGGCCACTGGCGGTGCCGAGCGGCGAAATCTCGATGCGCACCTGCCCGCGCTTGATGGTCGTGTCCTTGCCGGCGCCGAGCTGGACGTCCTTGAACTCGATGCCCTTCGGCAGCTCGGTGTAGAAGGTCTGGCGGCGCTTGTCGGTCTTGCCGTCCTCGGTGGCGTGCTCGGTCGAGTAGGTCTGTTCCTTGTTGACCGGCGTGAGCAGCCAGTAGCGGTGCTTGCTGAGGTCGTAGACGATGCCGTAGTTGACGCCCTTGCCGGCCGCTTCGGAGCGTGCGAGCTGCAGGAGCTGGCCGATGCTGCGGGCCTCGGCCTTGATCTTCTCGCCGGGGATCATCCCGTCGATGTTGAGGATGACGATGGTGAACATGATGCCGATGATCATGATCACGGCGATGATCTCGATCAGCGTGAACCCGCGCGACGTGCGGCCGGGATTGCGCATCAGTGGTCTCCGCGTTGGCGTCGAGGCCGGGGTCGCTATGTATTGAACGGCTGGCAGTGGAGCGGCGTTGGGTCTGTTCCCCTTGCCCCTGCCCTTGCCTTTGCCCGGCCCGGCGCTCAGTCCTTGCGGTCGTTCTTCTTCACCTCGTACGGGTGGTCGCGCTTGAACAGCACCTCGGCCTTGATGATCTGCACGTCGGTGTCGGGCACATCGGCGCCGTGCGTCGACTGCTGCTCGATCTTGTCGAGCACGTCGCGGCCCTCGACCATGCGGCCGAAGATCGAATGCCACGCGGGCCGCGCCGCCTCCGGGTTGAAGTTGAGGTGCGGCGCCTGGTCAAACGTGATGAAGAACTGCGAGCCGTTGGAGTCCTGCCCGCCGTTGGCCATCGCCAGCAGACCGCGCTGGTTGAAGCTGCGCTCGGGGTTGCCGCGCTCGTAGTCGAAGTTGTAGCCGGGGCCACCGGTGCCGGCATCGGGGCCGATCCCCTCGCGCGTGTTCGGGTCGCCGAACTGCACCATGAACCCCTTGATCAGGCGGTGCGAGCGCGTGCCGTCGTAGAAGCCGCTCTCGACCAGCGAGATGAAGTTGGCCACCGTGTTCGGCGTTTCATCCTCGAACAGCTCGAGCACGATGTCGCCGAGGTTGGTGTGCAGCTTCACGCGCGGGTTGTTGGCGTCCGGCGGCGGGATATCCGGCGGCTTCGGCTTCTCGTAGTTGTCGCGCTGCTTGATCAGCTGGTTCAGCTCGGCCGAGCTGAGCTTGTAGATGTGGCCGAACGGCGGGTCGCTGGCGCTGCTGATCACGAAGAACTCGCGGCCCGACTCGAACGCCTGCGTCTGCGGCTGCGTCTGCGGGCGGCGCGAGTTGCCGTTGGCGTCGAGATTCTCCCAGACGTAGATCTCGATGCTCTGCGAGATGCCGATCAGCTGCAGGTTCATCAGCGCGTCGTTGATCTCGCGCAGGCGTTTGCGCTCCTGCGTCGTGGGTTGGCGACGCTGCCCGTTGATGCGCATCACGATGTCGTTGTTCTCATCGATCAGCGCCTGCTGCTTGCGCATGTCCAGCGGGTTGAGGTTGGCCGCGGCCATCTGGCCCAGCTGCATGTTGATCTGCTGCGCGCGGATCATCGGTGCGCTCGCCGACGCAAAGTTGAACGCGTTGGCGGTCATCGGCTTGCCCTTGTAGGTGATCTCGATCGCGGGCAACTCCGGCCGGCCGTCCTCCGCGGGCAGCAGGGTGGGCGACATCGCGTCCTGGTTGCAGGCCTGCGCAATCCAGTCGATCGCCTCCTCTTCCGACATGCCGAGCGACGCGGCCGTCTGGTTGAGGAACTCGGTCCAGGTGATCGGCATTAGCTTGCCGAAGCGCTGCATGATCGCCTCGAGCATCCCGTCGAAGTGCTGCCACAGGTCGAGGTCGCGCTGCAGCTTGTTGAAGCGGTCGAGCTGGTCGAACGAGCCGGAGAGGTACGCCCGGATGTGCAGCATCGGCTTCTCGGGCACCGGCACGTTGCCGGTCAGGGCGGGCTTCTCGTAGCCGCGCGCTTCGAGGCCGCGCAGGGCGCTGAGCAGCGGGCGCACCTTCAGCTCGTCGGCTTCCTCGTCGGCGTCCATCGCGAAATCGTTGCTGCCGGGGCCGAGGTACCAGCTCTTGCTCTCGGCCATCAGCTTCGGCAGATCACCCAGCGAGCCGGCGGCCAGCGTCTTGAGGCGCTGCAGCGAGAAACCGTCGCCGACCGCGACTCCGGTGACGATCAGGCGGAAAATCTGCTTCGTGTCGATCTCGCGGCCCGATAGCCGGGTCAGGCTCATGTCGATCCAGTGCACCGGATCGACGTCGGTGAGCTCCGGCGGCGTGATCGGCATCAGCCGGACCTCGTCGGAGTAGCGGAAACTGCCGGCGGCCTGGTGGTCGTCGGGGCCATTCTTCGCGGCGTCGGCGTTGGCGTCGGGCACCCACTCGCCGATGCGAACGAAGCGCGGCTTGTCCATGCTGTGCTCGTCACCCTTCGGCGCGTCGCCGATCATCAGGGCGATCAGGCCGGTCTCACGGAACCGGCCGGCCTCGTCGCGTTGCGCCGAGCGCAGCTCGACCGTGAAGGCGCTGGTCGTGTCGAGGCCGTAGCGGGCGAACTCGCGCTGCTTCGTCGCATCGTTGTCGCCGGTGACGGTCACGCGTACCTCGCCGATGCGCACGCCCTTGAAGGCGTTGATCCAGTCGTCGACCTTGCGTTCGCGCACGTTGTGATTGTTGAGCGACGCGGCGACCCACTTGGTGGCCACCGTCACCACGCCCTGCGTGGCCTGGCGCGACAGCTCGAGCTTCTCGGTCGGAGGCGCCCCGCGCTCGCCGGCCGGGCCGATGATGTTGATGCGCGTGACGCGGGTCAACTGGTCGGTCTGCGCCGGCGTGAGCAGGAACTGCTCGGGCTCGGCCTGGGCACTGCGGTCGGGCTTCTCGCGGATTGCCTCGTGCAGGCCGAGCAGGGCGAGCAGCAACAGGAACAGCATCAGGTTGATTCCGAGGCCGCTGTTGGGTCGCCGGGCGTCGGCGTTCGACGTGGCATTCGTGGCGTAGGCGTCGGAGGCGGCAGGTGACATTGGCGTCTGCATCAGTCAGGCTTCCGGTTCTCGAACAGGATCTGCGCACCCTTGGCGATGATGGCGGTGGCCAGCAGCAGGCCGAGCACCCACAGGCCAGCGAAGCCGCCGGTGCGAACCCAGCCGACGACCAGTACGGCCACCAGGCCGAGGCCGACGACCATGGCGAACACACCGGGCTCGCGGTCGATCGTGGTGGTGGCATCGCGGGTCGCCCGCGTCACGATGCTGGCGGTGGACGGCAGGCCACTGCTGCCGCGCGTCTGCTGGCGGGCCCGCAGGAACCAGCGCTCCTGCACGCCGAACACGAACAGGAACAGCGACACGAGCACCAGCGCGAGCGGCACCACCAGGAAGACCATCCAGCCGAACCAGTCGCGCGCGCCTTCGCCGAGCGTCGGGTCGATCGGCCGGCGGCCGGAGGTCTTGGCCTTGAGCGCGAGCAGGTCGTCGTTGTCGGCGAGCCAGTCGAGCGAGTTGATCAGGAACTGGTGCGTGTTGCCGAAGTTGAGGTCGAGCGGATAGAGCATGGTCGTGCCGAACACGGCCATGCGGGTGGGCCGGTCGCTGTGCGACAGGAACGCCTTGCGGTCGATCGCGTTCTGGTCCGGCGCCGTCTGCGGTGCGGTCTGCGGGTCGCCGGGAATCTCGATGATCGGCGGCTGCTCGCCGTCCTGCAGGCCGTCGTTGTCGTCACCACCGCCAAACGGGTTCATTCCGCCGAAATCCGGCGGCTCATCCATCTCGAGTACCTTCGGCGGAATGTTGTCGACGTTGAACCCGCTGGCGAATGTGCCCGCGAGCGACGCGGCGGTCACGTACTGGCGGTACCCGTCGTTCGACTGCGGGCGCCAGCGCATGTCGCGCACGGCCGGCGAGTAGTCGGAGCGGGCCGGGTCGGTCCACGCGAACGGATCCTTGCGGAACACGGCCGGCACGTCGCGCAGCCACGAGCGCGGGCTCGACATCAGGATCGTGCCGCTTGTCACCTGCGCCACGCCGCCGACGCGCGGGAGCGCCTCCTCCAGCACGTTCACCTCGACCGGATAGAACAGGTAGGTCGAGGTGTTCTGCGGGTCCATCTGGCGGTCACTGATCGTGATGCCGCTGTTGATCGGGTGGTTCGGGTACGACGTGATGAAGTGCACGGGCGGGGCCGGGGTCGCCGAGTCGCCGCGCGTGAAGATCAGGCAGCGTTCGTCGTAGACGAGCCGGTTGCCGACCTTGATGTGGTAGCGCATCAGGAACCTGGCCCACGACGGATGCGGTGCGGGCCAGCTGCGGTCGATGCCCATCTGCGGCTGGCCGGGGTTGAGGTCGAGAAGGCCGTAGAACGCCAGGATGCGACCGCCGCGCATCATGAACTGATCGAGTTCGTACTGCTCGCGATCGGTCAGCTCCTGCGCGGTCGACGCGATGATCATGACGTCGATCGCGTCGGGCACCGGCGCGTTGCCGTTCTTGAGGTCGACGTACTCCCACTTGAAGCGCTCGCTCTCGCTGATCAGGTTGCGAACGCTCTCGAAGTACTGCGGATTGACGCCGTGGCCCGACAGGAAGCCCACCTTGTGCACGGCCAGCGGCGCCTGCCGCAGCACCTCGGGCTTGCTGCCGGCATCCACCGCCTGCACCGTCACGGTCGCGGCCTTCGCGTCGACGACGCTGAGCAGGTAGTTCTTGCCGTCGTGCTTGAGTTCCTTCTCGCCCTGCTTGTACCAGGTCGCGTCGTCGACGAACTGCACGCTGGTGCCGTCCGCCGAGAACCGCCGGATCGTGAACGGCTGGCTCTGGCCCAGCGCCGACAGCACCATCTGGCGGATCAGGTTCGTCAGCTGGTAGTTCGCCTGGTCCACCGCGCGCTTGCCGACGCTCTCCTCCTCGCGCGAGACGGTCACGTCGTTGATGCGGTCACCGGGCTGCTGCCCGTACGAAACCCAGAACGACGAGTAGTAGCTCACCTTGACCCGGCGCGTGCCCTCGATCCGCTCCTCTTCCACTTCCTCGATGCTGCGGCGGCGGATCAGCTCCAGCAGCTCGGTGCGCGCCTTTTCCTCGGCCGACATTTCCTCGAGTGCGCGGCGCTTGGCCTCGTCATCCTTGGTGGAGAACCCGCCGCCGATGCCGAACCCGGCGTCATCCTCGTTCTTCGCCGACGTCACCTTCTGCGGCACCTCGACCAGCTGGATGCGGATGTGGTCGGGCGCGACGCGGCGGTATTCCTCGAGCATCTCGCCGACTTCTTCGGGCAGTTGCGCGAGGCGGTGCGGGCGCAGCGAACGCGGCGAGTAGTAGTAGGTGATGCTGAGCTTCTCGGCGCGTTGCGGCAGCTTCTCGAGCAGCGCGCGCGTGGCCGGGTCGAGCGAGTAGCGGTGCTCGGCCGTCATGTCCCAGCGGATCGCCATGCGTTCGATCAGCACCAGCAACAGGAAGCCGAGGCACAGCACCAGCACCGAGCGCTGGACGATCACCTGGATCCGGCTGTTGCGCGTGGCGATGCCGATCAGCAGGGTGACGAGCAGGCCGACGAAGAGGCAGAGGTAAACGCCGATGTGCTGGTCGATGATCGGCGTGCCCGGCGCGAACAGGCGGATGATCAGCGGGACGGCCGCGAGCGAGAGCAGCAGGCCGCTCATGGCGGTCTCGGCGCCGAAGGTCCACGGGCCGGGACCGGACGCTGCCTGGCGGTCTTCGTCGGTGACCGCCTCGCGCGGCAGCATCGCGCCGGCGATGAGGCCGATACCCGGCAGGAAGCCGCAGACCATGCCGAGCCACACCGGGTGGCCGCGGCGGATCACGAGGGCGGTGACGGAAACCAGATGCAGTACGCCGGCCACAACGAGCGCTGTCTGGAATGGCTCGATGTTCGGGAATGCGAGGACGTCGAACATGGTGTCCGCGGTAAGGGGCGTGTGCCGTGGGGTTGAGGTAGTGAATCGCGGGGCGCGCGACAAGAGCGTGAGCCCGCGCCGCGGGCGGCCTGAGCGAGTCGGCGCGAGTCGGGCGAGTCAGCGGTGGCGGCCGACGTCGTCGGGTACACGGCCGCCGATTTCGCGGATGTAGCCCGCAATGCGCTCGCGGGTAGCCGGGTCGGGGCATCCGCTGAACACGGTTTGCAGACCGGGCAAGGCTTCCGTGTCGCGATGCAGGGTGTGCAGCGCAATCGCGCGGTTCAGGTGCGCCTGCCACAGTCGGGGCTCGGCACGGAGCGCGACATCGAGGTCGGCGATCGCCAACTCCGGCTGTTGCAGCTTCATGCGGATGTTGGCCCGGCCGACCCGCGCGTCGAGGTCGTCGGGGTCGAGGCGTATCGCCTCGCTGTAGTCGCGCATCGCGCCTGCGTCATCGCCGGTGGCACCCAGCAGGCTGGCGCGCGAGGTCAAGGCGATCACGAGCGTCGGTCCGAGTTCCACCGCCCGGTTGTAGTCAGCCAGGGCGCCGGCCCGATCTCCGGCGGTCAGCCGGGCGTTGGCGCGGGTGTGATAGACGTGGGCGCTGGTCGGCGCGATCGACAGCGCCAGCTCGAAGTCGGCATCGGCCGCGGTCATGTCGCCGAGCCCGACGCGGGCCGCGGCTCGACCGACCAGCGCGTCGACGTCGCGCGGAGCGAGTTCCAGTGCCGACTCGAAGTCGGCGAGCGCGGCGTCCATCTGGCGCAGTTGCAGCCGGGCGGTACCGCGGTTGATCATCGCCGTGGCGAACCGCGGGTAGATGCGCAGTGCCTCGTCCAGGTCGGCCAGCGCGATGTCGTATTGGTGCAGGCGCAAGTTGACGTTGCCGCGAACCGCGAACGCGGTGGCGAAGCCCGGACTGATTGCCAGCGCCTCGCGGCAGTCGGCTATCGCACCGTCCATGTCGCCGTGCACCATCCGCAGACTCGCGCGGTTGACCAGGCCCTCCGCGGACCGCGGGTCGAGTTCGACCACGCGTTCGGAGTCCGCCAGCGCTCCGTGCAGGTCGCCGATCTGCACGCGCAGGTGCGCGCGGTTGATCAGCTCGGGAATCCCGTCCGGCCGGATCTCCAGCGCGCGGTCGACATCCGCCAGCGCCCCCTCGTGATCGCCCAGCGCGAGTCGGCAGCAACACCGGCTGGTCAGCGCGGATACAAACTGCGGATCGAGTTCGAGCGACCGGTTGAAGGCCGCGATCGCGCCCTGCGGGTCGCCCGTGAACTGCCGCATCAGGCCGAGGAAGTAGTGCTCGCTCGCGGTCGGCTCCTCGTGGTTCAGCTCGTGCACGCGGAACAGATCGATGATCGCCGACAGGTAACGCTGGCGCTCGGCCGGGGTCATGTCGCGACCGATGTAGTTGGAATCGATGCCGACCTCACGTGCGACACGGAGTCGCTCGCGAGCTTCCTCGATGGCCGCACTGCTCTCGGCGGACTGCACGGCGCGGGCCAGCTTGCCGAGCGTATCGGCGCGCCCCTTCTCCTTGTCGCGCTCGATGGCCGCCAGGCGCTCGCCGATGCGTGCCGCGGTCTCCGCCTCGCGAGCGGCCGCGAGCTGGCTCAGCAAGACTGCGACGACCAGCCCGGCAACCACGAACAGGGCGACACCGAGCGAGGCCGTCGGGTGACGCCGCGTCCACTTGACCAGCCGTTCGATCGGCCCGGCGCGCCACGCGGTGGTGCGACGGAACGCGTGCCATGCCGAAAGGTCGGCCTGCAGGTCGTGCACGGTCTGGTATCGATCGGCCGGCAAGGCGGCCATCGCCTTGAGCACGATGGCCTGCAGTTCCTTCGGGATCGCCCGACCCGGCGCACGACGGCGCGGCGGGATCAGCTGGTGTCGCGCCGCCATCGCCACCGTGAGCGTGGGCGTGCGACCGCTGTACGGCGGCTCGAGCGTCAACATGTGATAGAGCAGGCCGCCCAGCGCGAAGATGTCGGCGCGTTCGTCAACTTCGTCGGTGCGCCCCTCGGCCTGCTCGGGCGGCATGTACGCGGGCGTTCCGAAGACGTCGCCGTCCACGGTGAGCAGCGCGCCGCTGGCGTCGTTGCGACGGGCGGTACGCACGGGACGTTTCCCCGCGTCATCGGATACGTCGAGCGGGCGCGCCAGGCCCCAGTCGACGAGCAGCACTTCGCCGAATGCGCCGACCATCACGTTGGCCGGTTTGATGTCGCGATGGATGACGCCACGACTGTGGGCGAACGCCACCGCATCACAGACCTTGCCGAAGACCTGCAGGCAACGGTCGAGGTCCTCGGGCAGCAGCCGCGCCGGACGCTGCTTCTCAGCGGTCAGATGGTCGGCCAGCGACTGCCCGTCGATGCGCTTCATCGCAAGCCATGGCCGGCCGTCGGCATCGCGGCCGAGCTGATGCACGGGCACGATGTTGGGGTGTTCGAGTTGCGCGGTGATCTGCGCCTCTTCGAGGAAGCGTTCGACCGACTCGGCGTCGGCGCGCTGCAGGAACTTGATCGCCAGCTCGCGGCCGAGGTCGACATCCTCGGCGGACCGCACGGTTCCCATGCCGCCGCGGCCAAGCTCGTCGCCGACGCGGAAGCCGCTGGACGAGCGCGCGACGTTGCGGTCGGGCGGCTGGCGGCTGGCCGGGTCCGGTCGGTCGCTGTGCGTGCCGGTCAGCGGCGCCTTTCCGGTGCGCGAGCCCGGTATGGTGGGTTGCAGCCCGGGCGACTGGCGCAATTCTCGCCGTGTACCTCGGCGCGGAACCGTGGGGTCGGAGGCGTCCGGATTCATGGCGCAGTCATGTGATGGATGTCCGACACCATGGTAGCTGTTGGTCATGGTCGCGCGGGCCCCGATTTGCCTGCCTGGCGACGTGAGCCGCATCCGTCGCGGCAACCGTTTTTGCTTGCGGCTGTCCCGGGGCGCCCGTAATCTTCCTCCGGGTTCCCCCGGAACTGCACTCGCAAGGGCCGGGATCGGGAACGGTCCGACACACACGAAGACGTCGTTTCGTCGTTACTCCTGGCCGTCATCTGGGCGTTCGGGCTTGCGGCAAACGGGGCCGTCGTTCCTCACCGTGACACACCAACCAGTGGGCGGTGAGCGGTGGGATAGCCGGGCCAGACCCGGACATTGACCGCTCGACTCGCTCGCAACTCGCTCGCAAACATGGCAGCACCGCAAACACCGAACGTCATCGGCCAGGTCGTCGCCAACTGCCGCATCGAGAAGAAGCTCGGTGCCGGCGGCATGGGCGCGGTGTTCCTCGGGGAGCACCAGGGCCTCCGCAACAAGGTGGCGATCAAGATCCTGCCGGCCGTGCCGCCTCCGCCGCAGCAGTTCGTGCAGCGCTTCTTCCGTGAGGCGCGCGCGCTCGCGCAGCTCGAGCACAAGAACATCGTCCACGTCTACGACGTGGGCCAGCAGGATCCCTACTATTACATCGTGATGCAGTTCATCGAGGCCAAGCCGATCGAGGACCTGGTCCGCGAGAAGGGCCGCCTCAGCATCTCCAAGGCGCTGCGCATCATCCGCGACACCGCCGACGCGATGGCCTACGCGCACGAGCGCGGCATCCTGCACCGCGACCTCAAGCCCGACAACGTCCTCTACGACGACGTGGCCGGCGACCTCAAGATCATCGACTTCGGTCTGGCCAAGTTCGAGGGCGGCGGCGAGAGCCAGGCCCTGACGGTCACCGGCCAGATCATGGGTACGCCGATGTACATGGCGCCCGAGCAGGCCGAGGGCCGCCCGGCCGACCACCGCACCGACATCTACTCGCTGGGCGCGCTCGGGTTCTTCGCCCTCACCGGCGACTTCCCGTTCACGGGCAAGTCGGGCATGGACATCCTGCTCAAGAAGATCCGCGAGAAGCCGCGCAACATTCTCGAGCTGCGCCCGGAAATTCCGCAGCCGGTCGCCAGCCTGATCAACAAGATGATGGCGCGCGACCCCGAGAAGCGCTTCCAGAGCATGGCGCGCGTGCGCGACATCCTGAATCAGGCGCTCAAGCCCAAGGGCGATGCGGCCGCGCGCGACGCGATGGCCGACTCGGTGATCGACGAAGTGCGCGGTGGTGGCGCGGCCGCTGGTGCCGCGTCGCAGCCCAACGTGCCCGCCGTCAACACGCCGCCGCCGGTCAACACGGGTGTGCAGATCAGCGGTGTTGGCACTCCGCCGCCCACTGGCACCGGCGCGAGCGGTTACCCGGCTGGCCCGCCGGCGTACAACACGCCGAGCCCGATCCCCACGGCCGCGCCCGAGCTCGACGACGACCAGCCGACCGTGCAGGGTCGTCGGCCCCCGACGTTGCAGGTCGGCGGTGGCATGCAGCCGCCCGGTGGCGGTGGCGGCCGCAGCGACCGTCGTGCCGCTGTGCAGCCCCGTCAGGGCGGTGGCGCGGCCCGCACCGTGATCATGATCCTGGTGCTGCTGATCATCGCGGGCGGTATCGGCGTTGGTGCCTGGTACCTCTACATGCAACAGCAGAAGCAGCAGAACCAGAACAACGCGAACAACACCAGCCCGGTCGCGAACAACGACAAGCCGGCATTCGACGAGAAGGCCTGGGACGACGCGAAGTTCACCGCGAAGAACATCGTGCTCGCCCTCAAGGAGTTCTTCGAGAAGAACGGCCGGTTCCCCACCCGCCTCGCCGAGACCGCGCAGGTCTCGGAGATCGCCGACGATCTCGGCGGCAGCATCAAGGCGCTGCTCGCGAACACCACCAACTTCAAGGCGATCGACTTCCGGATCACCGACAAGGACGAGGAGACCGGCGACTTCAAGGTCGAGGTTCGCGCCTCGCCGGGTGGCCCTCGCGGGCTGCTGATCATGGGCACCGACCTCACGCCCCACCTGACCGACAAGTCGGCGCCCCAGAACTGAACGAACTGAACTGGCGGGCTGACGGCCTGCCGACGCGCTACCGATCGGACCCACGCGCTGCGTGGGTCCTGTCGCTTCGGGGCGTTCAGTTCGCCAACAGATCGTGGTAGCATTCTGGCAGGGAGGCGGCAGACGGGTCACATGGTCGCGCATAACGACAGATTCACCATCAGCCAGCTTGCCGGACTTGCGTCCG
Organism: Planctomycetota bacterium; assembly: GCA_050249295.1. Lineage (GTDB taxonomy): Bacteria > Planctomycetota > UBA8742 > SKZP01 > SKZP01 > JBFWQT01. The sequence continues at coordinate 29,586 of JBFWQT010000008.1, forward strand.
ACGAGCACGCCGTTTCGCACGTGAAGGCCAACGGCAGCGGCAGCGGCAACGGGCATGCGGCCGCGCTGGTCACGCCGGCGCCGAGCACGGCGGCGGCCACCGCCAACGTGGCGGCGGCGATGTCGGGCGGTGAGGGCCGCGACGCCGACGCCGGCTTTGCCGACTTCGTGTTCGTGCTGCGCCAGCAGAAGTGGTGGGGCATCATGACCACCCTGGTCGGCGTGGTCGCCACGATCGTGATCGTGCAGCTGTTCTGGGAGCGCACCGCCACGGCCAACGCCGAGCTGAAGCTGGCCGACCCGAACGCCGACTCGCTGACCCCGCGATTCGAGACCAGCCTCAAGCCGACCTCGCTGCGCGGCGACATCGCCACCTTCTACTCCGACGAGACCGGCCGCGTGGCCGGCCTGCTGATCGACCTGATGGACAGTGTCAAGGCGTCGGCCCAGCCGCACGTGCCCGACGCCGGCCCGGTGCCGCTGCCGACCGCTCCCGACAATGTTCCCAACGTGCCGGGCGTGCCCGCACCGGACGGCACTGCCGCCGCGACCACCGATCCAGCGACCCCCGGCGGTCCCGCGGTCAAGCCCGAGACGCCGCCCGAGTTGGCCGAGTGGGTCGTGTTCGACAACCGCACCGGCGAGCGGCTCGACGTCGACAAGGCGCTCGACTTCGAGCGCGACGTGGTGATGGTGCCGCCGTCGATGGTCGCGCTGCTCGGCGATGTGTGGCACAGCCGGCAGGTCAGCGAGGAGTCGCGCGCCGCGCTGCGCCGCCTCGCGAAGAGCCCGCGCACGCTCGCGAAGATGGTCGCGTGCGAGGGCGACACCGAGACGCGCTCGCTGGTGCTGCGTTGCACGCACGCCGACCCTGCCGTCGCGACGTTCCTGGCCAACCTCATTCCGGTGGCCTACATCGCCGTCTCGACGCACAACACGCGCACGCGCGACCGCCAGACCGTGACGCTGGCCACGCGCTACCAGCAGCTCGCGATGACCGAACTGCGCAGCGCCGAGCAGGACATCTCGAAGGCGCTGCGCGAGGCCTACGACAAGATCGCCGGCAGCATCGAGTTCCTGCCGGTTGCCGGAGCCCCGCGCGAGGCCGTGGCGCAACGCATCGGCGAGCTCAAGCTCACGATCGAACGGCTGCGCCAGGAAGAACGCTCGGTGACGACGCAACGCATCGAGATGGAGAAGCGCCTGCGCGACCTCTCCGGCCAGCTCTACCTCGACCGGCTCGACACCGACATCCAGCTGATGCGCCAGGACTTCGAGCGCGCATCGCTCGAGTCGCGCGCCGGCAGCCCCGAGCTGGAGCGGCTGCGCAGCAAGATCGACCAGCTGGAGGAACGCCGCACGCAGCGCGCGACCGAGCGCCGCGAGGTCGACACGCTGATCGCGAAGCTCGAACTCGACCTCGCCACCAGCGATGCCGGCACCAACGAGCGCGCCAGCACCGAGGAGCAACTCGCCGCCGCGCGGCACCGCTTCGATGCGCTGATCGCCGACCAGATGCCGAGCGAGGCGTTTGTCGCGACGCGCATGGAGATGCTCGACAAGATCAGCGAGCTCGAGGCGATGCGCCGCGGCAAGGAGTTCGAGCTCAACCTCACAAAGCGCATGCTCGGCGAACTCGAACAGCAGCTCGGCCAGCTCGACACGCTGAACACGGCGATCGAGCAGCACCGCGCGCGTCGCGACATCCTGATGGGCCTCGTCAACGCGGCCACGTCGTCGTTGCAGCAGACCAGCATGGAGGCCTCGCGCCTGCCGCACATCGCCGACTGGCAGAAGACCGCCACGCTCGACTCGGTGACGCTCTCGCGGCCCGACATGCTCTACGTCAGCGGCATCGGCATCAGCATGATTCTCGGCGTGGCCGCGATGCTGCTCGCCAACCTCTTCGACGTGCGCCTCAACACCGCGCTGCAGTTGCACGCGATGAGCGGCCTCGCGCTGGTCGGCCGCATTCCGTACCTCTCGACGCGCGAACGCCTGCAGGCCAGCGAGAAGCCGAAGCCCGGCGATCCGCACGCCGGCATCGCGTTGCCGCGCATCAACCCCGCGCTCGGCATCACCGCGTTCAACATCAAGCAGGTCGCCGACCGCCTGATGGAGAGCACCGGCGGCCGCAGCGGGGGCCGTGTGGTCCAGATCACGTCGGCGGCATCGGGTGAAGGCAAGTCGCTGATCTCGCTACAGCTGGCGATGTACGCCGCCAGCCAGGGCCTGCGCGCGTGCCTGATCGTGGCCGACCGCTATGCGCCTAACAAGGAGGCCCAGCGCCTCGTGCCCGATGGTGCCGAGAAGGCCGGCTTCACCGCGCTGATCGACGGTGGCAAGCAACTCGCGCCCGGCACGACCGCCGCGCTGACTCACGAGAGCGTGATCGCCGGACTGTCGATCGTGTTGCCGGGCAAGGCGCCGGTCGATCCGGCCCGGCTGTTCGAGTCGGTCGCGTTCGCCGATTTCCTGCGCGAGCTGCGCGACTCGCACGACATGGTCATCGTCGACAGCCCGCCGGTGATGCCGGTGGTCGATGCGCTGGCGATGTCCCGCGCAGTGGACGTGACCGTGATGCTGGTGCGCGCCGGCAAGTGCTCGATCACCGACATCCGCGCGAGCATGGACCAGCTGCGCTTCGTTGGCGCGCCGCTCGTGGCCACGCTGCTAAACTTTGCCACGAAGCACGACCGCTACAGCAACTACCAGTACGGCTACGGCTACGGTCGCTACGGTCGCGGTCGCAAGGGCGGCTACGGGTACGGCTACTACGCGCATTCGCCGGAGCTGCGCCTCGTGCTGCCCAGCGGCAGCAGCGCCGCCGGCAACGGCCATCCGAAGGTCCAGGCTGCGCCGGCCTCTGCGCGCGCGCTGCCGGTGATGGCGTCGCCGCCCCCGCCGCCGCCCCCGCCGCCTCCACCACCGCCACAGCCGTCGCGCGACACCGACGCATTGAGCGCGCTGCTCTCCGCGCCGCTGCAGTCCAACGCACCGACGGACGACAACACAGAGCAAGAACCCGACTGACCGACGACTCGCGACGCCGCACGTCCCGCTGGCCGCGCCCCGCCCTTCACCTCATGACGCACCCTGCTGCAATCCGGCGGCTCGATTGGCTCCGGCGGCTCCGGCGCAACCTGCTGCTGCCGCTCGCACTGCTCTGTCTGCCCGCGGTCGTCACGTCGTGCTACGGCCGGTCGCATCCCGACCCGCCGCCGGTGCAGATGGCCGTGCTGCCCGGCAGCGACGTGCTCGGCCCGACGCGCACCAGCAGCGCCACGCTCGACGACCTGCAGCGTATGGTGGCCCGCCAGCACGAGCTGTTCGGCTTCGACCACCGCCTCGGGCCCGGCGACCACTTCATGCTCAACGTGCTCAACCACCCGGAGTGGAACGCCAGCGTCACCGTGCTGCCCGACGGGCGCTTCCACTACGGCCTGCTGCGCCGCGCCGTGATGGCCACCGGTCGGACGTTCGCCGAGGTGGTCGACGACCTCGTCCTCGGCGATCCGCGCCTCGCGCCGTGCCCCAACTGCGGCTGGTTTCACCCGCCAGGCGACCCGCCCTGCCCGGTCTGCGGCACGGTGCGCAGCATGCTGGCCGACACCGCCCGCGTGATCCTCTCCTCCACGGCCCGCCACAATGTGCAGGCCGCCGGCGGCCCGCTGCACCCCGATGCGCGGCCGTTGCGCGCACTCCGACTGCCGGGCGGTAGCGGCAGCGACTTCCTGATCATCTGTCGCCGCGCGATCTTCGGCCTCGACTTCCGCGACCGCATCGAGGCGCGCCTGACCTGGACGTACCAGACGCGCGACACCGTGCTCGCCGAGCCGGCCGACGGCAACGCCGCGTCGCTCGACCCCGTGACCGGCCCGATCGCGATCCGCCTCGGCCGTCGCTGGCACTGGCTCAACCCGACCGACGGCAGCGTGCAACCGGTTCCCGACGCGGCGGCGGCATCGCTGCGTCCGTGGCGTCTGCCTGCGCCGCCGGTGCCCAGCGGGCTCAACTACCACTTCGACGATCCGCAGGTGCTGATCACCGAGTACCAGCCGGTGAACATCGACCTCGCGGTCAACGTCATCGGCGCCGTCAATGCGCCCGGTCGCATCGAGCTCAAGCCCGGCGATCGCCTGTGGGACGCCATCACCGACGCCGGCGGCCCGCTCGTCCGACAGAGTCGCGTGCTTTCCACGACCAACAACACGCGTGACACGGTGCGAAGTGAGCCGACGGTCGACTGGACGCGCGCGATGGTCTTGCGCAGCGAGCGGTACCTGCCGCGCGAGTTTGTTCCCGAGGGCACGCACGAGGGTGCGCTGGTGCGCCTCGCGGTGGACTTCAAGGCGCTGGCCGACGGCAGCTCGGACAACAACGTGCCGCTGTTCCCCGACGACGTGATTTTCATTCCGGAGTACGCGCCGGACCAGATTTCGGTGCTCGCGGTCGGCGAGGTGCGCGCCGGCGAGTACGTCATGGACAAGCCGGGCTGGCTGATGACGCTGATGGCCCGCGTGGGTTGGCTCGACGAGACGCGCGCCGACCTCGGTAGCGTGTTGCTGGTGCGCCGGCCGGAAGGCCCCGGCGGTGAGCGCAAGGCGTACGTCGTCAACGTCATGGCCGTGGCCAAGGGCCAGGCGCCCGACGTGCAGCTCGCCGACGGTGACATCCTCTACGTCTACAAGGACCTGATCACCGACATAAAGGACGCGCTGACCAAGATCTCGCCGCTGCTGATCGGCCCGGCTGATCTCGCGCGTGGCACGCGGTCGGCGTGGGAAGCGCTGATCGACCAGTACAAGTGATGCCGGCGCGAAGCGCTTCCAGGCGAGCCGGGGTGTAAGCCCGGTGTAAGCCCCCGGAGTCTGCTCCCGGGAGGAGCGCGCGTGAACGTTGTCGGCAAACACCCTTGCGGGTTGAAGGGTCGCTCCGGTACCAGACTCCCGGGGCTCACACCCCCGGCTCGCCCGGACGCGCTCACGATCGTGCTTATACTCCAGCCGGACTGATCCTGATTCACACCCGCCGCCTGGTTCCCATCATCATCGCCCTGCTCGCGTTCACCTGCCTCGCGCCGGCCGCGGTTGCACATGCCGACGAGAACACCACCAATGTGGCGGCACCTGGCGAGACGTGGCTCGAAGATGTGGTCCACCTCGACTGGGGGCCGCTCTCGCTGCACACCCACGCGGCGGTCATCAACACGCGACTGAGCTACACGCCCGGCCGGCTCGGCGCGCTGCCCGGCGGACAGAGCGAGATCCTGCTTGCCGTGTCGCACACCAACCTGTGGGGCGACGCGCCGGGCTACTTCCTGGACATGGAAATGATGCGCGCCTCGTTCCGCTTCCATCACGGCCTCGGCGACGGCTGGGAGATCGACGCCGAACTCGGCCTGCTCTGGCGCGGCGGCGGCTTCCTCGACGAGTTCATCGAGGGCTTCCACTCGCTGCTCGGCATCACGCAGGCGCGCCGCGACAACTTCGCGCGCAACCAGCTGAACTTCACGACGCGCGACAGCCGTGGCGCGATCCGCTGGCTCGACAGCTCGAACGAAGGCCTCGGCATGGCCAACCCGGTGATCGGCATCCGCAAGGAACTGATCAGCCAGCTGCGCGGCCGCCCGGGCCTCACCGTGGGCGCACACATCAAGCTGCCGTTCGGCGATCGCAACATGAACATCGGCCTCGCCACCGGCGGCTGGGACTTCCTCGTCGATGTCGGCCTGCAACTGCCGATCGCCGATCCGCTTCAGCTGTTCGTGGTGCTCGGCTTCATCATGTCGCCCGGCGACGACGAGGCGCTCGGCATCCCGACGCGCGAATTCCAGACGGTGTTCCTGATCGGCTTCGAGTGGCGCATCGGCGTGAACGTGTCGTTCGTGTTCCACTTCCTGCGGCACGACGGCGTCGCGCTGCCGGGCAACAACGAGCCGCTCGACCTGGCGACGCACGAGTTCCTCGGCGGCTTCAAGTGGGCGCCGGGCCGCACGGACAACCTCGTGCTGGAGTTCGGCGTGATCGAGAACTCGATCCACGATGCGAACACGCCGGACTTCGGCTTCCACCTTGCCGCGCGCATTCGCCTGCGCTGAACGACGACATGGCCGGATACTCTGCGACCCCGTTGCCGAAGAAGCTGGGCATCAAGCCGGGCCACCGCGTGGCGCTGCTGGCCGCTCCGGAGGGGTTTCTCGAGGACACGCTGGGCGAGTTGCCGGATGACGTGACGCTGCAGCGTGGTCTGGCCGGCAAGCTGCCGCTGGATGTGATCGTGCAGTTCGTGACGCGCAGCGCCGACCTGGCGAGCAAGCTCGACGCGGTGCGCAAGCGCATGGCCCCGGCCGCCGGGTACTGGGTGGCATGGCAGAAGAAGGCATCCGGCGTGGCGACCGACATGACCGAGGACGTGGTGCGCGAGATCGCACTGCCGACCGGGCTGGTGGACAACAAGGTGTGCGCGATCGACGACACGTGGAGCGGCCTGCGGCTGGTGATTCGCGTGGAGTTGCGCGAGCCGGCGGCGAAGAAGAAGACGAAGAAGAAGAAGAAGTGATCACGACGATGCCCGGCGCGTTGTTGCGGCGATGCGTGCAACAACAAAGAGCCGCGAGCGCAAGCAAGCCTGTCCGGGAATGCCCTTTCCGGGCGAGCCGGGGGTGTAAGCCCCCGGCTCGCCCGGAACAGGCGCTTGTGCTCGCGGCTCTTGCTCCAATCGGTGCTCACGCCACGCCGTCAGCCGCGGATCGTCGCCCACGCATCCAACGCACGCTGTCGCGCCGCGCCGTGTTCGACAATCGGCCGCGGGTAGGTCGTGCCCGGCACCACGCCGGCCTCGCGCAACACACCGGCCGGCGCCGACGACGGCTCGTGGATCCAGCGGTCTGGCAATGCAGCCAGCTCCGGCAACCAGCGGCGCAGGTACACGCCCTGCGGATCGAACCTCGTGCTCTGCGCGGTCGGGTTGAACACGCGGAAGTACGGCGCGGCGTCGGCCCCGCAACCGGCCACCCACTGCCAGCCGCACACGTTGTTCGCGCGGTCGGCGTCGACCAGCGTGTCCCAGAACCAGGCCTCGCCGTGGCGCCAGTCGTGCAGCAGATGCTTGGTGAGAAACGACGCGACGACCATGCGCACGCGGTTGTGCATCCAGCCGGTCTGCCAGAGCTGGCGCATGCCGGCGTCCACCAACGGGTAACCGGTGCGGCCGCGTTGCCAGGCGCGAAGCACGGCGCGGTCGTACAGCCACGGCATGCGCGCGAAGTCAGCGCGGAAGTTCGTCGTCGTCAGGTCGTTCACGTGGAACAGCAGGTGGTAGCAGAACTCGCGCCAGCCGACCTCGGCGAGGAACTTCGCCGCGCCGTCGCGCGCCGGGTGCTCGTGGATGGCCGCCCACAGCTGGCGCGGACTGATCTCGCCGGAACGCAGGTGCGGCGAGAGACGCGATGTGCCCTCCACGCCGGGGCGGTCGCGATCGGCCTCGTAGGTGTCCACGCGTTGCTGCATGATGAACCGCTCGAAGGCCTGCATCGCGCCGTCCTCGCCGGGCGTCCAGGTGTCGGCGAAGGCAGCTGCCCAATCGGGTGCGTGCGGCGTCAGCGACCACGCGTCGAGGTCGTCACTGGCCACGTCCTGCGCGAATGCCGACAGCCTCGGAACAGCCAGTGGGGCCGGTATGGCGGCAGTGGCCGCGCGCTTGAGGCAGGCGTTCCAGTACGGCGTGAACACCTTGTAGTAGTCGCCGCTGCTGGTGCGCAGTTCCCACGGTTCGTGCAGCAGCGACCCGTTGAAGCTGCGCGCCTCGCGGCCGTCGGCCACCAGTTGCTCCTTGATTATCGCGTCGCCCGCGGTCTGTTCCGGCAGGTAGCGGCGATTCCAGTACACGCAGGCCGCGCCCAGTTCGCTCGCGAGTTGCGGCACGATCCGGCACGGGTCGCCGCGCCGCAGCACGAGTTGCACCTTTCGCCGGGCCAGCGAACGGCCGAGCGCATGCAGTGACTGGTGCAGCCACCAGCGAGCCGCCGCTCCGACGGGCCGTTCGGCGGTCGGCTCCTCGAGGACGAACAGGGCCAGCACCGGCCCGGCCGCGGCAGCCGCCACCAGAGCCGGGTTGTCGGCCAGGCGCAGGTCGTCGCGGAACCAGACGATGGAAGGGGCTCGGTGCATCGGTGTCCCGGGCTGGACGTCGGCCGCGCATTCAACCAAATGCGCCCGTCGGGTTGCGGTTGGAATCCCGCTGCGGGCGGAGCGGAACTGCCGCTTGACCTGCGGACCATGGCGACCTACATCTATCCATCTTGTGCGGGCTCCGCCCATCCGGGCCGGAATCTGCTCGACCCATTCCAGGCTGCGCACGGGCCGCCCGCGCGCCGATCAGCGATCCGGACAGGACAGGACACGACTCATGGCGAATTCCGCCTCTGCAAAGAAGCGCATCCGGCAGAACGAGAAGCACCGCGCCCTGAACAAGGCCGAGAAGACGCGGCTGCGCACCCAGCTGAAGAAGTTCCAGAAGGCGCTCGAGGCGAAGGACAAGGCCGTCGCGCAGAAGGAATTCATTGCGGCGACGCAGTTGCTCGATCGCGCCAGCAAGCACCGGCTGATCCACGACAACCAGGCATCGCGCCGCAAGTCGCGCATGCAGCTGAAGCTCAACGCGCTCGTCGCCGGCTGAATCTGCGCCAGATGAAACTCGTCCGGGCGAGCCGGGGCCACGCGCCCCTGCTCGCCCGCTCGATTTGTGCCTCTCGTGCGGAGTGCATTGCACCGCGCGCGGTCAGCCGTCGGTCGGCGTGCCGGCGTCGGATGGCGTGCCGTCTCCGGTGCCATCGCCGCCCGGCGCCACGGGCTCGTCATCCTCGCTGGCCAGCGGGAAGAACGGCGCGGTCTGCAGCGCCTCGGGGCCGAGCAGGGTAGGCGTCTGGTCGAGGCCTTCCATGCGCGACATCTCCTGCACCGGCGCCGCCACGGCGTTGGCCAGCTCGCGGAACGACAGCCAGCCGTCGCCATCCGCGTCCAGCTCGCGCTCGCGACGGAACGCGGCGCCGACCTCGTCGATGAACATGCTGCCGGGCAACTGCTCGAGCTCCAGCGGTGGGTCGACCGAATCCGGCGCGGTGGCCGACCAGACGAGGATTCCGGCGTCGGTCAGCTCGGTCCACGGGTCCTTCACCGGCGACCCGACGCTGTCCCAGGCGACGGTCGCAATCACGGCGACAGTAGCGGGCAACTTGCCGAGTTCGGCCGCCAGGTCGGCCAGCGACAGCGCAGTCGTCGCCAGGTCGGCGCGCCGCGAGTCGGCCATCATCAGCCACGACTTGCCGTTGCCGTCGACCACGCCGGACATCGAGAGGAACAGGACCAGGCGGTCACCCTGTCGCGCATGGTCGCCGCCGATCTCCTTGAGCGCAGCGAGGAACTCCTCGCGCGACGCGCGCGCGCCGTCGATCGTGCGCATGGCGCGCTGCGGAACCAGCGGCTTGCCGTTGCGCTGGAGCGCGCGGCGCAGCGACTGCACGTCCTGCGCGGCGAAGCGCGGTTCGCGCTGGCCGGGCGGCGTGACGCCACACATCACCGCGAGCATCTTGTGCAGCTGCGCCGACTTGCTGTCGAGCAGCTTCGCCACGCTGTCCTCGCGCTCGGCCTCGCGCGTGCGCGCAATCCATTCGCGCTGCGCGGCCTGCATGCTCAGTGGCAGCAGCTTCTTGCCGACGTCGTTCCATGCGCCGTCGGACATGCCGCCCGGCGTGATGAAAATGTTGAAGAGGTTGAATCCCTGGTCGAAGTCGTCGAGGTCGCGCTCGATGCGGCCGGTGACGTCGGCGGTGGCCACGGGGCCGGCTTCGGGCCCGGCCGAGGTGCGCCAGAACTCCAGGCCGAAGACGGTCTGGCTGGCGAACTTCTCGTCGGCCAGCCACCACGTGCTGACCGGGAACACGAGGAACCACATCAGGATGCCCGGCACGTGGATGCCGGTGGAGCCGATGTGCATGCAGTCGCGCTTGCGCAGCACGGGGCGGATGACGATGTCGAGGCCGTCGTTCCACGCGTCGCGCAGCACCACGGCCATGTCGCGGCCTTCGGCGCCGGGGCGATAGATGACCTTCTCGCACGCGCCGGTCTTGTCCAGCGCGTCGACGACCTTCTCGATCACTTCACGCCGCATCTGGTCGTCGGGCAGGAACACGCGCTGCGGCTCGGCGCCCTTGTTGGTGCGCTCCATCCAGGCCGTGAAGTCGTCGTCGATGACCAGCGGCAGCACGCCGATGCGCTGCGCGACGGCCGGCGTCTCCGCGCGCACGGTGTCGGCCGGGAGCAACTCGGCGTCGGGCTGGCCGACGTTGCTGCAACCGACCGCGAGCATGCTGCACAGTGCGAGTGCGGCGAGGACGACCGAGCGGATGGCACGGAAGGGTGCGGCGTGCGGCCCGCGGTGTTGCGGCATCGGTGGCATGTGGTGTTGCGTCGGGGCGTGAGAATCAGAGCCGCGCGCGCAGCAAGCGGCCAGAGGGCTGGCAGACTCCGCACCCGGCCGGTGCGGCATCCCTGCGGGGCGACTGCTGG
>JBFWQT010000009.1:0-36668 GCA_050249295.1 Planctomycetota bacterium
ATCACCGATCAACGGTCAGTGGTGCAATCGCGCAACAAGTACTGTTCTTGCTTTCATGTGGCACCGATGGAGGTTGTTGTCATGGCGGCGTCGGTACGAACAAGATTTTATTAAAGCGAAGTTTTTAACTTGACTTCGGCCGCGGATGTCGTATTATGTGTAGAGTGTGCCATTGCGCGGTGCGCCGACCGGGTCGGGGACCGTGAGATCGCGCATGGATTTCGGACGGCCGTGCTGCGTGCCGTTTGCGGGGGCCGAGATGGGGTGGAAGCATCGCGTAGAGGGGTTCACGGTGCCGCTACGAGGCTTCTCGCCATTTCATTCAACGTTCACGTTGCATGGCTGTGGAGAGGGCAATGGAAGGAGAAAAAGACGTGACAATCTAATAAACTTTACAAATTGGCGCCGCCCTTGGCGGAGACGACCGAACGAACGCGATTTGGATGCAACGTATTATGCAGTAAAGGTTTGATGTCTGTTATGAGACGGCGTCAACCGATGAGTGGCAACCCAATGCGGACCTGACCGGTCGCGACCGCCGCGAGAGACCACGAATCTGCGGAGCGAACCCAATGACCCGTGAGTCCCATGAGTCGCCACTCGACGCGCCGCAATCGTCCCTCGCTCCGCTGCGCTTCGCGTCAGGCTGGCCCGAGGGTTCCCCGGTCCCGGTCCACTCGCTTGGACTGCGGAGCGAACCCAATGACCCGTGAATCTGCCGAACGAACCCAATGACCCGTGAGTCCCATGAGTCCCCACTCGACTCGCCGCAATCGTCCCTCGCTCCGCTGCGCTTCGCGTCGGGCTGGCCCAAGGGTGCCCCGGTCCCGGTCCACTCGCCTGGACTGCGGAGCGAACCCAATGACCCGTGAATCTGCCGAACGAACCCAATGACCCATGAGTCGCCACCCGACGCGCGCAATCGTCCCTCGCTCCGCCGCGCTTCGCGTCGGGCTGCGATTCCGGGGCGAGCCGGGGACGGAAGTCCCCGGCTCGCCTTTACGTGCAATTCCCGGAAGGCTCTTCCGGTCGCGGCTCTCATCTATGCGCACACGGTGCAGACCGCATCGACCGCGCCGATCAGCTGTTGCGACGCATTGCGGCCGCGAGTACCGGCTTGGCGAACGCCGTGCGATCGCCTTCACCGGCGGCGTACATGTACACCGCGGCGCGGAAGATCATTTCGAGCGCGGAGAACGCCAGCACCACCAGCACCACCCACAGCACGCCGATGCCAACCACGATCCAGCGCATCGCCGGCGCGTCCTGCACGACGCCGAACATGGCCACAATGATGCCGGGGATGATGAACAGGAACTGCAGCAGGGCGAACGCGAAGTTGCCGATCAGCTGGTCGCCCCACGTTTGACTCAGCAGCTTGCTGGAGCGCTTGAACGCGTCGATCGGGCCGAGGCCTTCCATCACCAGCACCGGCACCACGAGGAAGGTCAGCACCGACCAGGCCATGCCGAGGATGCTGGAGACGATCGAGCCGATCTGCTTGTTGGAGTCGGCGATGATCCGCAGCAGCAGCCCCACGCTGGCCGCGAACAGCGCCCAGCCGAGGATCTGCGGCAGCCGGCTGCCCGCAATGCGGAAGCCGTCGGCGACGGTGGGGTCGCCACCGCGCATGCGCTTGACGCAGCAGCCGAGGATCGCGCAGTTGAAAAACGTGGCGATGAAGTAGGTGGCGAAATAGAAGCCGAAGATGATCGCGTAGTAAACCGCCTGGTTGCCGGTGCCGTTCCTCAGGTCGTCGTAGAAGTTGCTGTTGGCCAGCGGCAGGGCGAACGACACCATCACGGCGATGCAGGCCAACGCGGACAGGAACGGGAAGATCAGCAGTTCCTTGTCCTGCTTGAGAACGCTCCAACTGGTGCCCATCAGGTCGAACGTGTTGGAAATACGGCCGGACATGTGCGCTCCGTCGGTAACGGCGCTCGGCGCCGCCTGTGTGTGATGTGTGTGTGCGAGCCGGTGGACCAGCCAGTCTATACGACAGAACGGGGGCTCCGGTATCGTCCGGCCGGATGTGCGCCGTCCGGCCGGGTGGCCATCGTTGCAAGGAACGACCAGGGCTCGTTGCCCTTGTTGATGTCACGCAGCCGGTTGAACGCGTCGGTTTCCTCCCGGAACTTCAGCACCTCTTGCTCGACGAGGACGAAGTTCACCTGGTTGTCTACCTTCACGAACATGGCAGCAGATTCCTTGCAGGATCCGGGCTGGAACGCGATCGCAGCAGGGATAGTACGGGCGCGGGCCGCGCGCGGCCCGGGCGGGATCGCACGCACGCTACGGTGCGCGGCAGGTGCCGACGAGCATGCCCCAGGCCAGCACCTTGCCGCGCATGGCGCCCAACAGGGCCGATTCGTTCGCGCCGGCCGACAGGTCGAGCATGGACGACAGCGCGACGAGGTGGAAGCGGTAGTGGTGCGTGCCGGAGGGTGGTTGCGGGCCGCCGTAGCCGAGGCCGCCCGCGCCGCCGTAGTCGTTGGCGCCCTGGCGCAGCGTCGGGTCATCGGCAGCAACGCCGGCGGCGAGGTTCGTGGTGCCGGCGGGAATGTTCCAGGCGATCCAGTGCACCCACACGCGCGGCGCGTCGGGGTCATCCACGATGATCGCGAACGACTTCGTGCCCGCGGGCGCGCCGGACCACGCGAGCGGCGGCGACCGGTCGTCGCCGTAGCGGGTGTGGGCCGACGGAATCTCGCCGTTCGCAGCGAACGCGCTGCTGCTGACGGTGAGCGTGTTCAGCCCCGCGATGAACAACGCGTCGCTGGCGGTGCCGCCGCGGACGATGCCGGCGTCCTTGCCCGTCGAATTGAGCACCGGCGGTGTGGGCGGGGCCTCGTTGCCGCAGCCGGCGACGCCAGCAACGATGACGGCAGCGAGACCGAGTAACGCAAGGCTCAGGCGGCGCGTCGCAGGTTCCATGCGGTTCAATCCGGCATTTCCGGCATGGCCGGCGGGGGAATGTGGTCGTCGCTGCTACCGGGGCTCGGGAACGGTCCGTCGGCGCCCACCGCCGTGATCCGGCCACTGCGGCTGCGCCGGGGGACGCGCCGGGTGGTGCGATCGACCAGGCGATGCCGCGCGCGCACCACGGTGGTGCCACGGTCGTCCCCGTGGAGGCCGTGCGGATCGGTGTCGCCGCCGGTGTGCGCGGCCGTGGTCTGGTGGCGCTTGCGCGTCGCCATCTGCTTGCGCACGCGCGACTCGAAGTGCCGGCGGTTGGCCTGGCGGGCCGAGCGTGAAGTCATCGCGACGTACTTGCCGAGCAGGCGCTCAAAGTCGTCGCGGTCGAGTTCGAGCAGTTCGCCCGGCTCGAGCGCCACCACCGACGCACTGCGCGGCATGTCTTCGAGCAGCGCGAGTTCGCCGAAGTAGTCGCCGCGGATCAGCGTGTCGAGGTGGCGTTCGTCGGGGTCGCCGAGGTGTTCGATCACGTTGAACCGCCCCTGACGCACGATGTAGAAGCAGCGGCCCGGCTCGCCTTCGCGCACCACGCGCTCGCCCGGCTCGACCAGCCGCAGGCGCATGCTGGTGGCCAGCTCGCGGATGCGCTGCGCGGTGAGTTCGCGGAACACCGGCATGTCGTCGATCAGCATCAGGAAGTCGAACGCTTCCTCGATCTTGCGGCCGATTGCGTGGTAGCGGTCGGCCAGCGCGAGGTACGTGTTGCGGTCCAGCGAGAGCATGGTCGTCGGCTCGAGGCAGATCACGGTGGCGGCGCGTGTGGCCTCCTTGATCAGCGAGATCTCGCCGAACCAGTCGCCGCGACGCAACTCGGCAATCGGCCGGTGCGACTGCGCGGCCGCGCGCTCGTCGAGCTCCTGCTCGATGCTGACGCGGCCGCTGAGCACGATGTAGAGCCGGTCGGATTCCTCGCCGGGGCGGAAGACGACTTCGTTCGCGCCGAACGCTTCCTCGCGGAAGCGCGCCATGAGCGCGACCATTTCCTCTTCGGAGAAGCCGGTGAACAGCGGAATGCGCTGGAAGATCTCGCGCTTCTTCGCCGGCGTGAGCGCGGCATCGTCGTAGTGGCGCAGGCGCACGCCCCACCAGGCGCCGGCAAAGATGTGCGTGTGCGCCAGTTCGCGCTCGCGCCAGAACAGCGCGTCGTGCAGGTTCACGAGTGCGCGTTGGTAGAGTTGGGATCCGAATTCGTCGATGAACGCGTTGGTGATGCGGTTGAACAGCGTGCGCAGCCGCCGGCCGACTTCGACGACGTCTTCGCTGTCCTTCGTCAGCGGGTCGGTCAGCTCGCCGGCGTCGATCGTCACGCCGTCGCCGCAGCGCGCCTCGAACGCGCGGCGCAACGCAAACTGCCGCTGCTTGCCGAACCACGTCTCCACGTTGCGCAGGATCGACCAGACCAGTTTGCTGACCACCTGACGCAGCTGCTCGGCTTCGCCCAGCGGTGTGCGCGCGTCGTCGCCGTAGATGCGGAACTGCACCTGGTAGCGGAAGACCACGATCATCAACATCGTGCACGCGAGGATCAGACCGGCGCCGGCGTTGATCGCGTAGTGCTGCCGGACGAGGTAGAGGTCGAGCCGTTCGCCGGATGCCAGTTCGAACGCGTGCAACAATATCGAGAGGCCGATCAGCGACAGCGAGCAGGCGAACCCGGCCCACGGCAGGAACGAGCTGGAGAACAGCATCGTCAGGGTGTGGATCCACAGCACGATGAGCGCATAGATCATCAGACCGATTGCGATCGACCACATGCCGGCCTTCCAGATCATCCACGGCTCCACGCCGGGCGTCAGGTGCATGCTGCCGTCAGCGTAGACGTCGAGTCGCGCGGTCGGGCCGCCCCTGCTACTCTCGAGGTGCACACGCCAGCCGCGGCGCGGGTCGGAGCGGTCGTCGACGATCACGCGATAGTCCTCGGCGGCAAACGACGAGTTGGCGAACGCCCACGGGTCGAGGCCGATCCACGGCGCGAGGTCGGGCAGCGTGCCACTGCGCAGCATGGTGTCGTCGTGCGTGGCATCGCCCTCGATGGCCGCCTTGACCGCCTTGCGGATGGTGTCGGCGTTGATCTCGGCGACCGCCCAGTACGGCCGCTCCTTGACGATGTTGGCCTGCGCCCAGGCGAGCGCAGCCGAGCCGAGCGAGAAGAACAGGAACCACGTGAAGAGCAGCGCGAACGCCTCGCGCATGCCGAACAGCCGGCTGGTCCAGCGGCCGAAGCGGTAGGTGCGCAGCAGGCCGACGAGGCGCAGGGTGGCGGGCACGAGGCAGAGCGCGCCGAGCATGTCGAACGTCGAGCCGATGTCGTACCAGAGGCGCGGATTGCCGCTGCCGGTGATGGCCCACAGGTACATGCCCTGCGGGATGCCGAAGCAGATTGCCGCGAAGCCGACCCAGGTGAGGAACCGGCCCGTGCGGCGGTCGATCCACATCTTGCGGAAGAACAGCACAAGCCACACGGTGATGGCACCAGCCATGCCGATCACGCCGAGCAGTCGCGCGACGAAGCGGTAGATCGAGTCGTCGACGCTGTTCTGCACCGGCACCGCCGGAATCAGCTGCAACAGGAACGGCGTGGCAAAGGCGATGGCTGCCAGCGTGTAGCTGACGATGTGCTGCGACGTGTAGCGGAAGAAGCGCACGGTGCCGTCGTAGAAGACGTGCCACCAGACGATCACGTAGCTCCAGGCGGAGAGCACGCCGGGCGCGAGCAGCAAGAGCGTCACGCCGAGGTACGCCAGCAGACCGCCGGCGTCGGCTGCCTTCAGCTCGTAGAGCAGCTTGGGCAGGTGCTTGTCGGCGACGATGACGACGACGAGGTAGTAGAAGATGACCATCCAGATGATGCAGAGCACGCCGAACAGGATGTACGTGCGCTCCATCTTCGTGAAGGTCTCGCGCTTCAGCAGCTTGCCCCAGATGTCGTAGGTCCAGAAGTAGAACGACAGCCGCATCAGCCGCGGAATGCGGACGATGTCGACGAGCATGAAGTAGCCGTTGAGCTCGATCAGCGGGTTGAGTTTGAACAGCGCGCCGAAGCAGGCCAGCATGCCCACCTTGAACGCGATGTTCATGACGAGGATGTCCTTGCCCCAGCCCTGCTCCACGCCCCACGCGGTGAAGGCAAACGCCAGCGCGCCGATCACCAGCTCGATGCCGGGACCGACGGCCGAATGCAGCAGCCGGCGCGAGCGTCGCTCGAGCCAGATGTCGTTGGAGTTGTGCACCACGTAGGGGATGCCGTAGTACCAGATGATGCCGGCCTCCGGGACCTCCCGGCCCAGCGCTTTCAGGTAGCAGGCCTGCCCGAACTCGTGCAGCACGCCGATGATGATCTTGATGATCACGTAGGTGAGCAGACCGAGCAGCAGCGAATCGTTGGTGCGCAACAACTCGAAGTCCGGGTCGCCCATCTTGTGGATCCACGCGCCCAGGCCGTAGCCGATCAGCGGGATGCACAGGACGAACGCAACCGGGTTGAACAGCAGCCAGCCGCCCCACTTCACGCAGCGCGTGACGAACTCGTCGAAGTACGGGATCGTCCACTTGGTGGAGAAGAACGCGCGCAGCTTCTGCGCAAACCGCAGCCGTGCGCCGGCGTAGTGCTGCTGCACTTCCTTGTAGGCGTCGGGGCCCGGCGGGTGGATGAACCCGCGCTCGCGCGCCTGGTCGATGATGCTCAGCACGGTTTCGGGCGCCACGGCGCCCTGTGTCGTGAGGTACTCGAAGATCAGGTCGCGTACTGTGTTCACGCCGTCGAAGCGCTGCCACAGGAACCACGCCTCCGGCGAGAGCCGCATCAGCTGCTGCCGCTCGGGGTGCTTGAGGATCCAGTGCTCGGGCTCGCCGGGGTTGTGCACGTGGTACTCGCGCACGCCGTCGATCTTGCGCGGCCGTTCCAGCGAGCGGTCCTGCGCGGCCGCGAGCCCCTCGAACATGTCGGGCTCGTCCTGCACGCCGAAGTCGTCGAGCGCGGTGAAGTTGGCGGCTTCGTTGAGTCCGTACCAGAACTCGTTGGTCTGGCTGGCGTCGTAGGTGTCGTCCTGGAAGGCGAGCCGCAGCCGCAGGTAGTCGTAGACGTCGGCCTTCTGCAGCGACGCCGTTGCACGGCCGTCGGGGCGCGTGGTCGCACCGATCACCGGCAGGGTTGTGCTGGTGACGAGCCGCGGCGGCTCCAGACCGGCCAGCACGGCCGCGTCGCGACGCGCGGTTTCGGGCGCGTAGTCGGCGGCCAGCAGCCGCACGCTGACGGGCGCGGCGTGCGGGCGTTCACCCGGCGTGCTGGCGTGGTCCGATGTGCTCATGCGACGGCGCGCGAAGCGGCTGCGCGAGGGTAACAGAAACCCCGCGCGCAAGCCCGACGCGCGAGGATGGTCATTCGGCCGGGGTGGTTGCCCCGGGGGTCGGTACCGTCCCGGGTTCGACGATCAGCACGCGCGGATCGCCGCCGATGTCGGCGCAGGTCACGGTCAGCTCCGGATTGCGCGCCGCCTCCCACGCCACCAGCGCATTCACGCGGGCCGCATCCACGCTCTCGTCGGTCGGATCGAACTCGCCGCCGTCGTCGTCCATGGCGCGACGCATCCGCCGCGTGAACTTCTCGGCTTCCTCGTTCTTCTGTTTCTTCGATTCGGTTTCGAGCATCGATGCGGTGCCGAGCAGGAACATCGCGTTGATCCAGAACGACATCGCCGACATCACGGCCGCGACGTGCGCCACGGAGATGCCGCCCTCGTGTGTCGCCTCGGCCGGGACGAGCCCTGCCGCCAGTCCCTTGGCCAGCGTCTGGCCGACCGAGTTCACAATCAGCGCCGACACGACCAGCACGAACGGCGTCAACTGGTCGGACTGGAACGTCAGCCACTGGCCTTCCTTGCCGACGAAATCCTTGACGGGGTCGTCATCCTCCTTGATCTCCGCGCGCTCGGACTGCATGGCGTGGCGCTTGAGCACCGCCTTGCTGAAGTCGGCCGCGGCCTGCAGGTTGGTTTTCTCCATCAGTTCGCGGAACACCGGCACGATGAACAACGCGATGTTCATCGCCATGCCGAGCGACAACGACCCCACGGCGATCACCAGTGGCTGCGGCAGGTTGTCGTAGCCGACGAGGCGCATCAACTCCCACTGCGGCGCCCAGTAGACCACCGCCTGGTAGAGGATCACGAACGGCAGGCCGCGCAGCGTCCAGAGATACAGGGTCAGCGAGATGCGGCCGAGCGTGCCGAGTTCCTCGCCGCTCACCGTCTGGTTGTGGCGCAGCTCGAGGCGCGTGCGATACACCAGACTACGCCAGTTGAGCGAGAGGTAGATGCCGGCATAGAGGTGCACGAGGCCGCCGCACAGGCCCATCCACATGGTCGCGCCGGGCACGTTCACGCCGCCGGTGACAAACTCGGCGATCAGGATCGGCACGACGGTCATGATCGCCACGACAAACGCGTTGATCAGCCGGCCGACGACGAACAGCCAGACGCTGACGACCACCGCGAGCGCCTTGAGCGTGAACGACCAGTCGGCGGCGACGGAACGGTCGATCCACGTTTCGAGCACCTTGCCGAGCAGCACGAACATCACGAACAGGATCAGCGCGAGCAGGCCGCGTGCCTTCCAGGCGGTGTGGTCGTTCTGGATGTCGCCGAGCCGCGTGAAGCGGAACAGCGTGGCCTTGCCGACCGGCGGCACCGGGTGACGCGGATCGAGTGGCAGCAGCAACTGGGCGCCCTTGATGCCCGAGATGATGAACGCGGACACCAGCGAGAGCACGAACGCGATCACGAGAATGACGACATCAAGCATGGTCGGCAGCGGCGGCGACGTCGCCGGAGAGCGGCGTATGGCTGGAATGGCTCAGGTATCCCATCCGGCTGCCCCGGAGAAAACCGCTTTCCTGCGACACCTGCCCGGGCAGCGCGTGTTTGCATTGACGTGCGGCGCGTCGTTGGCGCCCGCATGAGTTGAAGCCCCAACTCGCAACCCTTGTGTTCCCCATGATCCGTATCTGGAATGTGACGGCCGTGACGACGGCCGCGTTCGCGCTGCTTCCGTGTTTCCAGGCGACCGTGTTTGCGCAGCCCGCCACCGCCCCCACCGAAAGTGGCCCGACGGTGTCCGGAGAAACCGGTGACGAATCGCAGACGATGGACCCGCTGATGCGCAAGCTGGTCGATCTGCTGCGCAAGATGGACCGCAACCACGACAGGCAGATTGATCGTGACGAATGGCGCGGGCCGAGCAGCGACTTTGCCCGCTTCGACAAGAACGAAGATGGTGTGCTGGATCGCGACGAGCTGCGCGACGCGATGAAGGTGCTGCACGAGCGGCTGAAGGCGAATGCCGGCAGCGGCAGCGATGGCGACGCCGGGAAGATCGAGCCGAGCGGGCCGACCGAAGGCACCGGACCGTTCGGTCGCAAGGCGCAGCCGACCGGGCCGACCAGTGGTGGCGGCAGCGCAACCGGCGGCGGCAATGGCAGTGCAACCGGCAACGGCACTGAAGGCAGTGGCGCGCCGCAGGGCATGCCCGGGCTACCGAAGCGCCCGCAGGGTGCCGAGGGTGTGGAAGGCCGGCCGATGACCGAAGAAGAGCAGCAGGAAATGCGTCGTCGTCAGGCCGAGCGTCGTCGTCGCGCGGCGCAGGACGGCAACGGCAATCAGGCGCAGCCCGGTGATGCCCCGCAGCGTCCCCAGCGTCCGGGTGCCGACGGCCAGACCGACCGCCCGCAGCGTCCGCGCGCCGATGGCCAGACTGATCGTCGTCCGCAGACCGATCGCCAGACTGATCGCCGCCCGAGTGATCGCCCGCAGACTGATCGGCAGACGGACCGCCCGACCGATCGCGCGCAGGAGCGTCGTCAGCGTCAGCGCCGCCAGCGCGCGCAGGCCGATCGCGCCAACAACGGCGACAACGGTGCTGACAACTGAGTGACGTTCGGTTGCATAGTGTGAACCCGTGCACCCCGCCTCGGCGGGGTGCATGCATTTGCGCTGCGCGGTTCAACTGTCGCGGTGCCGTTGTGCCCATTCCGACCCGCTGGCGCCGGACTTCTTACACAAAAAACGCGATTCAACCGTGCGTTCGACAAACGGAAAAAGTGGCGTGACGCGCGCATGACCAGCTACGGTGCAGGCGAGCCGACAGCGACGCCGTGATGCGCGCACGACGGCTCCGATGTACGCCGCCGCAGGCCTCGCTCGATGACTCGGTGATCGTTCGCCGCGGCAGCAAGGGTGCTTTTGAAACCGCCAGCCTCATCCCGCAGATGATCCGGCGCGCCCCAACGGGCGCCCCAACCTCGCTCGTCCGTGCGCGCCGAATCGGGCCGCCGCGGAATGGCCGCGTCGTGCCCACGTTCCGAAGGAGAGAAGGAGAGAGAGTTCACATGGCAAACAAGAACAGTCTGATGGTCGTGGCGATCGCGATGCTCTCCGGCATCGTGTGTTCGCTCATCACCGTGATCGCACTGCGGCCCGATCCGTGGGCCAACCTCGACACCGCCTTTGCCGGTTCGCAGAGCGGCAATGGCAGCTCGGCGGCCGATTCGGAGATCGTCGCGGTGCCACTGGCGAAGGACAACGGTACCGGCCAGTACCTCTGCGTCATCGCGAAGACCAGCCACAAGAGCATGATCCCCGAGGCCGGGACCAAAGATGAGTGGATGATGGTGGTCTACGACATGAAGGGCGACGAGTTGCAGATCCGCGCGATCCGGCCGATCGAGTACGAACTGCAGGGCCGCCTGGTGTACGGCAACGGCGGGATCTGCGAGCCGCGCAAGACCGGCAAGCGCAACGATCTGGAATCGAAGGAACTGGCCACGAACCTGACCAAGGAGTGATGCCGATCGTCAGCCAATGAGGTGAAGGTCACGATGCTCCGGTGTCGGCGGGGTGGCAGCTGCAGATGCTGCCCCGGCCTTCATCACCTGGTCGCGGCCCGGACCGGCGCGGCTACCCGTCCGGCGGCGGATCGAGGAACAACCCGTCGAGCAGAATCGTCATCACCGCCTGGAACATGTACTGCGGAGCCATCTGCAGGCGGCGCACACCGGCCGGCGTGAGCAGGTTGGACACCACCGTCGCCACCACCTCCATGAACAGGTGCGGCGGCACATTGCTGCGCGTCTCGCCACGGCGCGCCGCCTCGGCGAACAACGGGCCGAGGTGCGCCTGGATGCACTGCAGCCGGCGCACATTCGCCAGCTCGAACAGTTCGGGCGCGTGACGCGCCACGTCTTCGATCCACGGCGGCTCGAGTGCCGACATCACGCGCACCATTGCAGGGATTGCCTTGCGCAGGCGGTCACGCACGCTGAGCGACGTGTCGGCCGTGGCCTCGATGATCGCACACTCCATCTCCGACACCTTCGACAGCATCGCGGCGCGGACCAGGTCATCCTTGCTGGCAAAGTGCTTGTAGAGCGTCCTGGTGCTGATCCCCAACTGGTGCGCCAGCTCGGCCATCGTCACTCGCGCAAAACCGCGACTGAAGAAGATCTGCCGCGCACGCGTCAGGATCCGCTCGTACACCGGATCGGCGCCGCCGTCCGGCGGGCTCGCGTCGCCTGTCTGGTTGTTGCGCTGTGCCATGTCGTCGGCCACGTCATTCGTCGTCATGCCAGCGTCTTGCGGAAGCGCACGCTCGCCGCGGTCAGCACCGCCGCGCCGATGCCGGCAATGGCGAGCACGTGCGGCCAGATCACATCGAGCCCCACACCGCGCAGCAACACGGCGCGCAAGATGTCCATCATGTGGCGTAGCGGATTGACCAGCGTGCACCACTGGATCCAGTCCGGCATGTTCGCCACCGGGAACACGTAGCCCGAGAGCAGCACGGCCGGGAGGATGAACATCACGGTGGAGAGCATCGCCTGCTGCTGCGTGCGACTCACGGTGGAGATGAACAGGCCGATGCTCAGCGCCGCCACGATGTAGGCCGCCACCGCCACCGAGAGCGTCAGCGGATTGCCCCGGAACGGCGTGTGGAAGCCGACAATCGCCACCGTCACGGCGATCACCGCATCCACGAACCCCATCATCGCGAACGGCAGCGTCTTGCCGAGGATGAACTCGAAGCGACGGATCGGCGTGACGAGGATCTGCTCGATCGTGCCCAGCTCGCGCTCGCGCACGATGGCCATCGCCGTCAGGTTCATCGTGACGACCGTCACCAGCATCATCACCAGCGCCGGGATGTAGAAGTCGGAGCTCTGCAGCTCCTCGTTGAACCACGCCCGGCTGCGCAGCGTGACCTCGGCCGGCAGATGCGTGATGCCCTGTGCCTGCGCGCGTGCGACGAGCAACTCCGTGTTGAACCGCTGGACGACCCGGCTGACGTAGCCGGCGGCGATTGCGGCCGTGGTGGACTCGGTGCCGTCCAGGTAGCACAGCGCGCCGGCCGATTGCGAATTGCTGCCCAGTGCGTCGGCGAACCCGGCGTGGATCTCGAGCACCGCCTGCACCTTGCCGCGGTCCACGAGGTCGTGCGCCTCGCGCGCCGTGTCCGGCCGGGCCACCACGCGGAAGTAGTGCGAGCCCTCCAGGCCCGACACCAGGTCGCGGCTCGCAGTGGTGCGGTCGAGATCGACCACGGCCATGCGGATGTCGCGCACGTCGGTGGTCAGTGCCGGCGCCATGATCAGCATCTGCATGATCGGCACGATGAAGATCATCGCGCGCATGCGCGGATCGCGGAACGCCTGGATGAACTCCTTGCGGACCATGCGCATGATGCGCCGCAGGCTGTCTTGCATGGCGAACTCCGGTTCGGTCCGTTCAGTCGAGCCGCTTGCGGAAGCGGACGATGGCCATGGTGCAGAGCAGGATCGCGAAGGCCAGCAGCGCCAGCGCCTCGAGCGGGAACTCGGCCGGGCCGGCTCCCTTCAGGTACATCGCGCGTTGCAGCGTGACGAAGTAGCGCGCGATCACGAGCCAGGTCAGCGCCTGCAGCCAGGCGGGCATGTTCGCGATCGAGAACACCAGGCCCGAGAGCATGAACGTCGGCAGGAACGTGCCCATCAACGCCGCCTGGCTGGCCAGCAGCTGCGACTTCGTGACCACGCTGATCAGGATGCCGAGCGACATCGCGCCGACAAGGAAGACCAGCGCCACGCCCGCGATGACGAACAGGTTGCCGCGCAACGGCACATGGAACACGAAGTAGCTCATCGCCACCGCCAGCGCTGTGTTGAAGATGCCGATCAGCAGGTACGGCACGAGCTTGCCGAGAATCAGTTCGGGGCCGCGCACCGGCGTTGCGATCAGCTGCTCCATCGAGCCGGATTCCCACTCGCGCGCCACCGTGAGCGACGTGAGGAACGCCGCGATGATGACCATCACCAGCGCGATCAGGCCGGGCACCAGTGCGTTGCGCGAGCGCAGTTCCGGGTTGAACCAGAACCGCGTCTGCATATCGACCGGCAGCGACGGCGGCTTGCGACCGTTGTGCGAGAGCCGCGCGAGGCGGTGCTGCTGGGAGAAGCTGCCGGTGATGGCCTCGGCATAGTTGATCGCCAGCTGGGCGGTCTGCGGGTCGCTGCCGTCCACGACCAGCTGCACGGGCACCTGGTCGGTGCGTTCGATCGCCGTCGCGAAGTCGCGCGGAATCACCAGCACGGCCAGTGCGGTGTGCTCGTCCACCGGGCCGAACGCCTCGTGGTCGTTGTGCGCGAAGCGGATGATCGCGAAGTACTTCGAGAAGTCGAACCGGCTGACCAGGTCGCGGCTGACCGGCGAGTCGCTCTGGTCCCACACCACCAGCGGCACGCGATCGACGTCGAGTGTCAACGTGTAGCCGAACAGCAGCAACAGCATCACCGGAATGGCGATCGCCATGATCACGCTGCGCGGGTCACGCCGGACGTGGATGAACTCCTTGCGGGCCACGGCAAAGAAGCGGCGCCACTTCATGCGTCGACCTCCCGCACGTCGGCGCCGTGCTCACGATCGAAGCCCTCGACCAGCGAGACAAACAGGTCCTCCATCGAGGGCGCGATCGGCTCGATCGTGATCGTGCCGCCGTGCCCCGCTGCCCGCAGCGCAGCGTCGAGCGCCTGCGGCATCGTGGCGGTGTCGGTGTGCGGTTCCAGCGCGACATGCAGGCCGTCGCCGAACAGCGCCACCTCGCGCACGCCGTCCACGCCGGCCAGCAGATCGAGCGCATCCTGCGGTGCGGTCATCGCCACCGACAGCAGCGCCTCATGCATGTGGTGTTCCTTCAGCTCGGCCGGGCTGCCCATCGCAATCATCTGGCCGCGATAGATCAGCGCGACGCGGTCGCAGTACTCGGCTTCGTCCATGTAGTGCGTGGTGACGAACACCGTCGTGCCGCTGCCCGCCATGCGATAGATCAGGTCCCAGAAGCGGCGGCGATTGAGCGGGTCCACGCCGGACGTCGGCTCGTCGAGGAACACGATCGCCGGCTCGTGCAGCACGGCGCAGCCCAGCGCGAGCCGCTGCTTCAGCCCGCCCGGCAGTGTGCGCGTGCGCACCTTGCGCCGGTCGGTGAGGTCGGCCATCTGCAGTGCCCAGGCCTTCCGTTCGGTCAGTCGCGCGCCGTGCAGGCCGTAGATGCCGCCGAAGAAGTCGATGTTCTCCTCGACGTTGAGATCGTCGTAGAGCGAGAAGCGCTGGCTCATGTAACCGACGCGACTCTTGATGCGCTCGGTCTCGCGGCGGATGTCGAAGCCGGCCACGACACCTTCTCCGCCGGTGGGCTCGAGGATGCCGCAGAGCATGCGGATCGTGGTCGACTTGCCGGCGCCGTTGGGTCCGAGGAAGCCGAAGATCTCGCCGGGCCGCACCTCGAAGCTGACGTTGTTGACGGCGACGAAATTGCCGAACCGGCGCTGCAGGCCGTGCACGCGAACCGCCGGTGCGGTGGTGGGTGCAGCCGGAGGAGTGCTCATGCGACCTCCTGCGGTGCCTGCGGATCGGCCAATACGGCCACAAAGACGTCCTCCAGGCTCGGCACGATCGTGCGCACGTGCTCGATGCGGATGCCTGACGTGGCCAGTTGTGCCGCGACCTCGTCGCCGGCAACGCTCGCGTCCTGCAGCACTACATGCACCTGGCTGCCGAACAGGCCGACCGAGCGATCGGGCCACGCCGCGCGCAGCAGCGTGTAGGTCTCACGCGGCCGGTCGGTCGCGACTTCCACCAGCTGCCCGGGGATCAGCGCCTTCACCTTCGGCGGCGTGTCGCAAGCCAGCAGCTTGCCCTGGTGCATCAGCGCCACGCGATTGCAACGCTCGGCCTCGTCGAGGTACGCAGTCGAGACGAAGATCGTCACGCCCTCGCGTACCAGCTGATAGAGGATGCGCCAGAAGTCGCGACGCGACACCGGATCCACGCCGTTGGTCGGCTCGTCGAGCAGCAGCACCTGCGGCTCGTGAATCAGTGCGCAGGCCAGCGAGAGCTTCTGCTTCATGCCGCCGGAGAGGTTGGCCGCGCGTCGCCGCAGGAACGTGCCGAGCTGGCTGAACTCGAGCACACGCCCGAGCCGCGACGCGAACTGCTTGCGCGGCACGTCGTAGATGTCGGCGTAGAAGCGGATGTTCTCTTCAACGGTGAGGTCGGCGTACAGGCCGAAGCGCTGGCTCATGTAGCCGATGCGATCGCTGACCGCGGCGGCCTGCGTGCGCACGTCGAGACCGACGACTCGCGCCGTGCCCGCGTCAGCGCGAGAGATGCCAGCAAGCAGTCGCATCGTCGTCGTCTTGCCGGCGCCATCCGGGCCAACCAGCCCGAACACCTCGCCAGCGTGCACCTGCAGGTCGAGATGATCGACGGCCACGGTGGTGCCGAACTTCTTGACCAGCCCGGCCGCGTCGATGATCGGCCCGTCTGTCGGTGCGTTCGCAGAGTGGGATGTGCTCATCGGTGGCCTCAGTTGGGCTGCGACTGCGTCGCGCCGGGCTTGATCGTCAGATCGACCGGCATGCCCGGCTTGAGCGCGCCATCCGGATTGGGCACACGCACGCGGATGCGGTAGACGAGGTTCACGCGCTCGTCGGTGGTCTGCACGGTCTTGGGCGTGAACTCGGCCTCGCTCGCAATGAAGCTGATCGTGCCCGTGAACTCGCGCCCGCTGTACGCATCGGCCGTGATGATCACCGTCGCGCCGAGGCCCACGCGGCCCATCTCTCGCTCGCCGATGAACGCGCGCACCAGCACCTCGCTCAGGTTCGCGATCGTCACCACCGGCGCGCCCGTCGCCAGGAACTCGCCCGGCTCGGCGTGCCTGGCCATCACGATGCCGTCGCTCGGCGCGCGCAGCAGCGCAAAGTCGCGCACCGACTGCGAGCGAGAGAGCAGCGCATTCGCCTGGCGGAGTCGCGCGTGCGCCGCCGCGATCTCCTCGCTGCGTGCGCCGGCCTCGGTCCGCGCCAGTTGTGACTCGGCCACCTGCAGGTCGATCTTCGCCTGCGCGATGATCTCGGCGCGCGGCCCCGCCTTGACCAGCGCCAGGCTGGCCTCGGCCGAGCGCAATTGCGCGGTGGCACGCGCGATCGCTTCCTTGCGGTTGCCGTCGAGCAGCAACTGCAGGTGCTGGTTCGCCTCGTCGGCCGCGGCACGCGCCATCTCGATCTGCTGCGCACGCGCACCCGCCTTGAGCAACGCCAGCCGCGCTTCAGCCTCGGCCAGGGCCGATTCGCCGGTCGTCACGTTGGTTTGCGACATCTCCTGATCGCGCCACGGTACGGCATTGGTCGCAGCGAGCCGTTCGTTGCGCACCATGTCGCGTTTGGCCTGGTCGAGCCGTGACTTCGCAGCCTCCACCGAGGCCACCGCCTGCGCCAACTCCTCGGGCCGCGAGCCTGCCTTCAGGTCGGCCAGCTGCGCCTCGGCGCGTCGCGCCATCGCACGGGCCGCCGCAATCTCCTCCGGCCGTGGACCCGCCTGCAATTCGTTGAGCGTCTGTCGCGCCGCGTCGACGGCTGCCTGAGCGCGGCTGACTTCATCGGGGAGCGAGCCGGCCTCCAGTTCGCCGAGTCGCGTGCGGGCGCGGGCCACCTGATAACGCGCGATCGCAATGTCCTCCGCGCGGTTGCCTGCTTCGAGCAGTTGCACCTGCGCGCTGGCCGCCGCGACCTCGGCCTCGCGGGCCTCGATCTCATGGTCGATGTCAGTTGTGTCGAGCCGCGCCAGTACCTGCCCGGCCGTCACGCGGTCGCCTTCGTCCACGAGGCGCTCGATCAACAGGCCGGGCACGCGGAACGCCAGCTGCGCGTCGGTCGCCTCGACGTTGCCCGATATGGCGAGCA
This sequence comes from Planctomycetota bacterium, assembly GCA_050249295.1. GTDB lineage: Bacteria > Planctomycetota > UBA8742 > SKZP01 > SKZP01 > JBFWQT01. The sequence continues at coordinate 17,240 of JBFWQT010000009.1, forward strand.
TGTCGCCCGGAGCCGCCTTGCGCAGCACGCCGAACGCGACGCCGCCGGCGACTCCGGCAAGGATCAACACAACAAGGATGCGTCGTTTCATGGCACTGCTCGCTGCTCAGCTCGTGTCCTGCGCGGGAACGAAGGAAAACAAAACCGTTTTTCCATTTTCCATCGTATCGCATGGTTCTGTGGGGTCAAGCGGAAACCGTCTCGCGGGAGCGATTCACCGCACTTCGCGCGTGGCAATCGGAGCGCGTCGTGGGTACGACGGATGCCATTCATCCTGACGAGGCAAGGCGAGGCGAGGCGACCGATGGGCGAGCGCGACGAGGTTCGTCGGCGCGGATGTCTGGTGCGGCTGGTGTTGTTGCCGTTCACGACGATCGCGCTGGTCTGGCCGTTGGCCTTCTACTGGTACCAGGGCACGCTCGGCGACGTGCGCGGGTTCCTGCGCAACCACGGCATGGGCGTGGGAGGCGCAACCATCGTCACGCTGCTCGCGCTGTTGCTGTTCCATCACCTTGCGGTGAAGCGCTACCGGCGGTGGAAACGCGGCGGGTACCGCCTGTCACGTGACGACGATGATGATGACGACGACGAGTAGGGCGCAACGCGCAACAGGGATCGGCCCCGCTTGGCAGGTGCAGGGATCAACTCCTCGCGATCCCAAACAGATACCGGCGATTCTGTGCGTTGAACGATCCACCTCGGATCCATCGAGGCCCGCTTGCAAAGCGGTTCGGGCGGCTTTACGTTCGCTCACCCTCACCCACCGGCGCACACCATGGCACGAATCCAGCGCAACCCGATCCGCTTTCTCAGCGGTCGGCAGATCGATTCCACGCGAACCATCGAGGCGGAAGATCCGCTGATCGTGCGCAAGCTTGTCGGGGACGAGGGCATCAGCCAGCTGTTCCGCTACGAGCTGGAACTCGTCTCGCGCAACGCCGCACTCGACGAACAGGAACTGCTGCAGAACCCCGCGACGATCAGCATCATGCAGGGCGTCACGCTGGCGGGCAGCGAGAGTCGCGGCTACCGCACCATCGCCATCCACGGCACCGTCACCCGCCTGCGCCAGGCCGAGCGCGTGCAGAAGTGGACGATCTATCACGCCACCGTGCGGCCCCGCATGTGGCGGCTCACGCAGTATCGCGGCAGCCAGGTGTGGACCGACCTCGACATCCGCGGCCTGATCAAGGCCTGCATGCAGGAGGCCGGGCTGGAGGAAGGGCCGGACTTCGAGTTCCGCCTCGCCAACGACTATCCGGTGCGCGAGCACGTCGTGCAGTACAACGAATCGCTCTACGACTTCATCTCGCGCTGGATGGAGCACGAGGGAATCATCTGGTTCGTCGAGCACGGCACGCACGGCGACAAGGTGGTGTTTGCCGACGACAGCTCGGCGTGGCGGCCGCTGCTCGGCGCGCCCGCCCTGAACTATCGCCCGGCCGAGACCGGCGGGTCGCGCACCGAGATTGCCGACAGCGCCAGCCTCGACGACTGGTTCACCGAGGAGGTGCTGCAGTCGCTGTCGCGCGAGCAGGCGCCGCAGCCGGAGTCGGTGGTGCTGCGCGACTACAACTGGCGCAACCCGAAGGACCCGCTCGAGGTCGAACACGCCACCGGTGTGGCCGTGCCGGTGGGCCGCGTCTTCCACTACAACGAGCACTACCGCACGCGCAGCGAGGGCGACCAGCTCGCGACCGCGCGGGCGCAGTCGTACGCGGCGGCCGAGGTGACCTGGCGCGGCTCGAGCACGGCGCGCTCGATGCAGGCCGGCGCGCAGTTCGGCGTGGCCGACCACTACCGGCCGGACTTCAACCGCGAGCTGGCGGTGATCCGCGTACGTCACGTGGCGACGCAGGCAATCTCGCTGGACACCGGCCGCAGCATGGGCGCGAGCTACCACAACGAGTTCGAGGCGATCGACGCCGAGCGCCGCTTCGTGCCGCCGTGCACCACGCCGTGGCCGGCGATCCGCGGCGTGATGCACGCGCACGTGGTGTCGGAGAATGCCAGCGGCTACGCCGACATCGATCGCCACGGCGCGTACCTGGTGCGCATGCCGTACGACGCGGCGACCCCGGCCGGACTGCGCGGCAAGGAGGCGTCGGCGCCGAAGGCCGGCACGGGCACGCGTCGCAAGCCGCGCCGGGTGTCGCGCCGCGTGCGCTTCGCCACGCCGTTTGCCGGCGACGGTGTGGGCATGCACTTCCCGCTGCGCGACGGCACCGAGGTGCTGCTCGCGCACATTGACGGCAACCCCGACCGGCCGGTGATCGTCGGCACGCTGCACAACCAGGACAAGCGCGCGGTCACGGCCGGCACGGATGCCGCGGCCAACCTGATGCGCAGCTACTCCGGCCAGCTGCTGCGCTTCAACGACACCGACGGCCACAAGGGCATCACGCTCGGCAACAGCGCCGGCTCGATCCAGATCCACGACCGCGACGGCGTCAACGGCATGATCATGGCCACCGGCAACGAGGTGGTCGGCGTGCGCAACACCAACGCCGAGTCGCGCGATACGTGGCAGTGGGGACACAGCAGTGGCGGCGGTCCGCGCTATCATTCCGCCAGCAGCACGGCGAGCGCCCGCCAGCTGGTCGAGCACGGCTCCGCGGGGGCGCCGGGACCCGGTGCACCCGCACCGGCTACGTCGCCGCGCGTCGGCATGAGCGGCATGTTCTTCGGGCCGGACATCCACCAGTCGCTCGACGACAGCGCGCGCGGTCTGATGTCACGCGTGCTTGATCGCGCGCAGGGCGAACGCGCGCTGTTCGGGGCCGGCCTCGACCTCGATGACGACGGAACCGGCGGCGCCGGCGTCAGCACCATCTCCGGCGCGATCAAGCTGGCACAGCTGCGCGCCGAGGCCGGCTTCTTTGCCGGATTCGACGAACCCAACGCGACGTCGAAGGACGAGGTGGTGATGTCGAAGTACGCCAGGGACTTCGCAACGCACGACCAGCTCGCCGAAGCGGCCTACAACGCCGACGCGGACTTCCGGCTCACCGGCTACGGCAGCCAGACCGTGGCCTCCAGCTTCGAGTGCTACCTCGACGGCAACAACAATCCGATCAAGTACTCCAACGGCAGTCTGGTGCCGGTCGAGACGCCCGACCTCAAGGTGAACGGCAACGGCGTACTCACCACCAGCGGCGGCGCGGGGGTGCAGGATCGCGACGCGAACGGCCTGATGGTCGACACGAATACGCCACCGGGCGCCATCTACGTGAAGGTGGCAGGCGATGCGTTGAAGAACAGCACGCTGACGAAGACGACGCGCAGCGACGCAACGCAGACCGAACAGCAATCGCTGGTGGCGCAGCGTGTGTTCCACGGCCGCATGGCCAAGGTGCTGCCGGGCAAGATCGCCAACCACGACAGCCTGGTCGACGCGATTCCGCGGCTCAAGGAGATGCTGCAGGTGGATCGCACGCGCCGCGAGTGCAGCGACAAGCTCGGCAACTTCCCGACCAGCGGCGACGTGGAGAGCATCCGCAAGAATGCCGAGAAGTTCAGCTCCGGCGGGCCGGGCTACAGCGTCAAGTTCGGCACGCAGGTGTCGGTCAGCGAAGGCTTCTCGGGCAGCTACGGCATCGGCGACTCCAAGTCGGTGAAGATCGGCAAGCTCAGCCAGAGCTTCTCCGACACCGACGAGTCGGTCAGCTACTCGGTCGGCAAGACGTCCTGGTCCGCCTCGATCGTCGATTCCGCGCACAGCTACGGCGCGAATACGCTCAAGACCGGCGTCACGCACACCGGCCTTGCGTTCTCGGCGGACCAGACCGGCATAAAGGTCGGCAACTCGGTCACCGGCGTGTCAGTCTCGGGCTCTGAAACCGGGCTCTCCGCGTCGGTCTCGCTCGGCATCTTCTCGTTCGCCCTCAAGGCAATCATGGAGCTGTCGATCACCGCCAGCAAGTCGTGGTCGTGGAAGTACGGCACCTCCTGGTCGCGCGACTACTCCGACTCGTACGGCGAGACCTTCGGCGTGTCGCAGAAGAAGACGCTGGGCAAGGCCAAGGTGGTGGAGGACGAGAAGGCCGCCGCCGCGGCCGCTGCGGCTGCCGCCGCCGACATCAAGCGCAACGTCACCGACAATCGCGACGACGGCGTCTGCACGATCATCGCCGGCAAGAAGTTCGAGGTGATGAGCGACAAGGTCAACGTCGGCAGCACCCTCAAGACCACCATCGCGAGCGACGCGGACGTGGCAATCCAGGCGACGGGCAAGTTTGCCTGCGCCGCCACCGAGCATCGCTTCACCGGCGGCAAGGTCTATCTCGGCGACCCCGGCCCGGCGTCGCGGCTCGTCGTCGGCCTCGCGCCCCCGCCGCCGCCGTCGATCGTGGGCCGCCCGCAGTTGCAGCCGGTCGATCCGCTTCTCTGAGCCACACTCATGCGCGTTGTAAACCTCACGCCGTACCAGTGGGGGCCGATTGCCACGTCGCGCAATCCGCCGCAGGTGGAGCTTGCCATCTGCGTGCGCGGCGTGTTTGTGCTCGAGCCGGAGCGGTCGCAGACGGCTGTGGCGTCCATCGACGAGGCGGGCTGCATTGGCGGCGACATCTTCGCGCCCGATGATCGCGATCGCACCGGCGCGCTGCTCTACCCGACCGATCTCGCGCCGTTCAAGCCGGCCGCCGACGTGCTGCTGCTCGGCGCGTGCCACACGCCCGGAGGCAGGCCGCTGACGGCATGCACCGCCGCGTTCGCGGTCGGCGGGTTGCGCCGCTCGTTTGCCGTCATCGGCCAGCGCCGCTGGCAGCCAGGTGTGGTCGCGTCGCGTATCTCCGAACCGATGCCGTTCACGATGATGCCGCTGACGTGGGAGAACGCGTTCGGCGGTCCGGATGACGCGGCCAATCCGGTCGGCAAGGGCCACGGCACCGACCCGTCGGGCGACCTGCCGACGGTGGAGTTGCCCGACGCGCTGATCCGCTCGCGCAGCGATCGGCCCGCGCCCGCAGCTCCGGGCCCGGTCAATCCGGAGTGGGCCGCGCGCCGTGCGCTGCTCGGCCGCAACTGGGGCACGCAGTGGCGGCGCACGCGCATGCCGTGGATGGCCGACGACACCGACTGGCGTTGCTTCAACGCGGCGCCGCGCGCGCAGCAGCTCGACGACTACCTGCGGGGCGACGAGCCGCTGTGGCTGCACAACCTGCTGCCCGACGCACCCGACTTCCGTTCTGCGTTGCCGGCGCGCCGGGTGCGCGCATTCGTGGATGACCGCGACGGCAACTTCCGCGCGGTGGCGCTCGCGCTCGACACGCTGGTCATCAACCTGTGGTCGGGCCACCTGATTCTGGTCTGGCGCGGCCTGACCGACATCGCCGAGCGCGACTACTCCGACGTGACCCACGTGTTGATCGCCGACGAGCCGCAGGCCGATGAGCCGCTGCCGGAGGCGCACTACCGCGACCTCATGCACCAGCCGGACGAGGTGGTCGTGGAGGGCGAACTGCCGGTGCCGGCCGCACCTGACGCGCGGCCACCCGCGCCGCTGACAGTGCCGGGCGAGGGCCCCGACGGCCCGGCGACGAAGGCGCTCAACGAGATGGGCCTGCCGCCGGAACTCCACCCGGGCATTGACGAGACGCTCAAGCAGGCGGGCACCGAGTGGGCGAAACAGAGCGGCATGCTCGGCAGCGAGTTCGGTGCGCTGATCGCCGCGGGCCTCGGCGCTGGCGCAGGTGCCGCCAGCATGCCCGCCGGGTCGCCGGTAGTTGCTGCGGGCGCGTCGCCGTCCGATTCGCTGGCGCAGTTGCAACAGCAGCTCGAGGCGGTCGGCGAACAGCTCAAGGCTGCTGGCGTGGACCCTGCGCAGATCGACAGGATCACGGCGTCGTTCAGCGACCCGTCCGTTGCCGACGCCGCGAAGGCGGCAGGAGCCGACCTCGCCAACGCCGGCCAGAAGTTGCCCGACATCGCTCCCGCCGCGACACCCGGCCGCAACCTGGCCGGCATGGATCTGCGCGAGTTGCCGTTGCAGGACGAGGATTTCACCGACTGCATCCTGGATGGCGCCGACCTCAGCGGTCAGCAGTTGGCTGGCGTGAGGTTCGTCAACGCCAGTCTCGTCGGCACCGTGCTGTTCCGCGCGGCGCTCGACGGCTGCGACTTCTCCGGCGCCAACCTCACCGCCGCCACGCTGGCCGAAGCGACCGCCACCGGCGCCGTGTTCTCACGCGCCACGCTCGCGCGCGCCAATGCTCATGCTGTGGTGCTCGACGATTCGCTGCTCGTTGGCGCAAACCTGGCCGACGCCGACCTCACCGCCGCGCGACTCGCTCGCGTCGGCGCGCAGCAAGTGGATGCGCCGCGCGTGCTGCTCGACAACGCCGACCTCACCGCCGCGAAGTTCGACGAGGCGCAACTCGCCCGCGCGTCGTTGCGCAACGTGCGCGCCACCGACAGCTCGTTCAACGGCGCACACGCGGCCGGGCTCGTGGCCGGGGGCGGCACCGTAGCGGCCGACTTCAGCAATGCCAGCATGACGCGCCTCGATGCGCCGGGCTCGATCTGGATCGGCTCGACGCTGACCGGCGCGGTGCTGCGTCGTGCCGACCTCTCCGATGCGCTGCTGCCCGGCGCGACGCTCGACGCCGCCGACCTCACCGCGTGCGACCTGCGCCGCGCGTCGTTGCGCAACGCCTCACTGGCCGGCGCGAAGCTGAAGTCGGCGAACCTGTTCGGCACCGACATGACCGGCTGCCGCATCACGGGCGCCGCGTTCTCGCAATCCAACCTGTACGACACGGTGCTGCTCGGCGTGCCGCTTGCCGACGGCAACTTCGCGGGCGCCACGCTCGACCACATCATCCACGAGCAGATCGACCGATGAAGTCGCACACGGCCGACAGCGTTGCCTTGCAGGTTCGCGCGGGTCAGCCGCTGGCGGACGGCGCGTTGCTGCAGCTCGACCTCACCGGCGCAAACCTGGCCGGCGCGAATGCCGACAAGACGATGGCGGTCTCGACCCGCTTCGACCGTGCGACGCTCTCCAACGCCACGTTCCGCGATGCGCAGGTGGCGCAGTGCCAGTTCACTGGCGCGCGACTCGACCACGCCATGCTCGACGGCGCGACCTTCGCGCAGTGCGTGTTCACCGATGCGGTGTTCGATGGCGCCTCGATGGTGCGCACCTCGCTGCCGATGGCCACGCTGGCCGGTGCGACGTTTGCCGGTGCGGACCTGACCGAGGCCACGCTGATGCGCGCAAGCGGCGCCGGCAACTTCACTCGCGCCCGCCTGCTGCGCGCCTCGCTCTGCAGCAGCGAACTCGACGGCGCACGATTCGACCGGGCCGACCTTGCGCAATCTCTGCTCGACGAGAGCGCGCTGCGCAACGCGTCGTTCGTCGGCGCCCGCTTGATGCAGGCCGGTGTGCGCGGCTCGACGCTGGACGGCGCCGACCTGCGCGACAGCGATTGCCAGCAGACGTCGTTCGACCGGTCGAGCATGCGCGACGCCGACCTCGCCGGCGCGGTGATCACCGGCGCGACGTTCACCGACTGCAACCTGCACGGCGCGCGCCTGCCAGACGACCTCTCCAGCTGCTGCTTCGATGGTGCGACGTTCGCCGACGGCCCGTCGTTTGCCGGCAAGCGCCTGGCCGGCGCAACGTTCGTGGGCTGTCGTCTGCGTCGCGCCGACTTCTCTAACTGTGATGCGAGCGGCGCTGTGTTCCTCGACTGCGACCTCGACGGAGCGAGCTTCGACGGGGCTGACCTGCGTCGCGCGTCGTTCGTCGGCGCGTCGCTTCCCGGCGTGGTGTTCACGGCCCACTTGCTCGAACAGACCGACTTCTCCAACGCGCACCTCGCCTCGGCCCGCTTCGTGCAGTGCTCGGTGCAGGCGGCGCAGTTCGGCCATGCCACGCTGAGCCATGCGACGTTTGACCGCACCGAACTGCGGCAGGCCGGGTTCGATCACGCGACGATCGACGGCCTGCAGCTGGTCAACTCCACCTTCACCGGTGTCGGCCTGCAGAACCTCGACCTGCGCGGCCTCGCCCTGGCCGGCCTCGTGATGACGTACTGTGATTTCAGCGGATCGACGCTCACCGGCATGAACCTCGCTGGCTGCGACTTCACCGGCTGCCAGTTCGCCGATGCGCAGCTCGATGGCGTCACGCTCGACGGCGCCACGCTCGACATGGCGAAGCTCGTGCGGGCGCAACTCGCCGGCGCGTCGCTGCGCGGGGTGCAGGCCGAGGCGGCGTACTTCGGCGACGCGGTGCTGGCTGGCGCGAACCTCACGCAGGCGCAGCTGCGCCACGCCACCTTCGCAGGTGCCGACCTCTCGCGCGTGACTGCCAACGAAGCGGTACTCCGCGAGATTGTGGCGCCGACCGCCACGCTGCGCGACGGCCGGTTCATCAAGGCCGACCTGCGCTTCGCCGACCTCTCACACGCGACGCTCGACCTCGCCGTGTTCGACGCGGCCGACCTCTCGGGCGCCGTGATGCACAACGTGAGCGACGCTGGCGCGAGCTTCACCGGCGCGAACCTCGCCAACGTGCGCGGCACCGATGAGGCACGCCTCGCGGCAGAACGCTTCGAACCTCCAGCCGCCTGACCCGACACCAACGCAGGAGCCGCCGATGTTTGCCGCCGCCAATGCCGGTCAGGGTCAGAACAAGGGAATGCCCGACGTGTGCAACACGCCGGCCGGGCCGTCCACGGTGCCAGTGCCATACCCGAACATGGCGAGCCTGTCGCAGGCCAACGGCTTCTCGCAGACGGTGTTCATCGCCGGGCTCAACGCACTGAACACGAAGTCGAAGATTCCGATGACCAGCGGCGACGAGGCCGGCTCGGCGCACAACACCACCAAGGGCGAGGCGGCGTTCACGCAGGGCGCGCAGACGGTCTTCGTCGAGGGTGCTCCGGCAATTCCGCAGATGGCGCAGGCCAACGGCAACAAACAGAACTGCGCGATGGCCGTGCACGACACGCCGTGCCAGACCAACGTGTTCTACGCCTGCTCGACCGCGCAGCATGCATCGCTCGACTCGCTGTGCGCCGCCGTGGCGGGCAACGACGGGCCCCGGCTGGCCGTGTCGCGACGGGGCGTTGCGGTTGCGCGTGTGCGCATCCCGTTGATGACGACATCACTGCCGCTCGAGCTGACCGACGTGATGCGGCACCTGGCGCGGCAGCGCAGCGTGGCCCGCGTGGAGCTCGACCTGCGCGACACGCCCGGCGGTGACATGATCGCGGCGCTGCAGGCTGCCGCAACGTTCGCCGTGCCGGGACGTCGCCTGGCCACGCTGCATTCGGCCGCCGGAGCGGTCGCGGTGAGTGTGTCGCAGCGAGCGCCGGCCGCTGTGTTCGCCGGGCCGTTGCGGGTGATCGTCAACCGGATGACCGCGTCGTCGGCCGAGTTGTTCGCGATTGCCCTGCGTCGTGCCGCCCGCGCGGGCGCCGCGGTGGTGGGCGGCCCGACGATGGGCAAGCGCTCGGTGTGGACGAGAGACGGCGCCGGCAGCGTGCCGCGTGTCGTCGGCCGCTTCGATTGATGTCGCGTGCGACCGGACGTTCAATGCATCATCGGTGCACGGGTATGCGCTGACACCGGAAGCGCGAATGCCGATACTCCACGCATGGTCCGAACAGCACGGCCTGCGCTCGTTCGCGCTCGAGCCCGGCACTCTCGTCGTCGGCCGTGCGCCCGGGTGCGACATCGCGCTGCCCGAAGAGCGCTGCCTGTCGCGCCATCATCTGCGCGTCGAGGTCGGCGACGACGGCAGTGTGTTCATCACCGATCTGGAGACCAGCAACGGCACGCTGTTCGGCGCACGCCGCATCGGCCGTCGCGAGGTGAACGACAGCGACATCTTCATGGTGGAGCAGTTGCACCTGCAGTTCCGTCTGCGCGAGGACGGGCCGTGCACCATCAGTCGACTGGTGACTGTGCCGGTGTATCGCGGCGGTGATGTGCCGGAGCCGACCGTTGAAGACTTCACGATCAAGTCTTCGACCGAGATGCCGTCGTACCGGGACGACCGCGACGTGGACGACGCGCCGCCACCAGCGGAGACGGCTCCACCACCGCAACGCGTGCCGTTGTTGCCGCCGCCACCTCCGCCGCCCCCACGACGCTCACAGACCGCGGCGCCGACTGCCCTGCGCCCGCCGCCGCGGCGTTCGGATGCACAGGTTGCCGGATCGCCGCCACCACCATCACCCCCGCCGCCGCAGTCACCCGTGCCGGAGGTGGATCCGCAGGTCATCGACGACCTGCTCCACCAGGCCGACGCGTGGATGGCCAACGGCGAGGACTGGGAGCAGATCACGCTCAGTCAGCCGCGCCTGGAGGAAGCCGGCGTCAGCCTGCGCGACGGTCTCGCCAATGCGCTGTCGTGCTACTCATGTGCCGACGACCTGCTGCGCGAAGCCATCCGCAGCGGCCCGACGGCGGCGATGGAGAAGAAGCTGGCGAAGTGCCAGAAGGCGATCGCCTGGGTGCGCAAGCGCATGCCCGACGCGGACGACTGATCGCGGCTGTTACGGTCACTCGAACCGGATGCCCTGCGCGAGCGGCAAGTCCTTGGTGTAGTTGATCGTGCACGTCTGCCGGCGCATGTACTGCTTCCACGAGTCGCTGCCACTCTCGCGGCCGCCGCCGGTGTCCTTCTCGCCACCGAACGCGCCACCGATCTCGGCACCCGACGTGCCGATGTTGATGTTCGCGATGCCGCAGTCGGAGCCGGCCGGCGAGAGGAAGCGCTCGGCCGAGTACATGCTGCCGGTGAACATCGCGCTGGAGAGGCCCTGCGGCACGCCGTTCTGCCACTCGATCGCGCGATCGATCGTGTCGAACTCCGACACGTAGAGGATCGGCGCGAACACCTCCTCGCACATGATCGGCATCGCCAGCGGGTCCTTCACCTTCACAATCGTGGGCAACACGTAGCAGCCGCCGGGGTATTTCTCGCCCTGCAGTGCAGCGCCGCCGCAGAGCACCTCGCCGCCCTGCTTGCGGATCGTCTCGAGCGCAGCGAGGTAGCCGGCGACCGCGTGCTGGCCGATCAGCGGGCCGATCAGTGTGCCGGGTTCCAGCGGGTTGCCGATGCGCGGCGTAAGGCCGTCGTAGGTCTTCACCAGGCGATCAACGAACGGGCCGAACGCGCCCTTCTCGATGAACAAGCGGCGCAACGTCGTACAGCGCTGGCCGGCTGTGCCCACGGCGGCGAACGTCACAGCGCGCAGCGCGAGATCCTGGTCGGCGTCGGCGCAGAGGATCACGGCGTTGTTGCCGCCGCACTCATAGATGCCGCGCGCGAACCGGCTGGCGACCTTGGCGGCGACCTGCTTGCCCACGCGCGTGCTACCCGTGAACGAATACAGCGGGATGCGCTTGTCGTTGAGGAACGGCTCGCCGATGACATCCACGTCGCCGATCAGCAGGTTGAAGATGCCGGCCAGGCCGTTCTTCTCGAGCACGCGGTTGGCGATGGTCGTGGTGGCGACGGCGCAGAGCGGCGCCCAGGGCGACGGCTTCCAGATGCAGGTGTCGCCGCAGATCGCGGCCAGCGTGGAGTTCCAGGCCCACACCGCGACCGGGAAGTTGAACGCCGAGATGATTCCGACCGGGCCGAGCGGGTGCCACTGCTCGTACATGCGATGGCCGGGCCGTTCGCTGTGCATGCTCACGCCGTAGAGCATGCGGCTCTGGCCGACGGCGAAGTCGCAGATGTCGATCATCTCCTGCACCTCGCCGAGGCCCTCGGGCAGGATCTTGCCGGTCTCGAGGGTGACGAGCGCGCCGAGCGCATCCTTGTGCGCGCGCAACTCCTCGCCGAACTGGCGGATGATCTCGCCGCGACGCGGGGCCGGCACGCTGCGCCAGGTGCGGAACGCTGACGTCGCGGCTTCGATGACGGTCTCGTAGTCCTGCGCCGACGCGGTGCGGATCCTGGCGAGGCTGCCGCCGTCGATCGGCGAGATCGATTCGATCTCGTCGCCGGTGGGTTCGATTGCGCGCGGCCCGACGGAGACGCCGGAGTTGACCGGTTGGATGCCGAGCCGGATCAGGATGTCGGCCTTGTTCATGGCGGTGATGAGGTCGCGGTGGCGAATGTCGAAATGCGCGTCGGCCGTAGCATCGTGCCGATCCGCTGCGCTGCGCGTTGTACGACTGCTGTGCCAGGGCGACAACCCGAGTGCCCGCGGCCGCGGCAGGCATCCGCCGCCGCGATCCGCGACGCGACGGCACCGCGAGAGTTGGACTGCCTGCTCCACCAAGCGTTGACGGCGCGTGCAACAAGGAGGAAAATGGGTCTTCCTCGTCGCCTGTCTCGTGCGGAGAACCTCTGATGTCGATCCATCTGCGCCGACCGGCGCTCAATCTGCTGGCGGTGGTGCTGGCTGTGTCGCTGATGCCCTGCCATGCCTCGCTGGTTGCACAGAATGCGGATCCATCGGCCCGTGTGCGCGAACGCTGGCATTGCGTCCCTGGCGGCGACCCGCAGAACGTGGTGTTCCTGCCGGACGGCAAGTCGGTGATTGCGCAGTCGCGCGACCGCGACAGCGGCGAGTGGACACTGTGGCACGTGCCGCTCGATGGCGCAGCGCGCAAGCTGGTCAGCGGCCGCCACCTGAGCAATGTGCATCTGTCGCACGACGGCAAGCTGCTCTGGTATGCGGAGGGCGACTGGGCAAGGTCGATTGTCACCAAGGCCTGCTGCTGCGTGATCGAGACGGGCGCCGTCACGGAAATCCCGGGCACCCGTGACGAATACCTGTACTGGCTCGCGAGCGCCGCCGCGTCAGCCCCTGCCGTGGCCGTTTCACGGAAGGCCGACGTCCTGGTGCGGGAGTACGACGCTCGCGGTAACGCAAAGAAGGACTACACGTTCGCGGCAGAGTACGCATCCACTCCAGGCCTGTCGCCCGATGCAAAGCTGCTCGCCTGGATGTCGAAAACGCGCATCACGGTGGTCGACGTCAAGCGCGGCAAGGAACTTCTCTCGCTGGCCGGCCCCGCCGACGATCTGATGTACAAGGCGTGGACCGCGTTCGTTGATTCCGGCCGGGTGCTCTCGGCGTACTACACCGAGCGCAAGGAGTCGCGCCTGCTTGAAGTGGATGTGCGCAAGAAGACCTGCAAGCGGGTCGCTCTCCCTGCCGGCGCCGACGCCGGCTACTCGTGTTGCGTTCGCGGCAAGGTGTTGATCTGCCACACCGTCGACCGCGAGCGCACGATGGCTCTCGATGTCGATGACTTCCATGTGCTGTGGACCGTGCCGGGCCGCGCAGACCTGAGCCCCGACGGCAAGGTCTTGATCAGCGCCGAGGATGACGGGGTGTTTGCCATCTACGACATGCCGGCGTTTGATGAGTTGTGTCAACGCATGGTGCAGCCGGCGCGCACGTTCTTCGGCTCGCAGCCTGTGCTGGCTGGAAGCGCCCTGTGGTACGTGGGCAGCAAGTCGATCGAACGGATCGATGTCGACACCGGTGCAGTGACGGCGATTCACGGCGCGCCATTCCCCGACATCTACCACAACCAGGTGACGCTGTGGGGCTGCTGCAACGGTTCACATGTCGCGTTCGTGACCCCCAGCGGGTGCGAGATCTGGAGCGCGGATCCGCCGCACAAATGCTTCGCCATCAACGGCGACGGCAAGAAGGTGGGGGTCGGCGGGATGTCGCCCGACGGGACGCGCGCGTTGCTGTTCAGTGCCCCGGACCAATCCAGCTGTCGTGCGCTGATGGTCGAGACGGACACCGGCAAAGAGGTCTGGTCGCGCGACCTGGGGCGCCCGTATCTGCCGGGCTGTGGCACATTCAGCCCGGACGGGTCGCGCTGCGTGATCAACACCGGAGAAGTCTGCGTGTACGACACCGCAACGGGTGAGCCAAGCCATCGGTTCCGGCAGCTCAACGGCACGGTGACGTGGGCCCTGGACGGACAGTCTTTCCTCCTGACGTCGCCGCTGCTCTCGCCTCCGTCCGATCTGCACCGCGAGACCATCCGGCTTGGCTCGTTCCTCGCGCGCACCTATGACCTCACGGCGAACACCACCCGCGCCGCAAGGGGGGACATCGGCGCGTTCCTCTCGACCACCGGGGAAACCAGCGGCGACTGCGGGCTGTCGGTTGTGTTCGACGGCCTGTGCTCAGCGGTGCTCGACGTTCGCACCGGCAAGGTCCGGCACCTGCTGCCCAACATGAGGCTGCAAAGGTTCGCCACGTCCGCGGACAGAACGATGATCGCGGTAGGCAGCGAGGACCGGCAGATCCGGGTGTTCCGGTTGCCGAAATGAAGCGACCGCGCCGACGACGCAGTCAGTCGTTCGTGCCGTCGGTGTTCTCGCGCGAGGCCTGCACGTGGTGGACTGCCAGTGGGTGAAGTTGCCGGTGACAAAGGCGTCGAAGGTGCCGCTACGCGTCGTCCACAGCCTGTAACCCGACCACTTCCCGCGCTTCCACCGCGCAGCGTGAAGGAGCCCGTGAGCGAGGATCGGTTGGTGTGTTCCAGCCGAGCGCAACGGCGCTATCGAAGCCGGCGATTCCCGCTTCAACGGCGGCTATGTCGTTGCGCTGGCCGTCAATCGTCGGTCCGCGTCCCGGTGGCAACGTCCTGAGGCTCTTCCTCGGCCTCCGGGATGTCCTTGCTGATGTGCAGCCCGCCGTTGCCAGCCTTCGAGATCAGGGCGCGGCGCCAGGTGAACTTCAGGTTGAGGCGCTCCTTGTCGGCCCGGGTGGCACCTTGCACCTCGATGTCAATCATGTCGGCCGGGTGCATGCGCAGCCCCTTGCCGTTGTACTCCACGTACAGCGAGCCCGCTCGCAACGAACGAACCAGCTCTTCCAGATACGCGATTGTGTCGTCACGCGACACGGTGGCCTCGAACTCCAGTTCCTGGCGGTCGTGTTTGCTCATGGTTCGATCTCCGTTTGCGGTGGCGGTCCAGACTACTTGCGTTGGTCAGATCATCGATAGCAAGGCGTGTGAAAGTCGTGCGGGGTCAAGCAACGGCGTGCTCCCGGGCGTAACGAGAGCCGTGTCAAATACGTGGACACCCATGTCCTCGATTCTCCGGATCTCGCCGGAAACGCTGTTGCCCGCGTACACTCCGTTGACGCTGTCGATCACCACCGCGTTCACCAGTTCCCGGGCCGGAATCTCCTCGCTTCCGCAGCCGGCGCGAAGGTAACGCAGCAGTTGGGCAACGCTGTCTGCCAGCGTCATTCCGAACTGCTCCGGGTCTCCGGCGGTATTGGGGATGAACACGCGAGGACACCCGTTGCCCCGCACCGCCTGAGCCACACCCGCGGGCAGGAGGTTGGCAATCACACTGGTAAACAGCGAGCCGGGTGGGTAGCAGATCAGCTCGGCGTCCCGGATCAGTTGCTGGATGCTGTCGGTGGCGTGGGCAGTTGTCTCGCGGTCGTCGCCCCGGGTCAGGTACAGGCGGGTGATCGGCGACCGGATCGGAGTCGCCTCCTTGCCAGAGATGGTGTGCTGTCCGACCAGTCGGGTGCCATCCTCCAGTTCGGCGACCAGATGCACATTGACGTGCGCCGTCGGGCGCACCGTGCCGCGCGCCTTGACCAGTCTGGAGAACAGGAAGATCACGGGGTCGATCTGCCGTCCGTTGTTCACATACCCGCCGACCAGTATCAGGTTACCGATGCTGGCGCCGCGCAGGTCGAAGGCCTCCGGCATGCTCTCGCGAAAGTAGCCGAGGTGGTTGCGGATAATCTGCTGCATGGGCTCGGGCACGCTGGCGATCAACTGATGCCGGCCACGAATCATGCGATCCAGTTCCAGATGCAATGCCTCGTCGTCGTGCGTGTCCCGCGGGAATCGCCAGGCGAACAGTGCCGTCACCTCCGGGTTGCCCTGCACGGTGCGATCGGCGAGCGCCATGATGCGGTTGCGGATGTCGCCGACCGCCAGCATGTTCCAGCCCTTGCGCAGCGAGGCGGACGACCCGCCGGAGTCGAACGGCGTGATCAGGTGCGTGGTGTTGTGGGTGAACTCGATCAGTCGTACGCAGACATCTCGCAATGCCGTACCGCCGGAAAAGAACAGGATCTTCGGCCCCAGTTCGGGAGCGCGCTGGTAGCGGGCAATGCGCAGCGGGTCGGGGATCCGGATCGGTCGTGACAGACGATAGATGGTCATGGGGCGGGCTGCAGCAGCTTCAGGCAGGCGGCAGCGGCGCCGTCAAAGTCGGTGTGCCCGGCAAACTCATAGACCGGCACGTCGCGCAGGCATTCCACCCATGCCTCCGGCGAGAGCTCCAGTCCGAGGTCATCGACCGAGCGTCGCGAGAACACGCCCGGGGCCTTCATGAACGCTTCCAGCAGGTCACGGCGTTCGATGAAATCGACCCGCTGGATGCGCAACGCGCTCTCGACCGGGCTCCAGTCGAGCATCACCACGGCCACGAGTGCGGCACTGAGCCGGAACTTCCCGCGGCCGAAACACGTGTCAATCGGCACGTCGTACTTGTCCTCCAGGGCGCGCAACCCGGCACGTGGCATCTGCAGCAGGCGCGCACGTTTGTCCGGCTCGATCAGATGCTCCAGGCGCGGGTTGTGCAGGATCGTGCCCGGGTTCACTCGCGGCAGCTTGGCGACCCCCTCGATCGTCACGCGGCCGTCGTCGTTGCGTCGCGCCAGCAGGCGGTCGTTGGAGATGAAGTCGGTGCCGCGGCCCATCAGGTGCATCGCCAGGGTGGACTTGCCCATGCCGGCGAAACCGGCCATTGCAATCCCGCGGCCGCCGATGGCCACGCCCGAGGCATGCGCCAGCAGCCAGCCGTGGCGCAGCGCATGGTCGATGTGCCGGTTGTTGATGAAGTTGACCACCTGGTTGTAGTTGGCCAGACAGGGTCCGGCTGCCACGTGCTGATCCGGCGTGATCAGGAACGTCATCCCGGTGCGCACCTTGAAGATGATCCGCCCGTCGGGACCGTCGGCAAAGCGCTCCTTCGGGGTCTTCCCGGCGACCACCGGCACCTCCATCATGCCGTCGGCGGGCGGCAGCGCGGGGCACTCCAGCGCAGTGATCGTGAAGGTCGGGGCGTCGATCGCGGCTTGCGGGAACTCGCGGAAGTAGTCGCGCAGCGTGTCCAGCAGCAGCGACGAGTTGGACTCGACCCGCACGCCGATCGAGCCGAAGCGCAGGTCCAGCGTGCCGGCGGTCGGGTGCGCCGCCGTCAGCGCGGCGATCAACTCGCGCACGGCCGGGTTGGTCTGCGGAGCGGGGGCGCTCATGGCGTGGTCACTCCTGCCCGCACCCGGCGCAGGACATAGTCGGCCCAGGCGCTGGCGGCATCAAAGTCGTTGGCTTCCAGCAGGCCGCGGAAGCCGCCGAACGCCGACACTTCGAAAACCTTCGGCCCGTCGGGTGTTTCGGCGATGTCCACGCAGGTGAAGTCCAGCCCGAACAGGTCCTGCGCGCGGCGCGCCAGTTCGATCACCTCGTCGGCCGGCTCGACTGCTGCATACTTGCCACCAGTGTTGGTTACGGTGGCCCATGCCGAACTGGTCTTCACGCGGGCGTAGGTGGCCACGTACTCTCCGCCCATGAAGGTCAGGCCGAGATCGCGCTGCAGTTCCGGGATGAACTGCTGCACGTAGATTGTGGGGTTGTGTGCCGCGAACCCGGCCACCCGCTCGCACAGGTCGGTCGTGTCGGCGGTCAGCACTTCCATGCCGCGCGCTTTGCTGGTGAACAGCGGTTTGAGCACGGCCTTGCCGTAGCGGCGCACCGCGTCCACCGCCGCATCCGTGCGCTCGGTGACGGTGATCGGCGACATCGGGATGCCGGCGGCGGCCAATTCCAGCGTGCAGGAGAGCCGGTTGATCAGCCGGGACAGGCGGGCGGGTTGCGAGAAGATCTGCACGCCGCGTTGGTGCAACAGGGTCAGGATGTCGATCCGATCAAGATTGGCCGGTGAGTATGCCGGCGCGATCTTCTTGACGACCAGCGCGTCCAGGCAGTCGAGGCGGTGGCCGCTGGCGCACACTGCGCCGCTCGCCAGGTCGACGCTCACATCGTCGAGATCGATCAGGATGCGCTCGCCAATCCGGTCGGCAAACGCGTTGGCAAGCCGTTCGGACGACCATCCACCGGACACTCCGATGACGCCGATGCGGGGGCTGTCGTGGCGCTCATGCATGGTTTCAGCGATCGGTCAGGGGTAGCTGAAGACGGCCGTGGGCAGCCGGAAAAGCTCCCACGGGCGGGGGGCGTGAGCGATGAGCTTGCGCAGCAGGTACACGGCCCGCAGCAGCATCGCGCGCGCAAAGTCCTCGTCGAGTTCGAAGCGGGTCGATGTGAAGAACGAGCGCACCAGCCCGAGCGCCATGCGGGCCTCGATCGTCCGATCGCCCACTTCTGCGGCGAACCGCAGCGCCATGTCGAGCACGGTGTGGATGCCCGCGGTGAGTCGGTCGCGGATCACCGGATCGAACACGGGGCGCCGGAAGTGCGAGACCATCAGCACCGAGACATCCTGCGCGTAGTCGGTCTGCGCCGAGCGGTGCAGATCGATGAAGTGCAGTGTGCCCGACTCCGGTTCGAACATGATGTTGTCAAGATTCAGATCGCCGTGGATCATCACGCTGAGCGGCGCGACGAGCCCCGCCGTCACGCGCCGGATGTCCTGGAGCAGGTCGGTGAACGACGGCGCGACGAGGCTGCCGATGTGCTCGCCGGGCCGCGCAAATGCGGGATGCACGCGGAACACGTCGTCGAGCCGGGCGCCGAGCTGCGACACGAATGCCGCGTCGGTCGGTTCGTCGCGGCGGGTCTGGCGCCATACGCCAGTCAGCACGTTCTCCAGTTGCGAATATGCGGCGGGCAGCTGGTCGGGTGCCTCCAGCAGCAACGTTTGCAGCGTGCGGCCGGGGATGAACTCCAGCAGGAGGGACGCGTTCTCGCCATGCTCGTGGAAGCCGACTACCTGGGGAACCAGGCCGGGCTGCAGCCGGTTCCAGCGTTCCAGCGAGTCGCGTTCCTTCGCGAGTTTGCGCGTCTTGCCTTCCTTGAAGATCACGAACCGGCCCGGGTTCTCCGGCTCGACCGGAGCGCGCGATGACGGAACGCGGCCGATGCGGCAGCCCGAACGCGTGCCCCAGATCGACTCGAAACGGTGCACCGTATCCACCAACTGGTCGCCGCTGGCGTCCAGCGCCTCGCCCAGTGCGTGATACTGGTGCACCTTCAGCTTCTCGCCGAAGACCGCAAAGATCAGCGCCTCGCCGATGTTCAGCAGCGCGTCGCCGATCTCCTCGAGGTTCTTGAACATGAACAGCACGGTCACCAGCGCGGGCGGATCGCCACCGTTGGTCAGCGCCGCCAGGATATCGGTGAAGTGCTGGCCGTACTCTCGGTCGACCTCGAACTCGCTGCGGCAGATCTTCAACGCGATGTTCACGTCGCGGGTCGTCACGGCTTC
>JBFWQT010000010.1:0-35219 GCA_050249295.1 Planctomycetota bacterium
CGGCCTCGTCGTCGCTGCTCTCCAACTACTACCTGATGAAGCTGTTCGAGGCGGCCGGCATGCCGCCCGGCGTGATCAACTTTGTGCCCGGCCGCGGCTCGCAGGTCGGCAACCCGGTGATCGCCAGCCCGCACCTCACCGGCATCCACTTCACCGGCAGCACGCCCGTCTTCCAGAGCATGTGGAAGGACATCGGCGCGAACATCGCCACCTACAAGACCTACCCGCGCATCGTCGGCGAGACCGGCGGCAAGGACTTCATCTTCGCGCACGCCTCGTGCAACGCCGACCAGCTGGTGGCCGCGGCGATCCGTGGCGCGTGGGAGTTCCAGGGTCAGAAGTGCAGCGCGCTGAGCCGCATGTACGTGCCGCGCAGCCGCTGGGGCGAGATCAAGGAGAAGCTGCTGGCCGAGCTGGCAACCGTGAAGATGGGCGACCCGGTCAACGACTTCTCCAACTTCATCGGCGCCGTGATCGACGAAGGCGCGTTCAACGACATCACCGGCTACATCGACTACGCGAAAGCCACGCCCGGCGCCGAGATCATTGCCGGCGGCACCTACGACAAGAGCCGGGGCTGGTTCATCACGCCGACCGTCATCGAGTGCGAGGACCCGCACTTCAAGACGATGGAGGAGGAGATCTTTGGCCCGGTGCTCAGCGTGTTCGTCTACGACGACGCGAAGCTGGATGAAGCGCTGACGCTGTGCGACACGACCAGCCCCTACGCGCTGACCGGCGGCATCTTTGCCGAGGACCGCTACGCGATCCGCTCGATGATGAACCGCCTGCGCTTCGCCTCCGGCAATTTCTACATCAACGACAAGCCGACCGGCGCCGTGGTTGGCCAGCAGCCGTTTGGTGGCAGTCGCGCGAGTGGCACCAACGACAAGGCCGGCAGCGTGTTGAACCTGATGCGCTGGACCAGCATGCGCACGATCAAGGAGAACCTGTTGCCGCCGAGCAACTACCGCTACGGCTTCCTCGGAAGCAGCAGCTGAGGCGCCGCGAGCCAGGAGCGCGACACAGGCGAGCCGGGGACGTCAGTCCCCGGAGGGGTGAACGGAGCACTGCATGCTGCCGGTGGCCGATGCGATTCTGGCATGGCGCCATGGTGGCGCGGGCGCTGACGCCGCTGCGTTCTCGACGGTGTTCTTCGTTCTCCCGCTACTCCTGTCGTCGCGAGCAATGTGGCAGGCACGCGAGCATCTGCCGCGAGCGGCGCTGGTCGCGCACTTCGCGGTGGCGCCCGTCGCGCCAGCGTCGGGGATTGTGCTGGCGTGGTTGCTCGCCGATGAACACATCGCCAGAAGCTCGTGGCAGGCGATGGCGCTCGGGGGCGGCTGCGTCCTGGCATCGCTGTTCTGCGTGTTCTGGCCGTGGCGCGAGTGGGTGGCAACGAAAGTGCCGTTCGCGCTGGCCGAACAAGACCCCCCCGACGATCTGCACGTGGCGCGCGGGCACACGCATCAACGGCGTCGCATGGATGTCCTGTTGCGGATGGACAACACACTGCATGCCGCGCGCACGGCGTGGTTCGTTGGGCTGATGCTCTCGGGCGGCGCGTACATCGCGACGCCGACGATCGTTGGCTGAGGCCGGTGGGCACGGCTCGCCCGAATCCGGGCCTCGTCGACACGACGCGTACAACGACACCCGGCAGCGTGACATCGAACGTGCCGGCAGGCAGAATCCGGCCATTCGTCCGGGCGAACATTTCGTGCGTGAAGGAGCGAGGGCCGATGAACATCGACTTCGGAGCGATCAACTGGCTGGCGATCGTGGTCTGCGTTGTGGTGGGCCAGATCTTCCTCACCGTGTGGTTCGTGGCGCTGTTCGCAAAGCCGTGGGCCAGGGCCTACGGCGTGGACGACGCGAAGCAGCACTCGAAGGAGATCCCCGGCTACACCTACGGCATCGGCGCACTCTGCGTGTTCCTGCTCTCGCTCGGCCTGGCTGGCCTGCAGCAGGGCCTTGGCGTGAAGACGGCCGTCGACGGCCTCGTCTTCGGCGGCTACGCGGCGGCGTGCCTCTGCGTGGCGACTGCGCTGCCGGGCTACGCGTTCCTCAAGCGCTGGCGCGCCGGCGCGCTGGCAATCGGCAGCCAGGCGGCGCTGATTGTCATCCTCTCGTTGATCCTTGCCCTGTGGAAGTGATGACGGCGAGGCAGAGGCGTCACGCCAGTTGATTGTGCGCCAGGCAAGAGCCGCGACCGCAAGTGGCTGTCAGAGAACTCACGCTCGCAGCTTTATGGCCTGAAGTTCCGGGCGTGAGCCGCCCGGGAAGTTGAGCGAGCGCACAACACCTCCGGAGCCTGCGAAGCAGGTGGCAGTTCGGCATCTCATTGCGCGCAGCACTCAGAAGTAACTGCCCGTCACGGCGAATGTGATTGCCGGCCCGAGGGAGCCGGCGACGCGAATCTGCAGGTCGAGGCCGAGCGCGTAGTCGAGCAGGAACGGAAAGCGCCCGCAGATCGAGACGCGTCCGCGGTCGCGGCCGTGATCGTCTACGCGCCAGTCAACCTCCACGCTGACAAAGAACAGCTCGGCGCGCGCATGAATGCGCGTGAACGGTTCGCGACCGATGCCGCGGCCGAATTCGATCACGCCGCCGGCCAGCGTCCAGTCGCCGATCAGCGCCACGTTGATGATGACAGTGGAGTTGTTGAGGTCCTCGCGTTGCTCGTCGCCGACCGGGAAGGTGGCACTGAGTTGCAGGGCCGCCGTCTCCGGGAACATCATCGCGCTGTGCGCAAGGAGCGCGCGCAGACCGATCGTCGCGAAGTCAAAGCCCTCGGCCACCTCGTCGGACCAGACCGTGCCCGAGACCAGCGCGAACCCGCAAAGATCGCCACCCCGGCGGGACGGCGACGAGTTGCCGTGCACTGGCGCGTCCTTGCCGTGCGGCTCGACAAGCTGGGTCGTCGCCAGGCCGAACGGAACGCTGACTCCGCCCTGCAAGCGGAACTGGAAGCCGGGCCGAGCGTTCCAGTGGCGCACTTCCGAGGACAGACCGCCGAACGCGGCGAAGCCGGTCCACGCGCCGACGGGTTGGCGCCCGAGGCCGAAGGCGACGATCTCGCGCGTGGCAGCGTAGCCGGGCAAGCCGGTGTTCCGGCCGGCGGGCGCGTTCGTCTCGCGGGTGACGCCGGTCTCGTCTGCGCCATCGTCATCGTCAATCCCGTCCCGGGCCACCGCCAGGCTTGCTGAACTGACAAACACCGCGAACATCGTCATCAATACGAGAGCCGGTTTCATCAGATGCTCACCTTCCCTGCGGGCAGGACGCCATCTCACACCAGTTCGGGATGCAGCAACGCGGCGCGCAGCCGCGGCGTGGTGCGCACCAGGTCCATCAAGGCTGTGCGGATCTCGCCGGGGAAGACCAGCCGCGGATAGAGCAGTTCCTCGCGCAGCGCGTGGACCAGCTTGCGGCCGATCATCTCGTCGATCGGGCGCGCCGTGTCACCGGCCTTGATCCAGATCGCCTCGTCCGGCTCGCCGCTGCCCCACACGCTGCGGCGGTAGCTCTGGCGGTGCGAGGTGTCGATCGCCACGTACAGCGCGGCTGTGTCGTCGGTGACCAGTTGCGGCAACTGCTTGCGCGCCATGTCGCGCGCCACGGCCAGCAACTCCTGCGCCTCCGGCTCGCGATGCGGATCGAGGTCGAGCGTCTTGAACAGCCGGCGGTCTTCGACTCGCGACGCGAGGTCGGCCAGCGGAGGGTCGGGATGGTCGCGCCAGTGATCGATCAGCGACCACACGTGATGCTCGTTGAGGCGCAGGTACGACGCGAGGTCGATCGCCTCGCCGGTCTCGAACAGCTCGCGCAACGGGTGCGGCCGCGGCTCGGCAAACAGCTGCCCGGGCTGCTGCTCGAGGTCGTACTCCATGAACACGCCCTTGTCGCCGCCGCCGTTGCCACGCCCGCCGAACACACTCCACGCGCGGTGCAGCACGGCGCGCAGGTTGTACGCGGCCGCGCGCGAGGTGTGATGGAAGTAGACCGAGCGGTACATCAGGTCCATCGCGATCAGGTAGCTCTCGACCGTGCCGATGCCCTTGAGGTGCACGGCAATGCGGGTGCCGCGGTCGTGCATCAGCATGTCGAGCAGCCGCTGCAGGTCGAAGCCGGTGCCGTGCATGCCGGTGAACAGTGCGTCGCGCACGATGTAGTCGAGGCGGTCGCAGTCGAGCTGCGACGACACGACGCGGTACATCCAGTGGTCGAACGTGCGCAGCCGGCGGTCGATGAACGACGCGACCAGCGTGGGGAACTTCGCGTCCACAGCCGAGAGGATGCGGTTCACGCCGCTGTCCTCGTCGAGCAGCAGTCGCACGGTCATGTGCTCGTGGCGGAACGCGGTGCCGGCGAGTTCGAGCGTGTCCTCGAGCGTGTGGCTGAACGGGCCGTGGCCGATGTCGTGCAGCAGCGCGGCGGCGCAGCAGGCGGCGCGGTACTCGGCCGGCGGCTTGTCGTCGGTATTGCGGACGATGCGGTCGAACATCTCCTGGGCCAGCCAGGCCGCACCCATGCTGTGCGCGAAGCGCGAATGCTCGGCGCCGTGGAACACGAGGTTGGCAATGCCGAGCTGGCGGATGTGGCGCAGCCGCTGGAATTCGGGCGAGTCGATCAGCCGCAGCATCAGCCACGAGAAGCGCCGCCCGGGCTGCGTGGCCGGGGGCAACGGTTGCTGCAGATCCACCTGGTCGTAGCGGATCTGCCCGTGCACCGGGTCGCGGAAGAGTCGGGGTCGGGCCATGCGGCGCGGCGTTGTGGTGTTCGGAGCGGGGGCCGGCGCGAGGATGATAGCAGACGCGGGCGCAGCGACCGCGCTACCGCACCACGTGCGGGAACAGCGCCACGCCGAGCGCGAGATACGCGAAGTCGAACGCGACGATCAGGCCGAGCCAGCGCAGCGCCTCCCCGGCCGGGTCGATCACCGTCAGTCCGCCGGTGAGAATCAGCACGGTGCTGCGCAGTGCCGCCAGGAACAGCGGAATCAGCAGCGGGAACAACAGCACCGGCAGCAGCATCTCTCGCGCGCGCAGGCCCACCGTCATGCCGGCCACCAGCAGGCCGACCGCCACGTGGCCGCACGTCACGGCCACCATCAGGCCGACAATCTGCAGCACCTGCAGCGGCGTCGGGGCGAGCCCGAAGAAGATGATGAACAGCACCAGCGTGCCGCTCTGCGCGAGCAGCGTGAACACCACCGTGGAGACCAGCTTGGCCAGGTAGATCAGCGACCAGTCGAGCGGCGCGAGCAGCAGCGCGTCGAGCGCACCGGCGTCGCGCTCGCGGGCAAACGCCCGGCCGATGCCCAGCGTGGTGGCGAACGTGAACGTGATCCACAGCAGCGCCGCCTGCACCACCGCATTGGCAGCTGCGCGGTTCTCCGCAACCGAGAACGAGAGGATCAACACCACTACGGCCGCGAACACGGCGGTCGTCACGACGGTCTCGCGTGTGCGCCATTCCAGCCGCCACTCGCGCCACAGCAGAACGCCGAACTGCCGCGACACCGGCCGGCGCGCGGGCGCAGGTGGCGGAGCAGCAACGGTCGGCGTGGTGCTGGCGTCGTTCATGCCCCGAGAGAAACACGCCGCGCGCCGCCAGGCAACAGCAACAATGCGACCCGGCATGACACCGGGTCGCATGCGCGGTCTGCGGCCGTCCTCCTCCCGCATCCCGCAATCCTGCCAATGAACAACGCGAACCTCGTGCCGGGCGAACGCAAACGTCGGCCGCCGCCACCGCCGGAGTACACGCGGTGCCGGCCCGCCACGCGGCCGAACGACTGCGAACTTGTTCGTGGAGATGATCCGCACTGCGGGATTTTCCGCGTCCGCGCTGCACACCGCGCACGGCTGACCGCAATGCAACCTGGACACAGCGAACCCCACACGGTATCCCGCTTCAGCCTGCGGACGTTGCCGAGTTCGTTGATGCCCGCTCCCGATGCCATCTCTGGCGTACACCGTGGCATCAAGCCCGAGGTCGTCGACTACATCTCGAGCCCGGGCATCGCGCATCGCTACGACCGCGACCACGACGACTTCCCGCTGTTCGAGCTCGACCTCTCGCTCGTCCAGGACATCGCCGCGGCGCTGCCCCCGCCGCCGCCCGACCGCCCGAAGACCGCGCTCGACCTCGGCTGCGGTACCGGCCGGCTGATGGTTCCGCTCGCCCGGCTCGGCTTCCGCGCCATCGGCATCGACCTCTCCCCGCACATGCTCGCGCTGGCACGCGAGAAGCTGGACGAGGCCGGGCTCGACGAGCGCAGCGCCCGGCTGTTCCGCGCGGACATCACCGACCTGTTCTTCCTGGACGACGCCAGCGTCGACCTGGCGGTGTGCCTCTACTCCACCTTCGGCCTGATCAGCGGCCGCGACAACCGCCTCGCCTGCCTGCGCGGCATCCGTCGTGTGCTCCGCCCCGGCGGCCGTCTGCTGGTGCACGTGCACAACCGTTACCAGGGCCTGCCGGCCTGGCCGCATGTGCGCTGGCTGCTGGAGTCGTGGCGTGCCTCGCGGCGCGGTGTCGGCGAGTACGGCGACTGCTGGTTCGATGACTACCTCGGGTTGATTCCGCGGATGTACATCCACTCGTTCAGTGCTGGCGAGTTGCGCCGGCTGTTGCGTGATGCCGGGTTCGCGTCGGCCGACGTATTATGTGTCAACCGTGCCCGGACGGCCGTGCTGACGCGTGGCTGGTTCCGGTGGTGGCGGGCGAACGGGTTCTTCGGTGTTGGTGTCCGGCCGTCGTCCTCCTGAATTCGTCGCGGTGGGTGTTGACGCTACCCACGGCCCCGGTACAATCCCGCCCCGCGCTGTATCGACGGCGCAGAAGGCACGCATAGCTCAATTGGATAGAGCATCGGTCTACGGAACCGAAGGTTCGGGGTTCGAATCCCTGTGCGTGCATCAAGCTACGAACCGCCCGGTTAGCCACTCCAAGGCCAACCGGGCGGTTTGCGTTCACGGACGGACGAATCGTGCAACCACTGTCCTGTGGTACCAGGTTCGGGTTACGTGCTGCCCCGCAGCTCGTGTCGATAATCGCTGCGTCGCTTCGCTTGCCATGACCCTTCCAACGATCGACGAACTGGTGGCTGCCCTGCGCCTGCAGCGCCATCCCGAAGGTGGGTGGTTCGCGCGCACCTTCACCGCGCACAACACTGTCCCTGGCGATGCACTGCCGGCACGCTTCGCCGGCGGCGCACGGCCGTGGTCCACGGCAATCTTCTACCTGCTGCCGGCCGGCGAAATCTCGCGCCTGCATCGCATCGCGGCCGACGAGTTGTGGCACTTCCATCTCGGCAGCCCGCTGACGATCGGCGAGATCGAGCCGGCCGATGGCCGCGTCACGACGACGACGCTCGGGCCAGATGTGGTCACGCGCGGCCATCGGCTGCAGCACGCGGTGCCGGGCGGTCGCTGGTTCGGCGCGTGGCCGGCCGAGGCGGCCGACGACGACGGGGCGGCGGCGCCGTACTCGCTGGTGGGCTGCACGGTGTCGCCGGGGTTCGACTTCGCGGACTTCGCGCTGGGCGACCGGGACGAGCTACTGGCGCAGTACCCGCACGCGCGCGAGTTGATCGACCGGCTCGCACCATCATCGTGACGGAGCGTTCTCGACCGGCTGACGAGTGCGCGATCGGTTCCATACGACGCTTCACGAGTGCTTGACTGGCTTCACGGCGCTTGACCCCAAAAAAAGAGCCCCGTGTTTATGGGGCTCGGAAGGCGACCATTCGCTCCGGATCGGTTGCCAACACGATGTCTGATAATGCTGCCGGGCGGCGGCCGGAAAGAGCCTCTCGCGTGAAGGGGTTGCAGACAGAGCAGACAGATCGGGTTCGTTCGTCATTTCGCAACGTGGGCAGTGCCGGCGGTCGTTGCATTGTCAGGAAACGGGCCGTAGTTTGGAGTGTTTGGCGACGGATTCCGTAGCCGCCCGGGCGCAACCCCGACTCCCGCCCGCTCGTTCCGCACCATGTGATGACCACGCGATCGGAGATCATTGCCCGCATGGCGCTGCTGAACGGCTTCGTCTCTGAAGCCCAGCACGACATGCTGATGCGCGCCGCCCAACGGGCCGAGCGGGCCGGCAGTCCGATTGCCTACCTCGAACAGCACGGCCTCGACGCCACAATCTTCACGCGCACCCAGGCCGATCGCCTGGCCGAGCTGCTCCACGGCGCGCATTTTGTGTGCCCGGTGTGCAGCTGGTCGGGCTTCGGTATGGAGGTCGAAGCCGGGCACAAGCTGGTTTGCCCGACATGCAACGAGCCGAACCCGGACTGGGTGCCCGGCGAGTCCGGGGCCAACGGCAATGGCGGCAATGGCACCGGAGCCGGCGCGACCGGCGCGAAGGCGGCGACAGGCGGTGCTGACAGCGCGGCCACGCAGGCGCCGATGCTCAGTCGCGAGGATCTGCTCGACGCGATGAAGGAGATGCCGCCGGTGCAGGACCCGGCCGCGGCGACCGATTCGGCCATGCTTGGCAGCTCCGACTCGCACTCGCTCAAGGCCTTCGACGAGCGAGTTGCCGACAAGACGGTGTTCCCGCACATCCAGATGAGCTCCGACTCGGCACACAGCCTGCCGACGATGTCGCCGCCGATTGCCGCCCCGCCGCCCGGCGCGGATGACGACAACGATGACGACGACGCGAGCGACGACGACATCGACGCGGTGCCGGATGGCATCGCCGCCGAGGAAGAGGTCTCACACGCACCGACGCATGCCGGCGACGATGGCTTCCCGGCGGAGCCCGACGCCGGGCCGTTCGGTGGTCCGTCCGGGTCGGCGATGCCACGTGGCGACGAGGGCTTCCCCGGGATGATGATCGAGCCGTCGCCCTCGCGTGGTGATACCGGCTTCCCGTCGGCGACTGCCGATCTGCCGCGCGGCGATGCGGGGTTCCCCGGAAGCGCATTGGTGCCGGCCACGGCAATGGACACGCCGTTCGGCGACTTCGATCCCGGCACGCTGCTCACCGACAGCGGCATCACGAAGGCCGAGACGCGCGCGCGCGAACGTTCGCTCGGCGACTCGCACAGCGGTGGCAAGTTCGAGCGCGGCGACGCCGGCTTCCCGGGCAGCGACCGGCTGCCCGCCACACCGACCGCTGCGGCTGGCGACACCGCGGGAGTAACGAAGGCCGAGACGCGTGCAATGGAGCGCCGGCCGCTCGGCGATCTGGCGGCAGGGGCCGGTGGCAAGTTCGAGCGCGGCGACGCCGGCTTCCCGGGCAGCGATCGGCTCCCCGGAGTTGCGACGCCGGGCGGCGACACGGCCGGGCCGACGAAGGCCGAGACGCGCGCGATGGAACGCAAGCCGCCGACTGACACATCGAGCGTTGGCGGCAACTTCGAGCGAGGCGACGCCGGGTTCCCCGGTTCCACCGACACGCGCGCGCCAGCCGAACCCGCGTCACAACCCGCAGTCCGCCCGTCACAGCGTGTTGCTGCGCGCCCGTCCGCCACCTCCAGTCGGCGGATGGCAGCGGCGACCGGTGCACCGGCACCCGCACCGGCGCCTGCACCCGCACCCGCACCCGCACCCGCGCCCGCTCCGGCCTCGTTGGCCGACTCGCCGCTGGTCTCGCAGACGTCGGCCGGGTTGCCGCGCGCGGTGCCCATTCCGGGTCCGCCCGAACCCGAAACTCGCGTCGCGACGCGCAAGCCGCCGGCTTCCGATGAACCGCTCGGCGACGCCACGCGCCCCAGCGGCCGCACCCAACCGGCCGACGACAGCCACCCGCACGACCGCACGCGCCCCAGCGGTCGCGCACCTGCCGCGTCGTCGCCCGCCCGCTCGTCGCGCCGTCAGCCTGTCGTCTCGCAGAAGTCCATCGACGACGACGACGTCGCGTTGCTGCCCGGCAGTTCGTCGCGCGGCCGCAGCACACCGGCCGAACTCGCGACGGCACAGGCCAACGCGATCGACGACGACGACGTCTCGCTGCTGCCGCGCAGCGGCCGCCAGGGCGGCATCCGCGCCAGCGACGACACCGTGTCGCTACTTCCGCGCAAGGGCGCCGGCGCGTCGACGAACCCGCCGTCGTCCCGCCAGCAGTTGCCCACCTTCGGCGGCGGCGAAGACACCGTCACGCTGCACGTGCGGCACGGCACACCGTCGCCGACGCCTTCCAATGCGCCGCCGGGTGTGTCGCCACCGCGTCAGCCGGCCGTGATCCCGTCGCCGATGTCGATCCCCGCGGTGGTCGACAACCGCCCGCCAGCGGGCTCTGCCAGCGGCCCTGGCGGCGGCGATCCATTGCCGATCGACGTCGACAACATTCCGCCGAACACGATGGTCGCCGAGTGGCAGGTCGAGCGTCAGGTCGGCAAGGGTGCGGTCGGCGTGGTCTATCGCGCGCGCGACCTCGAACTCGAACGCCAGGTCGCGATCAAGTTCCTGTCGCGCGATCTGCTCACCACCGGTGCGCACCTCGATCGCTTCCGCCAGGAAGCACGCACCCTCGCGCGGCTCGAGCATCCCAACATCCTCACCGTCTACCGCCTCGGCCAGCTCGGCGACCGGCCGTACATCGTGATGCAGTGGGTGGAAGGCGAAAGCCTCGAGGAGCGCGTGCGCCGTCGCCCCGCCGAGGACTCGCCGCTCTTGCTGCTCGAACTGCTGGTGCAGGCGGCGCGCGGGCTGGCGGCCGCGCATGCCAAGGGCATCATTCACCGCGACGTCAAGCCCGACAACCTGATGGTCACGCGCGAAGGCGTGGTGAAGGTCGCCGACTTCGGCCTCGCGCGCAGCATCAACGCCGGCGACCAGGGCATCTCGCGCACCGGCGACTTCCTCGGCACGCCGGCCGTGTCGGCGCCCGAGCAGATCGAGGGTCTGCCCGACGTGGACGGCCGCGCGGACATCTACTCGTACGGCATCACGATGTATCGCGTGCTGACCGGCAACTGGCCGTACCCCGCGAAGTCGCTCGTCGAGCTGATCAACCACCACACCAACACGCCGCTGCCCAGCGCGTGCAAGGTGAACACCGCCCTGCCCGCCGAGGTGGACACGCTGCTCCAACAGATGACCGCGAAGGCGCCGGCCAATCGCCTGCAGCACATGGCGCTGGTCGTCGACCGCATCGAACGGCTGATCGCCGACCTGCGCGCCGGGCGCATCGGTGGTCGCGGCGATATGAACCTGGCGCGTCCGGCGACCGAATCGGGGCCGGTGCCGGACATC
Organism: Planctomycetota bacterium; assembly: GCA_050249295.1. Taxonomy (GTDB): domain Bacteria; phylum Planctomycetota; class UBA8742; order SKZP01; family SKZP01; genus JBFWQT01. The sequence goes on from JBFWQT010000010.1 coordinate 11,217, forward strand.
TACAACACCGACTTCGAGCTCTACCCGGCGGCCTCGCCGCAGTTCGCGAGCGGCGTGCTCGGCACAGTAGACGGGAGCAGCGACGACGGCGCCGGGTTGTCGAACGACGCCCTCGGCGAGTTCTTCCGCGGTACGCCAGCGGTGGACACGGCCACGATCTACCAGCGCGAGCTGGCGGAACGCGCTGCCGCGATGGCCGCGGCCGAGATGCTCGCGCAGGGTGGCAAGTCGTCGGGCCGGCCGGGAAGTGGCAGCTCGGGGCGCGGCGGTCTGCAGGCCGGACCGCTGCCGTCGGCCAACGCGCCGCTGGCCGAGCCGCCACCACCTCCCGAGCCGGCGTCCGCGCCGCCCGCCACGGCTCCGCCGGTCGCGACTCCGGCGCCCGCGGCGGCAGCGCAGCCGTCGCCGTCGTCATCGCCGCACACCATCATCGTGATGTCGCAGGGCCCCGATGGCCGGCTGATTGCCAGCCAGTATCCGGCCGTGCTGACCGATGGCACGCCGGCACAGCTGGCGCAGTTGTCGCAACCCGCCGCACCACCCAGGCAGCCGATCAACTACGGCCGTCGCAACCCGGGCTCGGAACGCAAACCCGAAGCGCCGGACCAGCGGCAGAAAACGGTGATGCTGAAGCGCGACGCGAAAAAACCCGAATCGCGCGCGGCGTTGCTGTTCTGGTTGATGATCGCCGCGGGGTTGGTCGCGCTCGGCCTGGCGAAGGCGGGCGTGATCCCGTTACCGCTGCCGTTCTGAGCGCGGATCAGGCTGGCGGCGGAGGCGGATCGCACGGCGTGAACCGCGGGCCGCATTCGTCGCTCAGCCGTTTGAGCCGCTGCTGCAGCGCCTCGCGGCCCAGCGATTCGGCGTAGCGCATCAGGCCGCCGCGGAACGGCGGGAAGCCGGTGCCGAACACCATCGCCGTGTCAACATCGTCCGGGGTGCGCACCACGCCATCCTTCAGTGCGCGCCACGCCTCGACGATCATCGCAGTCAGGCAACGTTCGACCACTTCGGCGCGACCCACGGGACGCGGCGCGGGCGGCCCACCGGGCTCGCCAACCCTGGCGCGCAGATCCTTCAGCACGGCGCGGAGATCGGCCGACGGCCGCTTCACGCGACGGCCGCGCAGCCACGACTTGCCGTAGCGATACAGCCCGCTACTCGTCGCGCGCTTGCCGAGATGGCCCTTGCCGATCATCGCGTCGACGACGCCGGCATTGGGGAAGTACTCGGGCCACGCCTCGCGCAGCACATTCGCCACTTCGCCGGCCACCTTCAGGCCCACTTCGTCGATCAGTTCGCACGGGCCGACCGGCATGCCGAACTCGCGCAAAGCCGCGTCGAGCCAACCCGGCGCGGCCCCATCGTACAGGCACCACCCGGCCTCGTTGAGGTATGCGCCGAGGACGCGATTGACGAGGAACCCCGGCGAGTCCTTGCAGATCACCGGCACCTTGTCGAGCTTTGTCGCGAAGCGGAACGCCTGCTCGATGGTCTCCGGGCTGGTCTTCGGCCCCGCGATGATCTCGACCAGCGGCATCTGGTGCACGGGCGAGAAGAAGTGCAGGCCGATCACGCGCCCCGGATGCTCGAGGCCGTCCGCGATCTGCGCGATCGGCAGCGACGAGGTGTTGGTGGCGATGATGGTGGTCTTGCCGACAACCTGCTCGAGTTCGCGCATCACGGTGCGCTTGACGTCGAGTCGTTCGACCACGGCTTCGAGCACGATGCCGCAACGTTCAAACCCGCTGTAGTCGAGCGACGGCATGACGCGATCGGTCAGCGCCATTGCCTCGTGCTTCATGAGCCGGCGCTTCTTCACCAGCGGGCGGGTCAGATCGTGCAGCGTACGCATCGCCGTGCCGATCGACGCCGGCGCGACGTCCTTCATGCGCACGTCGACATGGTTGGTGGCGAGCAGTTGCGCGATGGCACCACCCATGAAGCCCGCACCCACGACGCCCGCCTGAGCCGGCAGCGTGTACTTCCTGGAGCCGGCTGCGACACGCTCCAGCCGGCCGGGGTAGTCGCGGCGGTGCGACTCGCGCAGGCGGAAGATGTCGAGCAGGTGGCGCGCGGGCGAGAGCGGCGGTTCGCTGCCAAGCAAATCGGCGATGGCTTCGCGCTCGAGCTTGAGGCCCGCCTGGAGGCTGCCGATCAGGCCGTTGTGCATCACGCGCACGAGCCGCAACGGCGCCGGGTAGTTGCCGCCGGTGGCTTTCATGATCGACCGCCGGGCCAGCGCCGAGACGAGCACGCGACCGGGGAACGACTCCATGACCTTCGCGCGCAGGCCCTTGGGCAGCAGGCGGTCGCGCAGGTACGCCTTCATCGCCGGCGTGTCCCAGCGCGCAATCGTGTAGCGCGCGACGTCCATCAGCAGGGCCGGCGGAACGACCTCGTCGACCACGCCGAGCTTGTGCGCCTGGCGCGGCATCAGCCGGCGGCCACTCGCGGCGACTTCAATTGCGCGCGCAAGGCCCACCAGGCGCGGCAGTCGTTGCGAGCCGCTGAACCCGGGGATGATGCCGATGTTCACTTCCGGCAGGCCGATGCGCACGTTGCGATCGTCGGCCATCACGCGGTACTTGCAGCACAGGGCGAGTTCCATGCCGCCGCCGAGGCACGTGCCGTTGATCGCGGCAATCGTCGGCACCGGAATCACGCGCAGCCGATCGAACACGCGCTGCGCGAAGTCGCACAGTTCGAGGATCCGCTCCTTGTTGCCCACCGCCCCGGCGATCGCATGGATGTCCACGCCCGCGAGGAACCCCGACTTCTCGCCGCCGGTGACGATCACGCCCTTGAGCGTGGCGTCACCGATCAGCCGGTCGAGGTGTTGCTCGAGCGCCGCGATGGCTGCCTCGTCGAGGAGGTTGGGCCGTTCGAGATCGTTGTCGAACCGCAGGATGGCAATGCCCTGGCCGTCCTGTTCGAGCGTGAGCATGGTCTCTCCGTCGGCACGATCGTCGTGGCTGCACCCGCGGGGGAGAGTGTAGCTTTCCGGTGGAATCACGTGTGGAACCACCGGTGCGTAACTTCCACGGCAGCCGGCAGATTGTCGACGCGGGGCGGCGTCGCGCGCGATATGGGCTGGTCTCGCGGTCTGCGGTGCGATTAGCATACGGCGAGTCCCCGCTCGTCCGGCAACACGCCACGACGGCCGAATGACGACAACCGGCAATCCCGACAGCGCTGCTCCGGCCGATCCGCTACCCGGTCTGCGCAAACCCGTGCGGCGCGGCGAGAGCAAACCGGCCACGCCGGCGCGACCCCAGCCCGCTCCGCGACCGCTGCGCACCCGGCCCGACTCGGCGCCGATGAACACGTCCGGCGCCGAAGAGGACGGCGCATTCGGTGAGTTGCTGGCCAACGCGGCCGAGCCCACGATCGACGTGTTCGAGCCGGACGAGGTCGATCCGCGCGTCAAGGCGATCACGGTCGAGCTTGGCCTGGATGCCGACCCCGATGATGTCGACGACGAGGAGGACGCGCGCGGCAACCCGGGACGCAGCACGATTGAAGGCACGCGCGTACCGGAGCCGCACCAGCACACGCACCCGGCAACCGCCCCGCCGCCTGCTCCGCCACCGTCCGGTGTATCGCCCGCAGGGGCAGGGCCGCTGGCCGACAACCGCATCAGCGAGCAGCGCGACGCGAGCGGCGGCAAGGGCAACGTCGGCGACGGGCGCTACACCGTGAAGAGCGAACTCGCGCGTGGCGGCATGGGCGCGATCCTGCTCGCTCGCGATCACGATCTGCGGCGCCACGTCGCCATGAAGGTGCTGCTCGGCGTCTCGGCGAAGCGCATGCAGGAGGCGGTCACGCGGCGTCGCGTCGAGCGTTTCCTCTCCGAGGCGCAGATCACCGGCCAGCTCGATCACCCCAATATTGTGCCGGTGCACGAAATCGGCATCGATGGTCGCGGCCGGCCGTGGTTCACGATGAAGCTCGTGCGAGGCGAGGCCCTGTCGGACATCATCCGCAAACAGCGCGAGCACTCGCGTGGCCGTCGCGTGCAGACGCGCGCGCGCCGGACGCCGGGCGCGCGGCCGAGCGTGGTGTGGCCGCGGTCGCGTCTGCTCGAGGTCTTCAACAAGCTGTGCGACGCGGTGGCGTACGCGCATTCGCGCGGCGTGGTGCATCGCGACCTGAAGCCCGAGAACGTGATGGTCGGCGCCTTCGGCGAGGTGCTGGTGATGGACTGGGGCATCGCGCGCGTGGTGGCCACCGACAGCGACACCGGCGAAGCGGGCCGCAAGTCGCGTGTGTCGGTGCTCTCGCGGCCCCGGTCGGACGCGACGTCGGCGCGACGCAACGACCGTGACGACGACGACCGCGATGACCGCGTCGTCCAGACGCTGCGCAGCACGCAGGCCGGCACCCTCGAGGGCTCTGTGATGGGCACGCCCGCGTACATGGCGCCCGAACAGGCCGCCGGCGGGATCTCGCGCATCGACCGCCGCACCGACGTCTACGCGCTCGGCGCCATCCTGTACGAGATTCTCACGCTCACGCCGGCGTGGAACCCGGACGGCAACGAGGATGCCGGCGACATCGTCCGCCGGATCCAGCAGGGCGAGCAGCCCGAGTCGCCGATGCGGCGCGCGCCGGGGCTGGAGATTCCGCCCGAGCTCGACGCGATCTGCACGAAGGCGATGTCGACCGACCCGGACGATCGCTACGCGACCGTTGACGCGCTGCAGAACGACGTGCGCGCGTGGGCCGATGGCACGCCGGTGTCGGTGTGGCGCGACACGCCGTGGCAACTGGCGCGCAAGTGGGCGCAACGCAACCGCGTGGCGGCGGTCGCGGCCGCAGCCGCGCTGGTGGTGGCGATCAGCGTTATCGTCTCGCTGATGTCGGCGCTCTCGGCGGCCGAGGTCAGCAAGCGGGCCGAGCAGCAACGCGCACAGACCGAGGCCGAGGCGACGCAGTTGCGCCTGAGCCGGCTGACCGCGCTGGCCGAGGCGCGCCGCTACGGCGAGATGCGCGAACTGCTCGGTGTGCGCGTCGCCGAGCGCCGGGATCAGGTCCGTCAGGAGTTCATCAGCGCGTGGGATCACCGCGCCACGCGCCGGTCGGACGACGACGATGGCGCGGCGTTCCTGCGTGCGCTCGACCCGGCGACCGTGCAGCGCTACATCGTTGCGTTCGAGAACGCGATCAAGGTGCACGACCAGGACGGCAGCGAAATCGCGGACGCGTCCGATTCGTTCTACCTGGGTGTGCTCTATGGAGCGGCCGACCAGCCGATGACTGCGATCCGCTGGTTCACGCGCTGCCTCAAGGAAGACCCGGAACACATGCTCGCGCTCGACAATCGCGGCGTGATGTACCTGCGGCTCGACCGCCCCGACGACGCGATGGCCGACTTCTCGCGTGCCACCATCGTGGCGCCCGACCACCCGACCGGCTGGTTCAACTGGGGCCGGATGCAGATCGACCAGTCGGCCGCGAAGGCCGAGCCGAAGCTCACGCGCGCGGTGGAGCTGGCGCCCGACGTCTCGACGTTCCGCATGATGCGCGGCGTCGCGCGCCTGCGGCAGGGCCACCTCACGACGGCGCTGTCCGACTTCGAGGCGGCGATCGACATGGGCGACGTACGCGCGTACTGCTACCGCGGCCAGTTGCGCCGCGTGTCCGGCGATCGCGCCGGTGCGCTCGATGACTTCACCCGCACGCTGCAGGCCCTGCCCGACCACACCGAGGCGCTGAACGACCGCGCCGTGCTGCGCCGCGAGATGGGCGACTACCGCGGCGCCGTCGACGACCTCGAACGGCTCGTCGGCGTGGCGCCCGACAACTGGACCGCGTGGGCCAACCTCGGCGTGCTGCGGCTGGAGTTCGAGGGCAACAAGCAGGGCGGCATCGATGCGTTCATCCGGGCATGGCGCATCTGCAAGGATCCGGTCATGAAAGGCCGCATTGCCGACAACATCCGCGTCGCCGGTGGCAAGGTACCCGGCGAGGACTGAACCGCAACGCACCGCAACGGAGACCGAATTGATGCGCACCTCGTCCGGCCGGCACGCGATTGCCGTTCTGCTGCTCAGCGGCCTGATTGCCGCGCTGGCTCCGCTGGCCACACTCAGCGCGCAGCAGCCCGCGCAGCCGCGCCACAACACCTCGCGCAACACCGGCTCGGCCAATCAGGGCGAGGACATCGTCGTGCCCGCCGGCACCACGTTGCCGGCGACGTTCTCGCTGCGCCCGTGGATGACGCCGGTGCAGGACCAGCAGCGGCGCGGCACCTGCGTGGCGTTCGCGCTCTGCGCCTGCCTGGAGTACCTCTACCAGCGCGATCTCTCCGAGCAGTACGCCTACTACGTGGCCGAGCAGGCCGACGGCGACGACAAGCAGGGCCTCTCCGGCATCAAGGCGCTACAGGTGCTCTGCGACAAGGGCACCGTCGAAGCGCGCTACTGGCCGTACAACGGCGAGAAGATTGCCGAGGGTGGTCGCGCCGATGGGGGGCCGCCGCCCGCGACGATCACTGACAATGTGCGCCGCTTCAAGGTGTCGCAGTTCCGCTTTGTGCCCGACGCGAGCATCGACGGCATGCGCTACGCCATCGCCGTGCTCAACCGGCCGGTGATGGTCAGCCTGCCGATCGACTGGGAATGCGGCTGGCGTGACGGCGACATCAATATGCCGCGCGAGAACTTCGCCGGGCAGAGCGGAGAGGCCGAAGCCGACCTCGAGAACCAGGTGCAGGGCGTCAACCACGCGGTGCTGATCGTCGGCTACCTGCACGAGCAACGCCGCTTCATCATGCGCAACAGCTGGGGCGAGGACACCGCGTACGCCGGCTACTACACGGTGCCGTACGCGTACGTCACGCGCTACACGCGCTACGCGTTCATCTGCAATGGCGAGTCGCCGGTGGTGCGTGTCGACGCCGACCGCGCGCAGGCCGACGACTACCGCCTGGTCGAGCTCACGCGCTTCCGCGTCGACGAAGGCCGCTACCAGTTCCGCGAGGATCTCGTCGTCGGGCCGAAGCAGTCCCTCGTCGTGCCGCCCGGCTCGACACTGACGTTCGCCGCGGGCACCGGCCTGAAGTGCTTCGGCTCGATTGACTGCACCGGTACCGAGGCGAAGCCGATCCGCTTTACCGGCGACAAGTGGAGCGGCGTGCGCGTGGACACGCGCCGCGGTCGCGCCAACCTCACCTGGTGCGTGATTGACGGCGGCGCCAGCGATGACGGCGGCTGCCTGCGTGTGGGTGGCGGGTCGCAGGTGGTGGCCCGGAACTGCACACTGCGCGGCGGCCGGGCCACGCGCGGCGGCGCAATCTTCACGCTCGGCGGGCGCAGCAAGGAGACGCACGAGTCGTACGACAGCAGTGTCACGCTGGACGCGTGCCAGATCATCGGCTGTGTGGCGACCGACAACGGCGGCGCGATCCATGCCAACGCGTCGAGCGCGATCACCTGCACCAACAGCGTGTTCACCGACAACACCGCGCGCAGCGGTGGCGCGATCATCCTGATCGGCGGCGAGAGCGGCGCGGTGCCGGGCACGTTCACCGGTTGCACCTTCCGCGGCAACCAGGCCAGCGAGAGCGGCGGCGCGATCAACGTGAATTCGGCGTCGCTCGGCACGATCAACGCATGCACGTTCGAAACCAACAGCGCCGGCAATGATGGTGGCGCGGTCGTCTGCATCGGCGACGACAACCGGCCCGCGAAGATCATGATGGGCGCGGGCTGCCGGTTCGTCGGCAACCATGCCGGCGACATGGGCGGCGCGCTGATGGCGACGCACGCGGTGGACGTGCAGATCGAAGGCGCGCGCTTCGAGGCCAACGCCACGGTCACCGACGGTGGCGCCGTCGCGTTGTATGGCAGCGAGGTGACGATCGGTCGCATGCGGATCACGCGCTGCGAGTTTGCCAACAACGTGGCCGATCGCAGCGGCGGGCACATCCGCGTCGGGCACAAGGCCGAAATGTCGCTCACCGGTTGCAGCTTCGATGGCGGCTCGGCAAAGGACAACAGTGGTGCCGTGCACGTCAACGGCCTCGGCGGCAAGACGGCGATCCTGCGCGCCGAGGACTGCACGTTCCGGGACATGCGCGCGACGAGCGGCGGCGCGATGAACGTCAACCTGTTCGGCGAGGTGCGCATGACGCGCTGCCAGTTCGCGCGCACCGCGTCCGAACGTGGCGGCGGCGCGATCTGGACGGTCGGCCGTGTCGAGTCACCGTGCAAGCTGTCGCTGACCGACTGCGAGTTCGTGCAGTGCAACGCAGGCGGCACCGGTGCGATCAATGCCGGGCCGGGCACGGCGCTCACGCTCGACAACTGCCGGTTCGAGCGCTGCGTGGCCGGTGCGGGGGCGGGCGGGCTGGCCGTGGCGGGCGGCGACGATGCGACCTCGACCGCGCGCGTGGATCGCAGCACATTCACCAGCTGCAACGCCGCGCACAGTGGCGGCGCGGTGCAGGTGCTCGCGGCAGCGACGGCGCTGTTCACCAACTGCACCTTCGATGGCAACCGCACCAGCCAGGGCGGCGGCGCGGTCTGCCTCAGCGGGCTCAAGCCCGAGCGACTGGCGACCGGCATCTTCCGCGACTGCACCTTCAGCGCGAACGTCGCGTCGGCGGCCAACCAGTCCGGCGGGGCGCTGTACGTGCGCCCGTTCTCGGCCGGTCAGTTCGACCGCTGCACGTTCAGCAGCAACGTCTCCAGCCAGGCTGGCGGCGCGCTGTTCCTCACCGGCGATCGCGCGAAGGCCACCGAGGTGGTGTTCAACGACTGCCGCATCGAGGCCAATCGCGCGGGCCAGTTTGCCGGCGGCGTGATGGTGCACAAGCGCGTGGACGTGCGCTTCTCGCGCTGCAACTTTGCCACCAACCGCAGCGGCAAGCAGGACGGCAACGGCATCACCTGCGACGCGACCGTGACCGACCCGATCGTGCTGATCTACACCGACAGTACCTTTGATCGTGAAGACGGCGTGCGCGTGAGCGAGAACGTCACGGTCCGCCGCTGATCGAACCCCATGAACCGACCGATTGATCCGCACCCGCACGATCGCATCTCGTTCCGCTTCCCCACCGTGCCGCCCGGCAGCGGGGAGACGGCGCAGCAACGGGCCGAGCGCCGACAGCGGCTGATGGTGCTCGGCTCGCTGGCCAGCGGCCTCGCGCACGAGATCAAGAATCCGCTCTCGACGATGAAGCTCAACCTGCAGCTGTTGCAGACCGACTGGAAGGATGCCGACAGCGACAAGGAGAAGCGCACCGCCCGCAAGCTCGGCGTGCTGATGGACGAGGTGCGCCGGCTCGAGAAGATTCTCGAGGAGTTCCTCGCGTTCGCGCGCGGCAACGAACTCGACATGCAACTCGCCGACATCGGCCAGTTGGTGAAGGAGGTCGCCGACTTCGTCGAGCCCGAGCTGACGGCCGCGCAGCCGCGCATCACACTGTGGAGCAGCGCGCGCGCCGGCGAGTTGCCGCGCATTGCGGTCGACACCGACAAGCTGCGCCAGGCGCTGCTCAACCTGATCATCAACGCGCGCCAGGCGATGGAAGAGACCGGCGGCGAGCTGATCATCGAGGTCTATCGCGACGGCGACGAGGTGAAGATCGAAGTCATCGACACCGGCCCCGGCATTCCGGCCGAGTTGCGCGAACGCGTGTTCGAGGCGTACTTCTCGACCAAGCGCGGCGGCACCGGCCTCGGACTGCCCACCGTGCGCCGCATTGTCGAAGAACACGGCGGCCGCCTGATGATGCAGTCGGAGCCGGGCAAGGGTACGCAGTTTGTCATCTGCCTGCCGATCCGCCGCGAGGTCTGACGCGCGCTTCCCGTGTGTGGCTGGCTCGACTACGATCCGTCAGACTCGCGCCCTGTGATTGCTGCCACATGTCCATTCCCGCGGATCCCGCCCCGGCTTCCCCTTCGCCTGATCCGCCCGATGATTCGCGCCCGTCGCCGCCGTCGCCGCCACGCCGGCGCAGCGAACGCATGTCGCAATCGGGTACCGGGTCCGATGCGTTCGATCCGACACTGCGTCGCGGTGCGCGTCGCGAGCTACCGCCACCGGTGACGCGCGCGACCACGCCGCTCCCGCCGCCTCCGCAGACCATCCAGCACGACCCCACGATGCGCGCGACGCGACCGCTGCCGCCGCCACCGTCGGCGTCGTCCAGCTCGGCGTCGTCGCGCGTGCATGCCGTATCCGCGGTCGGCGGATGGACGCCGCTCGATGATCGCCTCGCGATCGGCGACCTCGCGGACGTGCACCTCCAGGAAGACGGCCAGAGCCAGACCGGCCGATCGGCGATCGTGCCGTTGCCGCAGGCGCGCTACACCGGCGCCGGCGAGATCGCGCGCGGCGGCATGGGTGTGATCCGTCGCATGGTGGACAACGATCTCGGCCGCGAAGTCGCGATGAAGGTGATCCTCGACCGGCCCGACGAGGATGCGATCGTCCGCTTCGTGCGCGAGGCGCGCATCGGCGGCCAGCTCGAGCATCCCGGCATTCCACCGGTCCACGAGCTCGGCATCGACCCGCTCGGCAACGTCTACTTCACGATGAAGCTCGTGCGCGGCGAGTCGCTCGCGCAGCGCATCCAGAGGCTTCGCGACGACCTGCTGGCCGGCAACGGCGACGAGTCGTTCCCGTTCGTGCAGCGGCTCGAGGTCTTCAAGAAGGTGTGCGACGCAATGGCGTTCGCGCACGCGCACGGCGTGATCCATCGCGACCTCAAGCCCGACAACATCATGGTCGGCCGCTTCGGCGAGGTGCTGGTGATGGACTGGGGCCTCGCTCGCCTGCCCTCGGGGTCGTCGGCGCTCGAATCGCAGCTCTCGATCACGCCGACGATCCACGATCACACGCCATCCACCGTGCACACGATGCAGGGCGAGATCCTCGGCACTCCGGCGTACATGGCGCCGGAACAGGCACGCGGGCAGATCGACCGGCTGGACCGGCGCAGCGACGTGTTCGCGCTGGGCACGATCCTCTACGAGATGCTCACGCTGCGCCGCGCGCACGAGGGTCGCACGGTGTTCGAACTGCTCGGGCGTGTCATCGAGGGCAAGGTCGTGCCGCCGGGCGAGCGCGTGCGCACCGACGCCGAACTGGCGACCACCGGCCTGCGCGTGCCGCCCGAGATGGACGCGATCGTGCGCAAGGCGATGGAGCTGCGGCCGCGTGCTCGCTATGACTCGGCTGCCGCGCTGAAGGCCGACATCGAGCAGTTCGAGTCCGGCGGCATGGTCGGCGCCGCGCAGTACTCCACGATGCAGCGCGCGGCCCGCTGGGTGCGCAAGCATCGCCGCTCGCTGGCCGCTGCCGCGATTGTGATGGTCTGCGCCGCCATCGCCGTGCTGGCGGCGTTGCGTGCTGCCGACGCCGCACGCGAGGCCGCCGTGCGGGACAGTCTGGCCGCGCATCGCAGCGTACTCGACGACGCCGAGCAGGCCGCCGCCGCGATCCGCACGCAGCTCGACTCCGGAAGCGCGCGCGATGCCATGAATGCCGCCGCGGCCTTCCCGACGCAGTTTGCCGCGTCGCTGCAACGCGTGTCGGTGGACGCGCTGGTCGAGGAGCACCAGCCGGAGTGGAGTGCGCGCAGCCGCGTGTTGCCGGCCGAGGTCGCGGCCATGCACGTGCAGGCCGCTACGCGGATCGTGGCCGACACCGTGGCATCGCTGCCGCCGCCGGAGCGCGCCATGGCCGACGACGTCGCACGCGCCGAGCAGTGGTACCGCCACTTCGGCGACTGGCTGGAAGATCCGGCGATGGCGCCGCTTCCGGTCTCGGCGTTCGCGTTGTGGTTGGCGAAGTACCACGAGGCGAGCAGCGAGGCGGGCCACGAGGCCACGATGCGCCGCTGGATCGGCGAGGCATGGGCCACGCAGCCCGGCTCCACGGCGGCCTGCGATGCGATCCGCCTGCTGGCTGCCCACGGCGACGACGCCGACCGCGCGGTGATGCAGCTCTACCGCGCGCTCTCGGCCGCCACGTCCGACGATGCGCGCGTGCGCCTCTCGCTCGACCTGGCCGAGCGGCTCGCGGTGCGAAATGGCGCCCCGCCGTTTGACAGCCGGACCGACGCCCGCGAAGTGGCACTGCGGCTGCTGCTCAAGCTGGTCACGCCGGCAGGCGACCTGCGGCCGGACGTGCGCGAGTCGCTGCACAGCGACCCGACCGAGATCGGCGAGCGCATCCGCATGTTGCTGCTGATCCTCCGGCGTGTAACTGCGCTCTCGCCCGACGAGGATGCGGGCGACATGATCCACTTGCCCGGCGTCGATGCGCCGCGCTTCTGGCGCGTGGACGACAACACGTTCCGCCTGCGCGAGGCCGTCGCGCCGACGACGCCGGGCGGCGAGCCGTGGCGGTTCCGCGACCTGCTGACGATCGACCTCGCGCCGCTGCGGGCCGCGTGTGGTGCAGCGGACGACACCTTGCCGGGCTTCCTGCCGCCCACCGCGGTGTCGGCGCCGATCTTCACCTTCCGCAGCGACCGGAAGGCGAAGGACCACTGGCACATGGGCGTCGTCGCAATCGAGTCGCTGGAGAACCCGCGCGTGGTATCGCAGATGGACGTGCCGCACATCGGCGTGAACAGCGGCGGGCACTTCATGTGGGCGGTCGGCGGCGACGTGGACAACGACGGCCGCGGCGACCTGCTGTTCCCCGAAGTGTATGGGTGGTCGTCGTTCAGCGCCGTGCGCGTGTCGTGCGGCAAGCCCGACGGCAGCTTCACTGCGCCGCAACTGCTGCTGCCGCGCGAAGACCTCGGCAGCATCATCCAGTTCCTGTTGGTGGACGATCTGGACGGCGACGGCGCGAACGAGATCCTGTTCGGCCGCTCCGCCTGGAATCACTTCACGCTCGAAGTCTTCCGCATCGGACGCGACCGCCGCCTGCCGGTGCAGCCCGTGGTGCGCGAATACTCCGCGCCGCGCAAGGTCGAACTGACGACCGACCCGGACGGCAAGCGGCTGATCATCATGGCCTCGGCGCTCGACAAGGGCCCGGACCGCTTCTACGCGATCCGCAAGATCCCGGTGCCGTTCCTCGGCCTGAGCATCATCCGCTTCGACGGGCAGAAGTTCGTCGATGCGGGCGCCGAGCGCATGGAGAAGGGCATCAACTATGTCTCCGGGCCGTTCAGTCTTGGCAGCCGACTGCAGGCACTGATGATCGCCGATCCGCCGCGCTGGCTGATCTACGACGGGCCGCTGCCGGCGGCGCGGATCAAACGCGTGGTGCGCCTGAGCATGCGCAATGTGTCCGGGCAGGGTGAGTGGATCAGCACGCAGAGCCGCTGGTACCGCCCGCTGTCGGACGAGGATCTCAACGCGATTGCCGCGCACGGCGTGGCGCTCGCCCCGCAGCCGGCCGGCGACCAGACGATCGCGATGGCGCGCTTCCTGCTCGACGTCGGCCTTCCGGCCGGTGTGGCCGGCATGGCCGAACGCGCGATGAAGCGCGAAGGGATCACGCGCGAGGCCTTCGTGGAGCTCAACCGGCTGCGCCTGCAGGGCCTGATCAACAACAACGATCTCGACGCGTTGATCGAGGTGCTCGACGAACTCGAGCCGGTCGAGGAACTGGCGCCGACCGTGCGCGACCTGCTGGTGACCGTGATCGCACGCAACCGCATGACCGCCGCTGCGACGCGCATCGCCGGGAAGTGGGCCAACGGCGGGTCGCTTTCCGACCAGCGCCGCAAGCAGTTCCTGGACGACTTTGAACGCTGGACCTCGGTCAACAAGCGCATCAACGCCGGCGCGGTGGACATCCGCGGCGACCGCGTGATCACGCCGGACGGTGAACGGCGGCTCGCCGACGTGGCGATCACCAGCCGGCCCGGCGTGCTCTCGCTCGTGCCCGGCGCGGACGGCAGCCAGCAGTTGCTCGCGCGAACCGCCACGGACGACCCGACCGCATGGCTCGAGCGCGACCTGCAGACCGACGGCGCGTGGAAGGCGGTGGCGGATCGCCAGGTGGACACCGCCGGCGTGCCGGTGCGCTTCAATGCCGACTACATCCGTGTGGTGTTCGACATGCGTGTCGATTGCGGAGCGTCGGTCTCGCTGCTCGAAATCGGCGTGCACACGCTGCGCGACTTCCCGGGCAACGGCCAGCAGGACACGACCATCCGCGGCGACGGCTGGAGCCAGGGGTTGCGCGTGCGCATGCTCGTGCAGGCAAAGAACGATCGCTCCAACCAGATCGTCGGCTTCACCGGCAAGAACGGCGGCGAGTTCCGCTTCGAGCAGTTGCGTGAGCGCTGGATCCGCGTGGACCTCGAGTATCAGTCGGAGTCGGGCCAGGCGCGCCTGGTAGTGGCCGACGCCGACACCGGCGAGGTGTTGCATCATGCCCGCGCCGTCGGACTGCCGCCGCCGGGCGGTGGCATGGGCGTGCTCGGCGTCCGGTCGATCCGCATGATGGCGCTGCCGGGAAGTGTGACGCACGTCCGCATCCGCCGGCTGACGGCGTGCGGCGAGGTGCAACTCGTTCCGCCGGATGATGCGGAGTTGCTGGCGGTACTCGGACGCACGCAGGGTCGCGACGCGACCGAGGCGTTCCGTGCGCAGTTGCGCGGCGATCACGCGGCCGAGGGCCAGATCCTGGCCGCCATGGCCAGCCAGTTCGAGCAGGTGGCGGCTGCGACGACCGACCCGAACGACCGGGTGCGCATTGTCCAGGCGGCGACGCGGCTGCGGCTGGACGCGGCGAAGGCCCGCGGTCAGTTGGCGTCGGCACTGGCGACCATGCTGCAGGCACCGGGCGGCGCCAGCATGGTGTGGGACTGGCTGATGCAACTGCCCGAGACGCCGGACCAGGCGACCACGTGGGACGACGTCGGCCGGGCGGTGGCCGAGCGCATGACACAGGGCTCACCGGCCGCGGCGGCGATGATCCGCGCCGATCTGCTGCAGCGCGTCGCGCGCCGGCAGATCCGCAGCGAGGACGTGCTGTTCACGCCGTGGCTCTCGCGACAGATGCCGCGCGACACGGACGTGCAACTGGCGGCGCTGGCGGTGCTGGCCACCGCGTGGTCGCCCGGCAGTCGCCTGCCGCTCGATCATCGCGACGTGGTCGGCCGGCAGTTCCTGCGCATTGCGAAGCAGTATCCGGAGGTAGTCGCCGGGCAGCCGCCGCTGGCAACCGCGCAGTTGCAGATGCTCGCGCGCGAGCTTCGCCGCGCGGAGTTGCTGCAGCTGGGTGCCCGCATCGCCAACCCGGATGCCGATGTCGAGGACGTGCTGGACATCACGCGCGAGCTCAACGCCGAGTGCGATGCGGAGATGCGCGCATCGCGCCTGCGCGTGATGGAGGATCCAGTGCCGACGCCTGAGTTCCCGCGCTTCGCGGGCGACTGACCAGCTGACCCTGGGGATGCGACAGGCGGGAATCGAACCCGCGACCTCGGACGTTCGCAACGTTGCGCTCTTCCACTGAGCTACTGCCGCGTGAAGTTGGTATGGCTGGCTGGCTCCTGGCCGGATGCTGCGAGTTCGTAATACGGAGGGCTCCCGCCTCCAATCCGCCAGGAGACCGATTTGACGAATCCACTGCCGCCTTCGAACGAGCCCGTCGCGCAACGCCGGCCATGGGACCCCGAAGTGGAATTGCCGCGCGACCTGGTGGCGCGGCTGATCGGACGGCACATGCCGCGCCTCGCGCCGCTCAATCAGCTGGAGCTGTTGGGCCAGGGCTGGGACAACGCGGCATGGCTGGTGAACGGCACGCACGTGGTGCGGTTCGTCCGGCGCGAGCTGGGCGTGGCATTGCTGCGTGCCGAGTGCGAGTTCCTGCCGTGGCTCGCGCCGCAGCTGCCGGTGGCGGTGCCGGTGCCGGACGTGTTCGTCGAGCGCGACCCCGAGTACGTGTTTCCGTTCGCGAGCTACGAGATGTTGCCGGGCCGCACCGGCTGCCGGGTGCCGCTGGATGACGCCGCCCGCGCGGCCCTGGCGCTGCCGTTGGCGCGGTTCCTCGGCGCGCTGCATGCCGTGCCGCGGCCGACCGACCGGGAGCTGCCGGGCGATCACCTCGGCCGGGCCGATCGCGCGCGACGTGTCGAGCGTCTGTGCATCAAGCTGGACGACATGGTGAACACCAGCGCGATCGATGCCGGGATCGCTGCGGCGGTGAAGGCCACGCTGCGTCGCACCGCCACGAGCCCCGCGTGGCCGGCGGAGCCGGTGTGGTGCCACGGCGACTTCTACGCGCGGCACATCCTGCTCGACGACCACGCGCAACTCTGTGGCGTGATTGACTGGGGCGACGTGCACATCGGCGACCCGGCCGGCGACGCGTCGATTGCCTGCAGCCTGCTGCCGCCGTCATCGCGCGATGCGTTCTTCGCTGAGTGGAGCCGTGTCAGCGGGCTGGAGGAAGACGCCGGCTTGCGCGATCGCGCGCAATTCCGTGCGCTGCAGTATGGCGTGTACCTGCTGGACTACGGGCTGAGCGTGGACGATGCCGCGATGCGCGACATTGCACGGTATGCGCTTCGCGCGGTCGACCAATAGTCGCCTGGCCCCGGCAAGCGATTGGCTCACGGTCCCGCGCTCACGGTCGCGGCTCGGACCGGACTAGTGTCTCAAGTCAGATGTCGAGCGACGGTTTCCTGCTGCGCGACCGGATCGCGGCGTCAGGCTCGTCTGCGCTGCTCAGCGGCCGGGAGGCCGCTTCCGCTGCGCGCCAACACCTTCCTAGCGCACCGGTCAGCACGCGACGGAAACCCTCACCACGAATCCGACATGATCCACAATCGCCGCGTGTAGTGCCGGCCCCCCACCCGCCCGGCCGCGCCTTTCAACTCCAGCAACGTCAGCGCACTGACCACACGATGCACCGGCAAGCCCGCCTGCCCGGCCAGCGCATCCACGCTCAACGGCTCGCTGCCGAGCGCGTTCCATACCGCGGTTTCGTCGGGCGACAGGTTTGGTGGCGGTCCGCTCGGCGCAGGTGCCGTCGACGGGGCGTCGGCGGTGGCGCCGAACAACTCGCGCTGGCGAGCCTGGCGGGCCGCGTCGGGCGTGGTGATGTGATCCTGGATCGGGCCGAGCTGCTCGAGGATGTCTTCCAATCGTTCAACCAGCGTGGCGCCGCTGCGGATCAGGAAATGGCAGCCGGTGTGGCGGTTCTGATCGATCGGCCCGGGGATCGCAAACACCTCGCGGCCGTACTCCATCGCGAACTGCGCGGTGATCATCGCGCCGGACTTGCGATCGGCCTGGACGACCAGCGTGCCGAGCGACATGCCGGCGATGATGCGATTGCGGCGCGGGAACGTGCCGGTGCTCGGCGCGGTGTGCAGCGAGTATTCGGTGATCAACGCGCCGGCCGCCTCGACCTCGGGCACCATGCCGGCGTTCTCGGCCGGGTAGATGTCGAGCAGGCCGGAGCCGAGCACCGCCACCGTGCGGCCATGCGCGGCGATCGCCCCGCGGTGTGCGGCCGTATCGATGCCGGCCGCGAAGCCGGAGACGATCGTGAAGCCGGCGCGCGCGAGCAACTCGGCGAAGCGATGCGACTGGTCACGGCCGTAGTAGTTGGGGTGGCGCGTGCCGACGATGCCGACGGCGAGCGCGTCGTCGGGCTTCAGCTCGCCGCGCACGTAGAGCACGACCGGCGGGTCGTTGATCGCGCGCAGGCCGGGCGGGTAGCTCTCGTCGGCGAGCGTGACAATGTGAATGCCGTGCTGCGTCGCCTCGTCGAGCTCGGCCTCGGCGCGCCGGGCGTGCTCGCGGTTGATCAGCTCGTCGGCGATGGCCGCGCCGATGCCTTTCACCCTGCGCATCGCCGTCTGGTTGGCGGCGAAGATCGCGGCCGGGTTGTTGTCGAAGGCCTCGAGCAGCCGCGCCGCCAGGATCGGGCCGACGCCGGGCACGAGGTTGAGCCGGATCCACGGCAGCGGATCGACGCCGGTCATCAGGCTCTCACGGCGTCGAGAATCCCCTGGACCACATCGTCCTGGCGCACGCCCTCGGCCTCGCCCTCGAAGTTGAGGATCACACGGTGTCGCAACGCCTGCCGCGCGACGGCGCGGATGTCGTCGGCCGACACGTTGAAGCGGCCGGCCGCGAGCGCGCGAATGCGCGACGAGTGGATGATCGCCTGGCCGCCGCGCGGGCTCGATCCGTAGCGCACGAAGCGGCGCACCATGTCGGGCGCTTCGCCGGTGTCCGGGTGCGTGCCGCGCACCAGCCGGCCGACGTACTCCAGCAGCGGCCGTGCGATCGGTACGTCGCGCGAGAGCGCGCGCATCTGCAGCACCTCGGCGCTGGTCAGCACGTTGGTCACCTCGGGCATCTCGCGGCGCGTGGTCCGCTCGAAGATGCTGACGAGGCCGGCGACCTCGGGGCTCTTCACTTCGAGCTTGAAGAAGAAGCGGTCGAGTTGCGCCTCGGGCAGCGGGTATGTGCCCTCCATTTCAATCGGGTTCTGCGTGGCCATCACGAAGAACGGCTGGGGCAGCGCATAGCGCGTGCCGGCCACGGTCACGCTCGCCTCCTGCATCGCTTCCAGCAGGGCCGACTGCGTCTTCGGCGTGGCGCGGTTGATTTCGTCGGCGAGCACGATGTTGCCGAACACCGGCCCCTTCTGGAACTCGAAGCGCCGGCCGCCGTCGGCCGATTCCATGACAATGTTGGTGCCGGTGATGTCGGCCGGCATCAGGTCGGGCGTGAACTGGATGCGCGAGAACTGCTGTTCGACGGCACGCGCCAGGGTGCTGACGAGCAGCGTCTTGCCGAGGCCGGGCACGCCTTCAAGCAGCACGTGGCCGCCGGCGATGAACGCAAGCAGCACGTCGCGGACGACATCTTCGTGGCCGACGATGACCTTGCCGACTTCGTTGGCGAGCTTGCCGAGGCCGTTGCGGAACTGCTGCACCGCGGCGTCAATGTTGA
Source organism: Planctomycetota bacterium (assembly GCA_050249295.1). Taxonomy (GTDB): domain Bacteria; phylum Planctomycetota; class UBA8742; order SKZP01; family SKZP01; genus JBFWQT01. Next base: position 30,119 of record JBFWQT010000010.1, read on the forward strand.
CGGCAGCGGTGCCGGCCGGGCTCGGCGCGTCTGGAATGTCGGCGGTGGTCATTGGCGCGTCTCGGCGTGCGGTTGGCCGGAGTATATCAACGCGGAAACGCGGCGACGGGTTCGGCGCGGTTGATCAGTCGAGTTGCAGTTCGGTCTCGGCGACAATCTCGTGCCACTGCGCAATCTGGCGCGGTGTGGGGCCGGGCCACGGGGCCTGCTTGATCTGCGTCTCGCAACTGCGGCCGTCCCACAGGGCAACAAACAGGCGGTCGGGGCCGTCGTACCAGAAGCCCACGCGCAGCGGCGTGCCGGCCGGCGTGCCGGGCCGCAACGGGAAAGCGACGGTGCTGAGCTCGGTCGTACCTTCCGGGTCGGGGTTGTTGCCGAAGCGGATCTGGCAGACGACGTTGGCCTGCCAGTCGTGCGCGGTGGCCGCGTTGAGCGACCCCGTGGCCGGCCAGAACGAACCCTGCGGCACGACCACATCCACAAAGCGCGTCGTCTTGTCGTCGCTGTCGAGCGTGATCAGCGACAGCGCCTGCGAGGTCTGCTCGCGCAGCACACTCGACTCCGAGAGCAGGTCCATGCGCGACGCGGGCAGCGCGGCCGCCGGGATCTTCTCGCGGCGGATCGCCTCGCACCAGATGTCGAGCGCGTTGCGGCAGGCACCCCGCGCGACCGCCTCCTGCGGATTGACGGCGCGACCGAGAATGCGCTCCTCGCCGAACACCTCGGCCAGCATTCGGCGCACCATCGGAATCTGTGACGAGCCGCCGACGAGCAGCACATGGTCGATGTCGGTCGGCTTCATGCCGGCTTCGAGCAGGGCGGAGAGCACGAACTGGCGCGTCTGCTCGACCTCGGGTCGGATGATGAACTCGAGGTCTTCGAGCGAGATGCGGAACTTGGCCACGCACCCGGCCGACGACACCTCGATGACCTGCGGCGGCGCCTTGCGGCAGAGCGCGATCTTGACGTTCTCGCAGCGGTACAGCAGGCGCCAGCGTTCCTCGGGCTTCTCGGTCGGGTCCGGCGGGTTCTTGTCGGCAAACTCGTCGTGGAACAGCTGCCGCACATGGTCGAGCAGCTTCTCGTCGAGATCCTTGCCGCCGAGCGTGGGCAGGCCCATGTTGGCCAGCAGTCGTACGGTGCTGCCTTCGAGCTTGAAGATCGTGACGTCGAAGGTGCCGCCGCCGAAGTCGTAGACGAAGACGGTCTTGCCTTCACGCAGCTCGTCCATCGCCACTTCGAATGACACGGCCACCGGCTCGGAGACAATGCTGATCGGATTCACGCCGGCCATCTCGGCGGCCATGCGTGTGCTCTGACGGCGCGCATCGTCCCAGCTGCTGGGCACGGTGATCACCACGTCGCGGATCTCGACTTCTTCCTCGCCGCCGAGATCCTGCACGGTCTGCTCGACGAGCCGGCGCAGCACCAGCGCCGAGAGCATCTCGGGCGTGTACTTGGTCCCGTGGAATGGCCGCGCGCGGCGCGTGTCGCCCATCGAGAGCTTGAAGAACTGCGCGCAGTGCTCGGGCTCGATCACGGTCATGCGCCGCGCATCGACGCCGACCTCGGCCACGAACTGCTGCGGAAAGTACACGACCGACGGCGTGACGATCGACGACTGATCGTGGTGCACCACCTTGATGTCGCCGTTCTCCGGATCGACGTAGGCGAGCAGCGAGGTGCAGGTGCCAAGGTCGATGCCGCAGATCAGCTGGCGCAGGCGGCCCGGCGTGTAGGTCGGCAATTCGACGTCGGCCGGTGGCAGCGGCGCCGCGGTGAACAGATTGCGCGGCGCGGCATCGAGCCCGGCGATCTTCGTGGCGTCGAACAACTGCACGCCCTCGGCCTCTTTCACCATGCCGTCGATCAATGGCAGCGGGCGGTCGGCTTCGGGCTCGGCCGGCACGGCATCCGCCGGGTCGGGCTCCGGCGTGCCGAACGACCGACGCAACTGCGTGTCGGTGGCCGCCAGATCTTCCTCGGCCTTGTGGTTCGCATTCGCGTTGTCGATCGTCTCGAAGAAGATCGTCTCGCCGAACGCTTCGAGTTCGTCGACCGGCAGCGGCTCGTCGAGGCCGAGTTCGGCGCGCGCCACCAGGGCGCTGTCGCTGATGCTGACCGGACGCTGGCCGGGGCGCATGAACTCGAGCACCGGCTCGTAGTTGCCCCAGCGCGTGCGCGGGTCGTAGCGCAGGCAGCCTTCAATCGCCTGGCGAAGGCGGTCGTCGCGGATCTGCGAGAGCCGTTGCGGCGAGACGTCGGGCGAGCCGGTGAGGCAGTAGAGCAACAGCAGGCCGAGCGAGTAGACGTCGCTGGCGAGGCCGGGCTTGCCGGGGAACTCGCCGGTCTGCTCGGGTGCCGCAAAGCGACGGCAGTGCGGCGCCCACGTCTGGTCGCCCCTCACCGCGGGCCGGTCGAACGCGGGCGCGAAGCCGGCGTCGCGCAACCAGACCTCGTTGCTGCCATCGGTGGCGAGCAGCACGTTCTCGGGGCGCAGCGCGTGGTGCGGAATGCGCAGCACGTTGGCCGACATCAGGCCGCGCACGATGCCCGACCCGACAAGCCGCGTCTCCTCTTCGGTGAGCCGTCCGAGGTTGGTCACGCGCTCGGCCAGCGACTGGCTCTGCGGGTACCACGGCGACCAGAAGTGCCACCAGGCGTCGACCTCGCCGCGCGGGTAGCGGTCCCAGCCGAGGATCGGCAGCAGGCCGTTCTGCGGGGCCTTGGCCAGCAGGTCCACATTGAAGAACAGCTGGTCGGGGTCATGCGCGAGCCAGTCGGGCCGCAGCAGGACCTTGAGCACGACCGACTGCGGCCGCGGGTTGCTCTCGGTGGCCGGCATCTCGGCGCGGAACACCACACCGCTCGGACCAGCCCCCAGCACCTCCTGGACGTGGAAGCGCTCGGGGTTGAACAGCGGCAGCGAGTACGGATCCTTGCTGATCGCAGCGACGTAGTGCGCCAGCGCCAGCGCGTTGTTGCCGGTGTGCAGCGCATCGAAGAACGGCGCTAGCGGCGACGTCTCGATGTTCGGGATCGGCCCGCGCACCGGTGCGCCCTTGGCTGCCACGAAGCGATCGGTCTGCGGCGGCGCCGGCGCGCGGAACGACCCGGTCTGGCGCACAATGTTGGTCGGAATCTCGAGCGCGGTGGATTCGAGCTTCTGCTCGAGGTCCCACCCGTCGGACGCGGGCGATACCACCACGGGCGGCGGCGTCTCGCCCTGCACCGTAGGCGCGCGGCGGGTGGCCACCTTCGTGGCTTCCTTCACGTCGTCGGCCGCTGCGGGCAGCACCTGCTCGCCGGACTCCTTGATGCGCGCCACCGGCAGACGGCCCGTCGACGGCCGCGGCATTGGCGGCGCCGGCTCGAGCGCGCGCATCACCACCGACTCCAGCGGCGGCTGCTTCAGGGCCGGTAACGGGTCGCTGTACGCGGCCACGGCAAAATCATCGGACGTGATCGGCAACAATTCGCGCAGCCGGTCGGGCAGTTCCTTCACCAGCTGCGGCAGCTTGTCGCGTTCGTACTCGACAATCGGCAGGCCGGCGAGCGACTTCGGAACGGCGTAGTCCTTCTGGATCAGGCCGAGCACGGGCGCGCCGTACACGAAGCGGCCGAACGCGAGCTCGGTCAGCACGTCCGGGTTCGGCGAGTCGCCGCTGGTCGCGTCGGGCGAGAGCTCGCACACGAGGCCGGCCGACATCGCCATCGCAACCTGCACGCGGTACCAGGTGTCGACGTTGTCGGGCTCGCGCTTGATCGCGGCCAGGCGCGCCGGGCGGGCGGTGTTTTCCTTCGCGAGTTCGGCCACAGCGCTGCGCACAGCACGGAACAGATTGGCGAAGTCGAAGCCGGCCGGGCCGGGGGCGCCGTCGCCGCGCTGGTAGCTGGTCGCAAGGAACAGGTCGGCCGTCTTGCCGCTCCAGCGGCGCGGCGGCGGCGGCGGCGGCGCGGGCTGCGAAGTCAGCTCGGCGATCATGCGGCCGGTGAAGTACGCAGCGGTGTCGGGCCCTTCGGAGAGCGTGACGTGGCGGATGCCGCCGATGCTGAGCAACTGGCGCCACGAGAACGGCAGGTTCTCGGCCGACTGCTGGTGCAGCATGACCACTGGCCGCGCCTGCACGCTGAGCCGGCCGACGGCGGCTTCGACCACCACGTCGGGGTCGGGCGACGAGCCGCTGCGCAGCGTCGACGAGAAGTCGGCGACGACAACGTCGCAGTTGGTGATCGAGCTGAAGATCGCGTCCTGCCCGCCGTCAATGACGTGGCGGAACAGCCAGCGGAACTCCGTGCCCGGCGGCGGATGGATTTTCCGCGCGAACTGGATGCCCTCGATCGGGTCGGCGGACGGGGGTGCCGCGTAGTAGATCCGTATGATCCGCTGACCAGTCATTGCCGCGTGGGCCGGTAGAGTCGTGTGGTGTGGAGCGGGGAGTAACGTGAGCAGATTCTACCGACGGATTCCGGGCGTTCCAGCGCGACGGCGTGTTTCCGTGCAATTTGCCGTGCGCAGAGCGTGGACCCGGCCGGCCGTGCGGTGACCGGTTGCCTGGCCGACCGTGGCCGGAACTTGCCGACCACTCTTTACACCTCCACCTCAACAAGGCACTTTCACCCGCCCCTGCCGTCCGCCGACCGCCAGACCAACGCAGCGATCATGCAACCGTCGTCTCTCGAGCTCTGGTTCACCGAGAAGGAATTCGACTTCAAGAACGTGGGTCTCACCCTCCGCGTGAAGCGGCAGATCCACAGCGAGGAAACGCCGTTCCAGCGGCTCGACATCTTCGAGACCTTCCACTACGGCAAGATGATGACCCTCGACGGCATCATCCAGCTGACCGAGGTGGACGAGCACTTCTATCACGAGCAACTCGTGCACGTGCCGCTGTTCATGCACCCCGACCCGAAGCGCGTGCTGGTCGTCGGCGGCGGTGACGGCGGGACCGCGCGCGAGGTGCTGCGCCACCCCGGCGTCGAACAGTGCGAGATGGCCGAGATCGACGAGAAGGTGATCCTCGCGGCCCGGCAGTGGTTCCCGACGCTGGCCGTCGCATTCGAGGACAAGCGCCTCACCGTGCACGTCGCCGATGCGATC
>JBFWQT010000011.1:0-35111 GCA_050249295.1 Planctomycetota bacterium
CAGTGACCGGCCGTCAGGTGCGCAACGAGCGCGGCGCTGTGGTGCAGGCTTCCAGCCTGCACGGACCTGGCGAGTCGCTCGTGGTCGCCGATGCAGGCTGGAAGCCTGCACCACACCGCCAACGACTGTGGTGCAGGCTTCCAGCCTGCACGGACCTGGCGCTGACCCCGGAAGCAGACCGGCGATCACAACAACCGCGCTTGCGATGCCAGGTCGAGCAGCGCCGCAATGTGCATCACGCGGATGCGCGACCCGCGCTGCACCAGGCCGGCGCGCAGTTGCAGCTCGCAGCCGGGGTTGGCGGTGACCAGCACGTCGAGCGCCGGCGCGACGGCCAGCACCTGGTCGAGCTTGCGCGCGAGCACGCGCTGCGACATCTCCGGCTGCGTGATGTTGTAGATGCCGGCGCTGCCGCAGCACCACTCGGACTCCGGCAGCGGCACGACGCGGATGCCCGGCACCGCGCGCAGCAACTCGAGCGGCGGCTGCTCGACGCGCTGCGCGTGCAACAGGTGGCACGGCGCATCCCACGCGACGACCAGCGAGCGCGCACCCGGCACCGGTGGCGGCAACGGGCGCAGGCCGGTGCGAACCAGGAACGACGTGAGGTCCTCGCAGCGCGCCGTCAGCTCGCGCGCGAACGCCTCGCGCGGCGTGCCGGCCAGCAGGTGCGGATACTCGGCGAGCTGCGCGCCGCAGCCACTGCTGTTGACGACCACCGCGTCGACGCGCGCGCGGGCAAACGCGTCGACGTTGCGGGCCGCCAGCATGCGGGCCGTCGGGGCGTCGCCGTTGTGCACGTGCAGCGCGCCGCAGCAGGTCTGCGCATCCACGCGAACCACGTCGTAGCCGTTGCGCGCCAGCAGGCGGGCAGTGGCGTGGTGCACGCCGGCCATCGTGTGATCCATGATGCAGCCGCTGAACAGCGCGACGCGACCGCGGCGCGGCGGCGACGCAGGCAGCCGGGGCGGCGCGTCCAGGCTGTATGCACGGCCGTCGATGCGCGGCGCAATCCGCTCCATCTGCTGCAGGCGGCGCGGCGCGAGCGTCACGAGGCCGAGCGCGCGCACCGCCGACTCCAGCCCGCTGCGTTGCCACAGGCGCAGCGCACCAGCCACCAGCGCGAGTCGCCGCCGGTGCGGCAGCAGCCAGCGGAACGCTACCCGTCGCAGCGCGCGCACCCACCAGCGGCGCGTCGGCGCGCGCGACGGTTCCATCAGGCCGCGCGCGTCTTCGATGATCGTGCCGTAGTCGACGCCCGACGGGCACGCCGTCACGCAGGCGCGGCAATCGAGGCAGCCATCGAGATGGCGCTGCACGTCGGCGGTCGGCGTGATGCGCCCGTCGGAGAGCGCGCGCACCAGATGAATGCGGCCGCGCGGCGAGTCCATCTCGGTGCCCAGTTCGCGGTACGTCGGGCAGGCCGGCAGACAGAAGCCGCAATGCACGCACTCTGCCAGCCGCGACGAGAGTTGCTCGCGCAGCGCGCGCGCCAGCGGAGCCTCGGCGTGCGGGCCGACGCCAGCGCCAGCGCCGACGACCGTGGTGGCGGCGCTCACTCAGCGACCCTCGTCCGGCCAGATCACCATCCGCACGATCGAGCGGTGTTCGTACATCGGCGACCAGCCCTCCACGCGCAGGCCTTCCAGCGGCTTCGCATCGTCGAGCAGCGGGTCGGTCCAGCCGATCACCACGATTGCGCCGCGGTCGAGCGTCTCGTCGAGACACACGCCGCGCGTCTGGCCCGACTCGATGAAGTAGTCGGCATTCCTGCCGCCGCGCAGGCGATCGGCGAACGTCGCGATCAGCATGTAGGCCACGTCGGAGGGCACGCTCAGGCGGAGCGGATCGATGGTGGCGACCTTGGGCGGGTCGGCGTTGTAGCGGACCGGATCGAGGCCGACCATCTCGCGCTCGCTGAACAGGTCCTCGCCGCCGCGCAGGTCGCGCCAGTTGTCGTACTTCAGCCGGTCGGTGCCGCGCCCGGCCAGCGGCAGGTCCCAGCTGTCGCCGGTCTCGAGCGTGCGGATGGTCGCGTCGGTCGTCGGCGTGACGTGCGCCGCCACCTGCAGGTTGCCGCGAGAGTCGGCCCGCACCGCCATGATCGCCGCGAGCGGCAGGCCGAGCCGGTTGACCACGCGGTAGCGGCCCTCCGGCGACTGCTCGAGCGCCAGCCGTCGCTCGGCCGCGGTGTCCACGTACGTCGCGGTCATCGCGCGGATCGACCAGCGCGTCAGCGAGCAGGTCTTGAGGTACAGCTGCTTGTCGTGGCGCGCAGGGTCCACATCGTTGGGCTGCCACACTGCCAGCACGCTGTTCGCGCCGACCGCCGTCGCCTGATTGGGCGTGCGCCGGCCCTGCGCGACAAGCCCGTAGTTGAAGCTGTTCTTGATGCCGGGGTCGAGCCGCGCGACGCGTGCGTTGGCGCGATCGACCCAGATCACTTCGGTGGCGTTGTTCTGCGGGAAGATGCCGCAGAAGATGTCGCCGCGTTCTATCTGCCCGGCGCCGTCGAAGGTCAGCACGGTGGTCTGGCGGATGACCATCTCGCCACCGCGGATCTGCTCGGTGCCACGCTCGGCCAGGATGAAGAACGTGATCGCGGCAAACGTGAACGTGAACCACGTCAGCCCGCGCATGTTGAACAGCCCGAGCACCAGGTAATCGAGCGGGCCGATCACCAGCACGTAGATGCCGAGGAACAGCGCGATCAGCTTGAACGACACCGGCTCGGCTTTCTCCAGCAGCGTCGCGCGATCCTGCATCAGCTGGTGCGGGCTGACCAGCGACGGCTGCTGCTCGCGATACGGGTTGGAGAGCATCACGTCATCGGCTCCGGAGGCCGGAAAGCGGCTGTCGCGCGGGGTGTCGCCGAGCAGGTTCTCGGCCACGAACCGTGCGAGCGAGTAGTCGCCGGCCAGCATCGCGTCGGAGGCCGTGGTCAGCTCGCGCTGCGTCGGATCAAACAGGAACAGCGTGATCTGGCCGAGACCGAGCGGCCGCTGAACCACCATCGGGATACCGCCCTGCTCGCCGGCCGTGGCAAGCGTACGGACCACCACGCGCGTGCCCTCCAGCGGCGTGACCTTCAGCACCGACATCGGCTTGCGCTGCGGCACCGTGCCGAGTTCCAGCTCGTGCGAACTGCCGACAATCTGCAGCTGCGACGGGCCGCTGTAGCCGATCGCCTCGTCGACCTGCACGCCGCAATCGTCATCCATCGCGCTGGCGCGCACGTTGGGCAGGTTCTCCGACAGCGCCAGAATCAGGTGGCCGCCCGAGCACACCCAGGTGCGCAGCGCGTTGTAGCGGTTGCGATCCTTCAACACGGCCCAGTCCGGGTTGGCCAGGTAGACCGCGTCGAGCATGTCGTAGCCGCTCCACTCGTCGGGCAACTCGGACGCGTCGCCGCGCAACATCAGTATGTGGTGATACGGGGTTACGGGCTCGCCGTTGCGCGAGCTGCGCGTGCCCTGCGTCTCCTTGTGCCAGTCGATGTCGCGCTGGCCGGGCAGCATGTCGTCCGACACCGAGAGCACGAGCTGCACGCGGTCGCCGGTGTGGAACATGTCAGCGCGGATCGACACCGCCTCGTTGGCGCGCGGCTGATCCCAGTGCGTGATCGTGAACTTCGTGCCGTCCTCGCGCTCCCGCGTCTCGATCCGGCTGTCGCGCAGCAGCGTGTTGCCGTTGCGGTCGGTCACGGTGAGCACGAAGTCGGCCGCTTCGCCGGGCACCAGCGGCGGCACATAGAAGATCAGCGTGCTCTGGCGCGCCACGCCGTCGAGCGGCGGCTGCAGCATGATGCGCTGCTTGAGCACGACGCGCGGCGTGTCCTCGCTCCAGCGGCGCTCGAGCGTGACGAAGGCCTCGATGTCGGTGTTGAACTCGCTGCGCAGGGTGACCACCACGGGCGCCCAGCGGTACTGGCGCCAGTGGCCGTTGAAGCCCGGCTTGAGCCGCGCGATCACGCGCTGGTCGTCGGCGTTGGCCGTCAGAGCCGGAAGCGCCGCGGCGATCAGCAGCAGTGCCGTGAGGGCGCGGACGAGCAGGTCGCGCATCGGGTGGTGCATGATGGATCGACTCCGGCGCGTTCGTTACGCTCGGCGGACGGCCATTGTAGCCGGCACCGTGTGTGGTATCGAACAGCCAGTCCCGCCATTTTCTGCAACGCGAACCGCCGGTGGTGCCCGAACCCACGACCACACCCGGGCCGACCGCCGCCGGCCACGCACGCAGCGCACCTTCCAGGCGCAACGAGCGCCGCTTCGGCCTCTTGCTGCGGCTTGCCGGCACGGTGGCGCTGCTGGCGTGGGTGTTGCGCCAGGTCGACGAGGGCGCGGTGCTCGCCCACTTCGCGCGGTTGTCGGCGGCGGGCTACATCGCGGCGGCGCTGCTGGCCTGCGCGGCGCAGATGCTCATCGCGTCGAACCTGCGCTGGAGCCTGCATCGCGTCGCCGGACAGCCCGCGGCCGCGCCGTTGCCGAGGTTCGAGGCGTTGCGCATTCATGGTCTCGGCCTGTTCGCCAATCTGTTCCTGCCGACGTCGATCGGCGGCGACGTGGTCAAGAGCGTGGCGCTGCGCCGCGATGCAGATGGCGTGGTGTCGGCCGCCGCGGCGGTGATACTCACTCGCGCGCTGAGCGTGCCGTCGCTGGTGCTCGGCGCGAGCGTCGGTCTGGTGCTCTGCTGGCCGCGGCTGACGGCCACGGACGGTGTGCTGGCGCCGACGCTGGCGGCGGTGTTCGGCGGCATGGCGCTGGGCCTGCTCGTGGTGTGGGTGGCCCGTCGCCCGGCGGTGCGTGTGGCGCGCCGGCTGTGCCCGGTGCGTTTGCGCGAGAAGTTCAATCCGGTGTTCGACGTGGTCGGGCAACTGACGCTCGCGGCGGTGTTGCCGCCGATCGCGATCTCGGCTTGCTACACGGTGTGCGTGGCGGTCTGGACGTGGTGGGTCGCGCTGGCGATGGGCTTGCCGCTCGACCTCGGCGTGTTCCTGTTTGCGACGCCGACGGTGTTCCTCCTGACGTTGTTGCCGATCAGCATCCACGGCATCGGCGTGCGCGAGGCGGCGTACATCAACCTGCTCGCGCCGTTCGCGATTGGGCAGGAGGCGGCGATGGCACTGGCGTGGCTCGCGCTGAGCCTGATCGTCGTGTTCGGCCTGTGCGGCGGGTTGTTGTTCCTGCTTGGCCGGCGCGCACCGCGTGCGGTCGAGCCCCGGGGGTGATGGCGGTGATGGCGGTGATGGGGGTGATGGCGGTGATGAAGCGCGAGAGCCGCGACCAACCCACAGGCGCGCCACTCACTCGGCGGCGTCGCGCGTGGCTGGCCCGGCCGGCTTCACATCCTGGTAGGGCTTGCCGGGCGGCGCATACCAGCGGCCATTGACCAGTTCGAGCTGCGTGACGTGGTCGCTCGATTCGACCTCCTTCTTCGTCCGCAGCACCGACTGGCGGAACAGATTGCGCGCCTGCTCGAGGTGCTCTTCCTTCGCGCCGGCTTCCTTCGCGCGCTTCACCAGATCCACCACGTGGTGCTGGTAGTAGCGGTTGTCATCGAACGTGGCGTGCCACGACCACGAGACCCAGGCGGTGTCGCCCTTGATCCACACCTTCTTCAGCTTCATCTCGGTGATCGTCACGCAGACCACCAGGATCGCGTCGGACTTCTTGGCCGCCTCGCGGTTGTCGGGCTTCGCGCACCACACCAGATCGTCAGTGTTGTGCGCCTTCCAGGCCGCCAGCACACGCTTCACTGCCGCCTCCGGCGTGCCACCGCCGCAGGTGTTCTCGGCGGGCGTGCCGTCCTGCAGGCCGTTGCCGTCCTTGTCGGAGTCGCCGTCCTGGCCGCCTGCACTGCCGTTGTCACCGCCGTTGTCGTCGTCGCCCTTGTCGTCCGGCTGCGGCAGCGCCTCGCCGTCCGCCTTGCGCGTCGGCGGGAAGCCGGGGTCGTGATCCTCGAACGGGCCGGCCAGGTACCAGCGATCGCCGACCTTCGCCACGCGCATGATGTGCGTCGGCTCCTCGACGTCAGCCTTGAGGTTGCGCACGGTGTCGGCCAGGGTGCGGATCTGCTCGATGCCCTGCGCAGCCGGCAGCTCGCCCGACTGCACCTGACGTTCGATCGTCTCACGCTGGAACCTCGCGAACGACGTGTCGTCGAGCCGCGCGCGCCAGTTGAAGCGCACCCACGCCGAGTCGCCGCGCTCCCACACCACGTCGAGCTCGAACGACTGCACCTTGATGCAGACCACCAGCCGCCGGTCCTGCTGGCGGTACCACGGCCGTGCGCTCGGCCGCGACGTCCAGACGACGTCGATCATGTTGTCGGTCTGCCACGCCGTGATCACGCGGCGCGCAAGCGCCTCGGGCGTGGCGCCGCCGCATTCACTCTCCGGCGGGCTGTAGCCGGGGTCGGTCACGGCGCGATGATCGTCGACGACAATTCCGTCCACGTTGTAGCGCGCATCGAGCGCCGGCTTCTGATCGCAGAACGGCTGATTGACGGCGTACCAGCGGCTGTCGTCGTGCCGCTCGACCGCCATGATGTGCGCCGGGTGAACCAGCTCGCCGATGAAGTGGTCGAGCTCGTCGTTGAGCGCGGCCTTGAGCATGCGCACGACCATCTCCGACTTGCCGTCGGCGGTTGCCTTCGCCTCCAGCCGGCTGAGGCGATGCGCGCGGTACGCGGCCGCGTCGAACGTCACCTGCCACTGGTACTGCACCCACGCGCGGTGGCCATCGCGCCACACGTTGCCGTAGCGGCACGACTCGATGGTCAGCGCAGCAGCGAAGGCCGGGTCGGCATCCACGGCATCCATGGTGTCGCGGAAGTCGCCGGGGCGGGTGGCGAGGCGCAACTCGTCCATGTTGCGCGCCTGCCAGGCGGCGATCACGCGCTTCGCCGCGTCCTCGGGCGTGGCACCACCACCGGCCTCGCCGGGTTCCTCGTCGCCGTCCTGCAGGCCGTCGCGGTTGTTGTCGGTCTTCTCTTCGTCGATCGGGTCGAGCAGCTGGCGCACGAACCAGCGGTCGCCGACGCGCTGCAGCGTCATGCGGTGGCGGATGTGCGTGACCGCCTTGCGCAACTCGGGGCCGGTGGCGTTCATCACGGCGCGGACCATCTCGAGCGCGCGGGCGAGGTCTTCGCGCGAGCCGCCGCTGGCCTGCACGTCGCGCGTGGTCTCGCGCAGCAGCAGTTCGGTCAGGTCGCCGATGTCGAGCGTGGCGCGGAGGCGGTAGATGGCGGTAGCGCGCGTGCCGTCGTGGGTGGCCGGCACCGGCTTGTCGGTCTCGCGTTGCGCGCTCTGCACGCGCAGCACCTCGAGGATTGCGTCCAGCGATGCGCCCGGCCCGGCCAGCGCTTCGTCGGTGACCAGCAGCCGGAACGCGTCACGCTTGCCGGCCGCCAGCGCCGCCAGCGCGGCATCGGCGGCTTCCACGGCCGAGGCGGCCCCGCGCGCCGAGTCGTCGGGCGCGACGGGCGCGACGGGCGCGACGGGATCCTGCGCGAGCGACGCGCTCGCCCACAGCAGCAAGGCCGCGAGGGCGATCCGGAGCCGGGTTCCAGTGCGATCGGTCGTCATCAGCTTCCCCTCCGTGGGAGGTGGCTCGTTGGAGGTGGCCACACGTTCATCCTACCGCGTCGGCGCCGGGCACAACGCCACACAATTGGAACCACCGGCCCATACGGGGCCCCTGGTGGATTGCCGGATTCCGGGCTGTCTGGCGCCGCGCCGTCGGCTCACTCGCGGAACAGGTCGATCACCGCGGTCGTGTTCCCGCTCTCGATCAGGTCGACGATGCGGTTGCGGTTGGCCTTGATCTTCAGCACCTCGGTGACCTTCTTGAGCACCTTGAGGTACGTGTTCTGCTCGCCCTCCGGCGCCGCAATCATCGTGATCACGCGCACCGGCAGCTTGTCCAGCGAGCCGTACTCCATGCCGTCCTTGCAGGTGCCGACGGCGATCGAGAAGTGCCGGATGTCGGTGAGCTTGGCGTGCGGCACGGCAAACTCCTGGCCGATGCCGGTGGACATGATTTCCTCGCGATCGAGGATTGCCTTCACCAGGTCCTCGGCGTCCTTGACGGTAGTGCCGGTGGCGAGGATCCGCGCGAGTTCGACAAGCGCTTCCTCTTTCACCTGGCTGCCGAGGGCGACAATCCGGTCCGGCGCCATCATCCCCGAGATGTCCATGTCAGCTCCGCTCACTTGCGTAGTCGTCGTCACGTCGCGCGGAGTCTAGAACCGGGGGCTTCCGGCTGCAATGCGCCGGGCGTCTCCGGCCAATCGAGGGCAACGGCGAGCGTGCCGCTGCGCGGACAGGAGAATGAAGATTGATTGACCACGGTGAGCACAGAGACGAGGACGCAGCGAGTGGTCCTCGTACGTAACAAGAGCCGCGACCGTGAGGGAGCGGATGTGAAGCGACGGGTCCACAGCGGTACATCCGCTCCCTGACGGTCGCGGCTCTTCTCGCGACTCTCCACGTCGCGCACTCACTCGCGTCGGCGTGAGCTGCGCGTCTCGACGACGTTTCACGCGACTTCACGATCGTCCACGGGGCCTGCGCAGACGGTCCGTGTTGCCGCGCAACCGCAGGGGGAGTGGATGTACCGCCGTGGCCTCTCGCATCACGCCGCTCACCGCGCGAGGCGCGTTCTCACCAGCTCGACCCAGTAGCGCACGCCGGTCGTGAGGATCTCGTCATTGAAGTCGTAGCGCGGGTTGTGCAGCCCGGGCGTGTCGCCGGCGCCGAGGAACACGTACATGCCGGGTCGTCGCTGCAGCATGAATGAAAAATCCTCGGCGGCCATCACCGGTGGCGTGTCGGTCACCACATGCGCGTCGCCGGCCACGCGGCGGGCCGCGTTGGCGGCGCTGTCCAGCTCGCTCGCCGCGTTGACCGTCGCAGGGTAGCCGCGCATGTAGTTGATGCTCTGGGTCAGGCCGTGCGCGTGGCACACGCCCTCGACTACGCGTCGCAGGTCGGCCTCCACAGCGTCTTGCACCGCCGGGTCGAAGGTGCGCACGGTGCCGCGCAGTACGGCGCGGTCGGGCACAATGTTCATCGCGTCGCCAGCAAGGATCTGCGTGATGCTGAGCACGGCGTGCGCCAGCGGATCGACGCGGCGCGACACGATGCTCTGCAGCGCGAGCACGATCTCGGCCGCGACCGGCACCGGGTCAAGCGTGCGATGCGGCTGCGCGGCATGACCGCCACGGCCCTGCACGACAATCTCGAACCGATCGGCGGCCGCCATCATCGGGCCGGCGCGCATCGCGAAGGTGCCCTGCGGCACGCCCGGGAAGTTGTGCATGCCGAAGACGGCGTCGGTCGGGAACTGCTCGAACAGCCCGTCGTCGATCATCGCCTTGCCGCCGCCGGCCATCTCCTCGGCCGGCTGGAAGATGAAGTGCACGGTGCCGTCGAAGTCGGGCTCGGCCGCGAGGGCGGTCGCGGCGCCGAGCAGCATGGTGGTGTGGCCGTCGTGGCCGCAGGCGTGCATGGTGCCGGGCGTGGTGCTGGCCCACGGCTTGCCCGATTCCTCGGTGATCGGCAGCGCATCCATGTCGGCGCGCAGCGAGATCGTCCGGCTGCCCTGGCCGGCCTTGAGGGTGGCGACGACGCCGGTCTTGCCGAGGCCGCGGTGGATCGGGAGGCCGGCGTCGGTGAGCCGCTTGGCGACGAAGTCGGAGGTGCGATGCTCGTGGTAGGCCATCTCCGGGTGCATGTGCAGGTCGTGCCGCCATGCCACCAGCTCGTCTCGCAGCGCATCAATCCGGTCGCGTTCGCTCACGCCGTTCGTCCCTGGCATCGGCCACGTCCGTGGGCAGCGTATCAATCCGCACCGGCCCGACGCCAGCGATCCGCGGATGCACGGTTCCCGGTCTGCGGGATGCACGGGCGGGGGCGCGGTGGATGGCATCGTGACGTCGCGCAGGGCCGGGTCCGCGCGTGGGGCCTTGCGTTTTGTCCATTTGGGGCGTGAACAAATCGACCCAAAACCGCCATGTACCCAGAAGAGTTGCGTGATTTGAATGGTGCCGGTGATCTATACCGGTACCGGCACTCGTGCCCGCTTTCCCGTTCTCTTGCAGGAGACCAACCATGAAGAAGGCAACCGTGCTGGCGGTCGCACTGGTCTGCGCCTTGGCCACATCGGCCTTCGCGCAGTCACCGGCCGTTGGCGAAATGGCGCCCGAGTTCGGCGGCGCCAACTGGGTGATGAACCCGCCGGCCACCGACAAGGTGTCCGAACTGCGCGGCCAGGTGATTGTCGTCGAGCACTGGGGCACTCACTGAGGGCCCTGTGTTGCGCTGCTCCCGCATGTGCAAGGCTTGCACAAGGAGCATTCGGCCGACGGGCTGAAGATCTTCACCTTCGAGCGTCAGGGCTCGCCCACGACTGAAATCACGAACCTGATTAACGGCAAGGGTGGCGCCGGCTACTCGATCTCGGCTGGCGGTTGCAACGCCTACCGCGGCAACGGCGGCATCCCGATGGCGTGGATCATCGACGTCACCGGTCGTGTGATCTTCGCTGGCAACCCCGGCGGCTCGGACTTCGACAACAAGATTGCCGAAGCGCTGAAGAAGGTGCCGTACCCGGGCGTTGGCAAGGACGAACTGCACAAGGACCTCGACAAGGCGGTCAAGGAGTTCACCACCAGCCACGATTACGCGAAGGCGCGTGACGAGGCCACGAAGGTGATCGAGAGTGACCGCTCGGAAGAGGCCGCGAAGACCGATGCGACCTACATGATCGAGCGCATCGCCACCGTCTACAAGCGCCACCTCGACGCCGCGAAGGACTTCGAGGCGAAGAAGCGCTATGGCGACGCCCGTGCCGAGTGGGAATGGGTGATCGAGGCCTTCGGCGCGCGCAGCGAAGAAGGCAAGGCCGCGAAGGATCGCATCACCGAGTACGGCAAGGACAAGGAGATCAAGGAGGAGCTGAAGGCCGAGGACGAACTCGGCAAGCTTCGCACGAAGCTGGAGCAGATGGCTGCCGGCAAGGCTCCGCTTGATCGCCGTCTGAAGGAAGTCGAGAAGTTCACGAAGAAGTACGAAGGCACCGGTGCAGCCGGGCGTGCGAACGCCGAGTTGGCCGACCTGCTGAAGTGACATGACGTGGACTGATCAACGGTAGTTGCACGGACGACCCCGCTCACGCGGGGTCGTTCGCGCTTTCGGAGCTTTCGGAGCTTTTGGAGTCGAGGGCCGCTGCTCGCGTGCGGGTTGCTCATCGGGTTGTGCGCGCCGCGCCGATCGCGCCCCGCATTGACTGGTATCATCACCACACGACAAGCAATCACGGCGGGAGAATGGCGGAATGTCGCTGGACGGCGTGCGTGCGATCATCGAGGCGGTCAACGCGTTGGAGGCCCGGGCGCTGCCGCGGCCGCCGATCACGCTGGCGTACCGGCTCGGCCTGGTGCTGACGGCGCTCACGATGGTGCTGCTGCCGATCGTCTACCTCGGCTTCATCGCGCTCGCCGTGTGGGGAGGCTGGCTCTACGCGACCAACTGCTACGACGTCATGCGGATGCGCTACGGCGTGGTGCTCTACTTCGCGCCGCTGTCCGCGATCGCGGTGCTGATCTTCTTCATGATCAAGCCGCTCGTCGCGCCGCGTGCGCACCGCCAGGGTCGACGCCTCGATCCCGGCACCGAGCCCCTGCTGATCGAGTACGTGCACTCGCTGTGCCGGGTGATCGGTTGCCGGCAACCGGCGCAGGTGATGATCGAGCCGGACAGCAATGCAGCCGCCGGGTTCGACGGCGGTTTGCCCGGCATGCTGCGCGGCACACTCACGCTGCACATCGGCCTGCCGTTGTTGGCCGGCATCAGCGTGCGGCAACTGTCCGGCGTGCTGGCGCACGAGATGGGCCACTTCACGCAGGCCGGTGGCATGCGGCTGACGTGGCTGATCCGCCACATCAATGCGTGGTTGATGCGCATCGCGTGGGAGCAGGACGAGTGGGATCGCGCGCTGGCCGGGCCGATGAAGACCAACGCCGATGAGTATGCCGGCTTCGGTGGCATCATCGGCATCTTCGGCGTGGTGTGGCTGATCGCCTCGTTTGTCTCCCGCCTGCTGTTGCGCGGGCTGGTGGCGGTCGGCCACGCCGTCGCGACGCTGATGCTGCGGCAGATGGAGTACCACGCCGACTGGCACGAGGTGGCCATGGCCGGCAGCGACGAGTTCGAGGCGACCACCGCGGCGATGATCCAGCTCGATCTGGCGATGGAGGTTCTTCGCCAGGAGCTGCAACGCGCCACGCGAGAGAAGCGCGCCCCCGACAACATCCTGCCGATGCTCGACCCGATGCTCGCGCGCGTGCCCGGCACTCAACGCGAGCAGATGCTGCTCGACGCGCTGGCACAGCGCACGGCGTGGTTCGATACGCACCCCGGCCATGCCGACCGCATCGATGCCGCGCGCCGCCTCGCGATGCCCGGCCTGTTGCCCGCCTGCGATGCGCCGGCGATTGCGCTGCTGGCCGATCCGGAGCCGCTCGCGCGGGAGGTGACGCTCGAACTGTACCGGCGGATGTTCGGCAAGGCGGCGCTGCGCATCTCGCGCAACATGGTCAGCGCCGATGTCGCCCTCGCGAAGGTGGCCGGGATCGACGAGCGGGCCGCGGCGCTGCGGCGCGTGGTTCAGGCTCCGATCACCTCGCGGCGGATGCTGCGGCTCGACCCCGCCGCCCCGGTCGCGGCTCAAACGCGCGACGACCTGCTGGCCACGCTGCAGGCTGCCCGCAAGGCCCTCGCGGCCGGCTCGGCGGCGTACGTCCGATCGCTCGTCGAGTACCTGGCCAACGACAACCTGGTGCATGCGATCACGATTGAAGGCGAGTTGCAGAGCCAGCGACTCGGCAACTGCCCGCCGGAGCGCTGGCAGCAGCGCAAGGCGGCGATCACGCGCAACCGCGAGCTCGGCCCGATGATGGCGGCGTTCGAAGCCTCGGCCTGCCGGCGCATCGAGTGCGCTGTGGCGCTGGGCGACGACGATCACGCGCGCGAGTTGGTGGCGGCGGTCGGCGCGCTGGCCGCGCTGCATCCGCAGATCACGCGCCTGCACGTGCCGGCGTCGCTCGCGCCGGTGCTGCGCCAGAAGGTGGAGCACCCGGCGCACAACGAGGTTGTCCAACCGCCGATGGTCGAGAAGCTCGATCAGCTCGAGGCCACGATGTTCGACGAACTGACCGCGATCCGCGAGAAGGTGGCCGGCGTGATGGTCCCGGCGGCGCCGGATGAACGACTCAGTGCAGGCCTGCTGGATGACGCGCTGTTCAGCAATCCGCGCCTGAGCCGGCGCAACGGGGCCGCGCTGAACGGCGACGCATTGAAGGCAATCGAACGGGCCGATCGGTTGTACGGGAAGTTGATGGTGCCGCTGGGCGTTGCGGTGGAGGCGATCGAACGGGATCTCGGCCTCGACCCGCTGCCCGATCCGCGAGCCGGTTGAGGCCATCAACAAGGCGCGCGGGCAGGGTTGTGGGGGTTGAGGGCGTTGCTATAATCCCGCGCCGCTGGGCCGAGGCCCGGTAACTGCGCCACCGATGCGCACCCAGAGCTCCGTGAAGCCGCCACCACCAGCCGAACCCGGCGAACCCGGCGGACCTGTGCACCCGGATCAAAATGCCGTTTCTTGATGATGATGCGATGCTGCCCGCTGCGGGCGGCGATGACGACGCCACCGACGATACCGCGAACACCGCGACGGCCGACGCCGATGCTCCGGCCGATGCCCCGAAGGAGGAGCCCGGTGTGGAGGTCGGCAACTTCCGGTTGACGATCGACGACCCCGAGGTGGACACCGACGACCTGGAGGAAGGCGCCGAGACGCCGCAGAAGGAAGTCGCGACGGTCACGCTGTTCAAGGTCAACTCGTGCAAGCGCCGGATCACGGTGGCGTACGACGCCGAACAGGTGACGTTCGAGCTCGAGCGCCAGTACCGCGAGCTGAACCGCACGATCCAGATCGACGGCTTCCGCCGCGGCAAGATCCCGCGCGCCATTCTCGAGAAGCGCTTCGGCGGCGAGGTCTCGGGCGAGGTGAAGCAGAACCTCGTGCAGACCGCCGTGGACAAGTCGGTCCGCCACTTCGAGCTCGATGTGGTCGGCCAGCCGCAGATGGCCGACGACTTGCCCGACGTCGTCGGCGACGAGACCTACACCTTCGAGTTCACGCTCGAGGTGCGGCCGGAGTTCGAACTCGGCGAGTATCGCAAGCTGGCGGTGAAGAAGCCGGCCGTCGAGGTCAGCGACGCCGACATCGACCACGAGCTGTTCCACATCCGCGAGCGCAAGAGCGTGTGGCAGCCGGTCGAGAAGGACGGCGCGAAGCTGAAGGACCTGCTGGTTGTCAGCTACCGCATGCCGGCCGAGGGCGACGAGGTGCTGATCGAGAAGTCGAGCGTCACGGTGCCGCTGGTCAAGGGCAAGCTCGAGAGCCTCGAGCTGGTCGGCAAGGACCTGCAGGGCGCGAAGGCCGGCAGCGAGCTGATGCTGAAGGCGAAGCTGCCCGAGGGCCTTGAGGAAGACGGCAAGACCGAGGCCGACGTCAAGGTGACGGTCGAGGAGGTCAAGCGCCAGGAGATGCCCGCGGTCAACGACGAGCTGGCGCAGGAGATGGGCTTCGAGACGCTGGCCGACCTGCAGAAGGAGTTGCGCGAGGGCCTGGAGAAACAGAAGGAAGGCCAGCGCGAGAAGATCATGCACGCGCAGCTGGTCGAGTCGCTGATCGCCGCGCATCCGTTCGATCTGCCGGAAGACCTGGTGACGCGCGAGGCGCGCCATCTCGAGTCGCGGCGGATGATGGACCTCTACAAGATGGGGATCCCGATCCACACGCTGCAGTCGTTGGGCGGCGACCTCGACAAGACGAAGGGCGAGGTGGCGCAGGAGATGCGCAAGACGTTCATCCTTGACGCGATCGGCCGCAAGGAACGCATCTTTGCAACCGAGGACGACTTCGACACGTACCTGGATCAGATGGCCGCGCAGTACGAGGCGTCGCCGGAGGAAATGCGCAACCACGTGGAGAGCCAGGGCCTGGACGACACGATCCGCACCGAACTGCGCGAGAAGAAGGTGCTGGAGTTCCTCGTGAGCAAGGCCAACGTCGAGGAGGTCGGCGCCGACCAGTTCGTGGAGCTGGCCAAGGCCCACGGCCTGCACCACGAGCACCATCATCACCACGATCACGACGATCATGATCATGGCCACGATCACGATCACGATCACGATCACGATCACGATCATGCGCACGATCACGGCCACGACCATGGTCATGACCACGCGCACGACCACGAGCACGGCAAGCATGATCACGCCCACGAGGATCATGGCCGTCATGACCACGCCGATCACGAGCACGGCCATCGCCACGATCCGGCCGACCACGACCACGGCCCGCATGACAAGGGCCACAAGAAAGCGAAGAAGAAGAAGAAGTAAGCCCACCGCCCGTACCCACCGTCCCACCGTACCCACCGTTCTGGCCACGCGCCGGAACCAGGAGCAACCGCATGTTCGACCGTCACAGCTTGCGTGAGTACGGCGACTACGCCGAGAAGGCGCACGGCCTCACCCCGCAGTCGTTCGTCATTCCGCAGATCATCGAGAAGACCGCCCGCGGCGAGCGGATGTACGACCTGTTCTCCCGCCTGATGGAGGACCGCATCGTCATCATCGGCACGCCGATCAACGACCAGATCAGCACGATCGTCGTCGGCCAGCTCCTGTTCCTCCAGAAGGAGAACAAGAACCTCGACATCTCGATCTACATCAACAGCCCCGGCGGCAGCGTCACGGCCGGCCTCGCAATCTACGACACGATGCAGTTCGTGGCCTGCGACGTCAGCACCTGCTGCGTCGGCCTCGCGGCGAGCATGGGCGCGATCCTGCTGGCCGGCGGCGAGAAGGGCAAGCGCTACAGCCTGCCGCACAGCCGGATCATGATCCACCAGCCGTGGGGCGGCATCGGTGGCACCGCCGAGGACATCCAGCGCCAGGCGCAGGAAGTGCTCTACGAGAAGCGGATGCTCAACGAGATTCTCGGCAGCCACACCGGCCGCTCGCCCGAGCAGGTCGAGAAGGACGTCGATCGCGACAACTTCATGTCGCCGACCGAGGCCAAGGAGTACGGCCTGCTCGACGACGTGATCACCACGCTCAAGAAGAAGAAGGCTGACGGCGAGTGATCGCCGGTGCTCGATGATCCGGACGACCCTGACCGTGATGGCGCCTGCCATCACGGTCGCGTCGATTTGACCCGGCGCGTCGCGGGCTCGCGATCAGGCATGCCCTGCGTGCTTCGCCAGGATCTCCTCCGCCAGCAGCACCTCGTCCTTCGAGCCGATGTACAGCGGTGTCGCGTGCGTGATGCCTTCGGGCTTCACATCGAGGATCGGCCCGGTACCGGTGCTGGCCATTCCACCGGCCTCTTCCATGATGAACGCCATCGGCTGGTTCTCGAACAACAGCCTCAGCTTGCCGTTGGGCGCGTTCTTCATCGCGGGGTAGCAGAACACGCCGCCGCCCTTGACCAGGATCTGGTTGATGTCGGGGACCATGCCGCCGCTGTAGCGCAGCTTGTAGCCGCGCTTGCGTAGCTCGGTGATGTAGGCCGCGTGGCCCGGCGTCCAGTCGCGTTCGAGGCCGCCCGGCGCCATGATGCTGCCCTTCTGCTTCACGGTCATGCGTTCGCGCGCGAGCGTGAACTCGCCGGCCGGGTTGAGCACGAACTCGTGCACGCCAAGGCCCTTCACCGCGTAGACCAGCGTGGTCAGCGGCCCGTAGAGCACAAACATCGCGGCCACGATCGAGTTCGGCTCGACGATGCGCTTCGATTCGTGCACGCCGACGATCGAGCCGATCGTGAGGTTGACGTCGATCAGCGACGAGCCGTCGAGCGGGTCGACCGTGACCGAGTAGTTGCCGCGCGTGTGCGAGAAGCCGACGATGTCCTCGTTCTCCTCGCTGGCAAACTCGCTGACGACCATGCTGCGCCGGAAGCGGTCCTGCATGATCGTGTCGGCCATCACGTCGAGCGCCATCTGCTGCTCGCCGTACGCGTTGCTGCCGCCGGCCAGGCCGCGGTTGGCGTCCTTGATGACCATGTTGATGTATCGGGCGCACGAGCTGATCTCGTAGAGCAGCACGCGCAGATCGACCTCGGGAATGTTGTCGGCCAGGTGGAAGCGAAGGTTCTTTCCGAGGTAGCCGATGGCCATGGGTGCGACTCCGGACCGCAGACGGCGAGCAGAGCAGGCAAACGCGACGTCGCGTGTACTCCGCTGGCGGCAGCAGCACAAGCGGGTGGATCAGCGGCCGTGCATCCCGCAGACCGGGAACTGCGGCGCGGCCGCGGGGTGTGTCAGTTGCGCTCGATCGCCGTCAGCCGGTCGCGGATGAACTCGGCGCGCAACTTGTCGCGCGCCTCTGTCTCCAGCTCCAGCCCGGCCTTGCGCTGCAGGTGCCCCGGCTGGATCAGCACAAACAGCTCGGTCAGCACCGGCAAGGTCAGGCCTTTCAACAGGCCGGTCATGATGCCGAGCCGCAGGTCGGAGAGGTGACGCATCGCCTCATCGGACCCCATCATGCGCGCGTTGGTCAGCGCGCCGACCGAGCGGAAGATGCGGTCCATCGTCTTCTCGCGCTGTTCGGTCATCAGCACTTCGCGCATCTTGCGCTCGTACTCCACAACGCGCGGAATCAGCCGCGCGAGGTCGGCCAGCAACTCGGCCTCCGACCGCCCGAGCGTGACCTGATTGCTGACCTGGAAAATGTGGCCATGCGGAGCGCTGCCCTCGCCGTAGAAGCCGCGCAACACCATGCCCATCTTCTGCGCGGCCTGCACCACCTTCTCGACGTGGTGCTGGATGAACAGCGCGGGCAGGTGGACCATCACGCCCGCGCGCAGGCCGGTGCCGACGTTGGTCGGGCAGGCCGTGAGGTAGCCATAGGTGTCGTGGAAGGCGTAGTCGACGCGCGCGGCCAGCTCGTCGTCGATGCGGTTCACCGACGCCCACGCGTCGTCGAGCTGGAACCCCGAGCGGATCGCCTGGATGCGCAGGTGATCCTCCTCGTTGATCATGATGCTCACCGCTTCGCTGTCGGTGAACACAACGGCCCGGCCGTCGCCGTTGCCATCGGCGTGCTCGCGCGAGATCAGGTGGCGCTCCTTGAGGAACTGCCGCAGCAGCGGGTCGCTCTCGGTGAGTCGTACCGGCGCGGCGTTCTGCGTGTCGGCGATCGCCGAGATGGCCGACTCGAGCCGTTCGCGCAGTGCGTTCTTCGGGTCCTTCGTGGCGCGGCCCGGGAAGGGCTGCCCGGCCACATTGCGAGCCAGCCGCACGCGCGTGGAGATCACCACGTCGTGCTCCGGTCCGGGCGAGAGCATCCACTGCCCTGCGTGTTCGTGCAATGTTGCCAGGTTCATGCCACCAGTGTCGCTGCCACAGGCGTCAGGCGCGAGGATGATACTGCCGGTGCGTGGCCGCTGGCAAGGCGCCTCGCCTTGCCGGGTGAACACTGTGGTGGAGGCTGCCACTGGAGTGGGAAGTGCGGGAGGCAGGCTGGAAGCCTGCACTACACCACGGAGGCAGGCTGGAAGCCTGTCCGACTGTGGTGCAGGCTTCCAGCCTGCCTCCGGAGCTCCCCACTCAACCAGTAGCCTGCCCCACAAACTTCCGACTGTGGCGCAGGCTTCCAGCCTGCGTCCCTGACTCCAGGGAAGCTGCTCCACAATCGTTCGCCGCGGCATACTCCGGCAGATACAGTGGAGCGAGTGTTCGCGACATCATCGCCACCCCAACAACAATATCGGAGCAGGTCATGCCGTTGCGGTGCGAGAGGCACACGAACCGGACGCTGATCACGGCCGCCGTGTTGGCGGCCGTCGTGGCCATGGCGGGATGCGCGGGGCCGACCGGTCCGGTCGACGAGTGGTTCGCACACTCGCGCGAGACCACCGAGAAGAGCATCACGCGCGAACGGCTGGAACTCGTCGGCAGCATGCTCGACCTGCGCCACGCCGCCCGCCGGGCCGAGGAGAAGGCCGCGCTGCCAGAGGCCACCAGCGAGGATCACGCCGCGGCAGACCGGGCGCGCGCGCAGGTGCGGAAGGTCGAAGACCTGCTCGCCGAACTGAAGAAGTTCGACCCGGCGTCGTTGCGGCTCTCGTATCAGGTGATCGAGCAGGTGCGCGCCACGCCGCCGGGCTCGCGCGACGAGGTGGTCGATGTGCACGTGCGCGTGAGCGGCAACACCGCGCGGCGCCGCCCGGACGGCGGGCTCGACGTGGTCGCGATTCCGCCCGGGTTGTCGGTGTGGGCGTTCGTGGTACGCAAGGAGCGCGATGGCAAGTGGCGGCTGGTGCGCCCGCCGAGCACGCCGCAGGACATCGACAGCCAGCGCGAGCGCCAGCAGGCGCAGTTCGTGGCAGAGGCGCGTGCCGCGGCCGCCAGCTCGGGGCCGCCGGCGGAGTGGCGTCGGGGTCTCGGGGTCAGCGACGAGCTGTCGCTGGCGTTCACGTTCGAGGCGCTGCGGGCCGCGGTGGACTGCCTGCAGCGCGAGCTCGGCCTGATGTTCTCGGCGATGCGGCTCGACGCCATCCAGGCGGCCGACGCGGCAGCTGCGCGCGCCGGCACCAGCGGGTTGCCCGGCGCTCCGTCCGGCGGTCCGGGCACCGGGTCGGACGCTACAGTACGGGACGTTCCGCGCCGATGAAGATGCAGCCACTGCACTCATCCCCGCGAGACCTCGATGCGTCCACACCGTTTGCCGCGCCCGCCGCACATCAACCCCGGCGTTGACCCGGAATCGGCCCAGTCTCGCGGCTACATGGAGCTGATCCAGCTGACACTGCTGGCGCTGGCCTTCGTGATCGCGGCCAGTGGGTGCACCCAGCCGCGGCCGGGCAGCGACTCGTTTTCGCATGGCGGCGACTACGGCATGGCGCGCGACATCGATCGCGTCCAGCCCGACTGGTCGAACGTGTCGAGCGGCAGCAACAATCCGGCCGCCAACGCCGACGCCACCAACTCCGATTCCGACAACGCGACGACTGCCGGCACCTCGGGGGCCAACCGTGTGGCGCGTCCGATCGACCCGCCGGCCGGGCCGCGCGTGTTCAGCAACGGCACGACCAACGACAGCCCGACGCCGCCGGCCGCCACCAACACCGGTGGTGGCAACGCGACGACGACTTCCGGTCTGATCGGATCCGACGATCCAGGCGCCGTGGTCGGTCCGCGCGTGCCCGGCGAGGATGGTGCGAGCGGCCCGTCTCTGTTCGACATGCCGGAGCGCTCGTCGCCGTTGCGCGCCGAGAAGCTGCTCAAGCCGAAGAGCCGGCCCGATGCGCGGTACACGATTGTCATCGACGCGGGCCATGGCGGGTCGGATGCGGGCTCGCATGGCAACGGCCTGATCGAGAAGGATCTGGTGCTGCCGATCGCCAACGACGTGGTGCGCCTGCTGCGCGGTGCCGGGTTCGCGGTGGTGCCGACGCGAACCCGCGACGACTACCCGACGCTGGAGGAGCGCGCGAAGCTGGCCGAGCAGAAGCACGCCTGGCTGTTCCTGTCGGTGCACGCCAACGCGTTTGTGCGCACCACCAGCCGTGGCGTCGAGACGCTCTACCCGGCGAAGGGCCGGCATGCCGCGGCGTCGCAGGTGTTCGGCAAGCTGGTGCAGGCGCAGCTGATGGAGGTGTGTCCGACTCAGGATCGCGGGGCCCGTGCCGACGTGCGCAACCTCTATCTGATGCGCAACGCGCCGTGCACGCTGGCGCTCGCCGAAATCGGCTTCATGACGAACAAGGAAGACGCCGCGTACCTCGGCGATGCCGCGAAGCAGGACGCGATTGCCGTGGCGCTGGCGAACGCGGTGATCGAGTACTTCAACAAGGGCGGCAAGTAGCGCCGGCGACCGTACTGGCAACCGATCTGGCGACTGGCACCCGCGCGGGTGCCGACGCCGTTTCGGCCCTGTCGCCGACGCCTTTCAGCAAACGATCGGGCTGGCTGATCCGTAGCCGGGTGGCGGCCCCGGCGGTACGGATTCTGCTGGGATTTCCCGACACATCCTCCGTAAGCTGAAGTGCTTTTTTCACGCGGAGAACTGCCATGGGTCTGCGAGCCCGCTCGAAACTGCCGTGGATCGCTGCTGTCGCTCTCGGCCTGGTGGCCGCGGTCACCGTGGCGGTGATTGTCGTCGCACCCGGGATGGTCGGCATGGGCCCCGCGAAGGCCACCGGTCCGGGGCTCACGCGCGCCGCGGGTAATGCGGTCGACATCGATGGCGCGGCAGGCGGCGGCAAGGGTCGCAACGGTCGCGGCAGCGGCAACGGCGAGGACGGCGACGCCGACCCGGACGGTGTGAATGGCGCCAACGGCAGTGCGGGTCGCGGCAACGGCAACGGCAACGCGCTCGGTGACGGCCTCAGTGGTGGCGGTGTCAACGTCGGTCCCGGCATCGGCCACAACAGTGGTGGCGCGGGTGGCGGTGTCACGCCGACGCACCCGACCGACGCCGACGGCCGGCACTACGGGCCGAAGTCCGACTACTCCAGCGACGGCCACGTCGAGCGCGAGGGCGGCGACGAGAAGACCGACGACAACGCGTCGAAGGTGCCCACCGAGTGGATCGTGCAGTTCACCGACGGTGACAAACCGGTGCAGGTGGCGGTCGGCGTGTTCCGCCCCGCGCCGCCGATGGAGATCCGCGTCGACGGTCTCTACGGCAAGGGTAGCCCGCTCGGCGTGAACAGCTACACCACCGACGCCGCCGGCCGGCTTGTCCTGCCGATGGCCGAGGCGCTGGCGCTGGCTGGCGTCAACGCCGACCTGAGCAATCCCGACGTCGCGAAGTCGCTGACCGGCGCGCTCGGCATCTTCGTCGATGAAGTCTCGTTCGAGCAGATCGTCGTCACGCTGCCGCTGCTGCAGGGGCCGACCCCGCCGACGATCACGCTGACGCACGCGCACTTCGTGGAGATCAAGGTGCGCCACGAGGTCAGCAACAAGGCGGTGCCGGGCGCGCTCGTCGAGCTCTGGCGCTACGACCCGGCCAACCCCGACGGGCAGCCGATGGACGTGCTGCAACTGCGCACCGACGACCTCGGGACGATCACGAGCCGGATCATGCCCGGCCGCAGCTACGCGTTCCGCGTGCGTTGCGAGGGCTACGCGACGACGCCGATCGAGCGCTTCACCTGTCACAAGGAGGACGTCCACTACAACCTGCCGCTGTACCCCGGCAACTTCCTCGCCGGCGTGGTGCAGGACGAAGGCGGCAACCCGGTGGCCGGCGCAACCGTCACCGCGATGCTGCACGGCAACGACGGCGACGGCAGTGACGAAGCGGTCACCGACGCGTTCGGCCAGTTCACGGTCACGCGCGTGCCGCACAACGATTTCACCAGCGACGTGTGGGTGACGGTTGTGGCCGAGGGCTTCGCCACGCTGGTGACCACCGCGCTGGCCAACGCCGAGAACGTGCTGCTCGTCGTCAAGCAGGACGGCGCGGTCACCGGCCAGGTGCTGCCGCCGCCCGGTGCCGCGCTGCGACTGCCGGTGAAGGTGCTGGCCACGCAGGCGCTCTACAACCAGAAGAACGGGTTCACGTTCCCGCCGTTCCAGGTGAAGGCCGACGGCACGTTCAGCCTCAGCGGCCTGGCCGAGGGCGAGGTCACGCTGGTCGCGCAGTCGGAGTTCGGCGAAATCTCCGAGCCGGTGAAGCTCAACTATGTGCCCGGCGCGCCGACCACGGCGGTGCTGCAACTCGCGGCGTCGGCCGGTGCGTTCGTGCGCGTGGCCACCAGCGAGGCGGGTGTGCCGGGCATCCAGGTGGCGATCGGCGAGTGGCGCGGCGTGACCGACATGGCCGGCACCGTGCACTTCACCGACCTGGCGCCGGGGCAGAAGATCAAATGCAGCGTGGTGCCTGACGACCCGCAGGCCTCGCTGGTGACCGGCGCCGACGGCAACTCGTACTTCCTGCCCGCCGCGCAGGAGATCACGTTGCAGTCGGGCCAGAGCACCGAGGTGACGTTCACGCTGGTGCTGTGGACGCCGCCGCCTGTGCTGACGCCGGTCGTGGTGGTGTTCAGCGGCGACACGCTGGTCGCGGCGCCGGGCAAGATCACGCTGACCGTGACCTACACGAGCGGCGGCGTGGAGGTCAGCAACGCCAACGTCACGTTCGTCAACGGCATCGGCACGGCGAACATCACGATCCGCTCCGACGCCTCGACGAAGCTCGACTTCTCGCACCCCGACTACCGCGGGCTCTCGCTGGCGCACGCCGCGCTGCAGTCGGCCGGTGAGTCGCAGACGCCGATCAGTGTGCCGCTCGAGCGTCAGGCATCGCTGTCGTTCCAGGTGATTGACCCGGCCGAAGGCAACGTCGCCGACGTCGGCGTGCAGATCCAGGTCAACGGCAAGACGGTGCAGAACAAGACCACCGACGCGGCCGGCCGCGTGCAGTTCACCAACCTCGACAACGGCCCGGTGCGCGTCGTCGCGTTCAAGCACGGCTACCGCCAGGCGATTTTCGATCTCGATGTGCCGGTGCTGCAGGTGTTCGAGCCGATCCGCAACGAGGACGGCTCGGTGCTCGAAGTGGCCGGCACCGGCAACGGCACGTCGTCCAGCCCGTCGGAGCTGCGCCTGACGATTTCCAACGCCGGCGACTTCCACGTGATTGTCACCAACGAGCAGGGCCAGGCCGCGGTTGGCGCCGACCTGTGGGTGATGCGCAACCAGAAGCCCGGCTCGCCGCTCGAGATCTTCAACCTCGGCAAGCTCGACGGCCAGGGCGGCAAGACGGTCCGCCTGCACTGGGACGTCGAGTACCAGCTCGTCGTCGTGAACGGCACCTCGATCGCGTACTCGCACTTCTTCAACGACCCCGGCAAGCCGGTCTATTCGATCGAGCTGCAGATGGAGCGCAAGGCGACGATCAGCGGCCATCTGGTGGATGGCGCGAACAAGGCGATGAAGGACGTCGAGGTCCGGCTCGTGCAGCTCGACGGCAAGCTCTCACAGACGCCGAACTACTTCTCGGTGAAGACCAACAAGAACGGCGACTGGTCGATCGACATTCCGGACGACGGCACGTGGCGAGCACTGCTGCCGGACAAGACGAACACCACCCCGATCGACGGTCTGCTGCCCGGCCAGCAAGAGGTCATCATCATTGCCGGCAGCTGATTGCGGCACCCCGCTGATGGTGCGATCCGCAACGGCGGCCAGCATCACGCGCGGTCGGTATCCGCCCGGACGCGACAGCTCACCGGGGCCGCTTGCTGCGCGCGCGGCTCTGACTGTGCGCGGCTCTGACTGTGGCGGCTCGGATGGTGCGCGGCGTGGCAGCCGTTCTGCCATTGCGGATCGCACCATTCACGCGGTGGGGAATCCGCCCGGACGCGACAGCTCACCGGGACCACTTGCTGCGCGCGCGGCTCTGATTGTGCGCGGCTCTGACTGTGGCGGCCGCTGTTCTGCCATTGCGGGTCGCGCAGCCGCGCGCGGTGCAGATCCGCGGGCCGCGCGGTCGAAACGCCGACACCGGCGGAGCAATCCGCCGGTGTCCGAGAATGCTGACTGTGAGGAGGCGCGAACGAACTCAGGACGCGCTCTTCTTCTCCTGCGGCTTGATCTTGCCGGCCAGCGCCAGTTCCTTCAGCACGTACTTCATCTTCGGCGGCTTGGTGACCTTGCCGTCGCGGATGCACTGGGTGCAGACCTTCTTGCGCGTGGTGCTGCCGTTCTCGAAGACGCGCACGCGCTGGATGTTCGGCCGGAACTTGCGCGCCGTCTTGCCGGTCACCTTGCGGCCGTTGCCGCCCTTGGCCTTGGCCAGACCGCGCTTGACGTACATGTTGCCGAACGACACGTCTTTTCCGCAGAGTTCACAACGATAAGCCATGACTGTTCTCGCCTTGCCTTCCAGCGGTCCGGTGCGGGCGGTTGCGCGCCCGGTATGAATCAGTTGCCATCCTTCGGCGGATAGACTGCGACGCGCTTGCCCTCGCGCTCGAAGGTGACGATGCCGTCAATCTTCGCAAACAGGGTGTAGTCGCGGCCGACGCCGACGTTCTGGCCGGGGTGGAACTTCGTGCCGCGCTGGCGGACGATGATCGAGCCGGCACGGGCGAACTGCCCGCCGAACTTCTTGACGCCGAGGTACTGCGGATTGGAATCGCGACCGTTCTTTGACGAGCCGCCACCCTTCTTGTGTGCCATGACTGGCTCCTTTGCGGCAGGGCCGCGGATCTGGCGGCTCAGCCGCTGATTTCGGTGATCCGCACCTTCGTGCGGCGCTGACGGTGGCCGATGCGCTTCTGGTAGCCCTTGCGGCGCTTGAAGTGACCGACCTGCAGCTTCTGGCCCTTGACCTCGGCCACCACTTCGCCGACGACCTTCGCGCCGGAGACGGTGGGCGAGCCGAACGTGGTCTTGCCGTCCTTGTTGAGGGCAAGCACGTCGAAGTTGTAGGCGCTGCCGGCCTCGAGGTCGACGCGTTCGATCTCGACCACGTCGCCCTTGGCGACTCGCAGCTGGACCGATCCATCACGGATCACGGCGTACATGGGAATCTCCTGGTGGGCAAACCAACGACGACACACCACTCATTGATGACGCACACGCGAGCGACTCGCGGCGCGATCACTTCTTCTTGGTGGCGTCGGCGGCAGCCTCTTCCTTCTTCTTGGCCTTCTTCTTGATCTTGATGCGCGTGCCGTACTTCGGCAGGCCGAACACGGGGCGGCCTTCTTCCCAGCGCTCTTCCTGCTGCATGCGCACGATCCGCTCCCAGCGGCTCAGCACATTGCGAGAACGGGCGAGGCGACCCTGGACGGCAAGTGACTTGTGGATGGTCATCGGACTGGTCTCTGACAGGCCCGCCAACCAGAAGTGGCGGCGCCGGGAGCAATTCGGTCACCGGCCCGGCGGCCGGCGTGAGCCGGGAAAAGTACCATGTGCCGGACGGGGGTCAACACCACAGTTCGAAACCTCGAACCGCGCCCGATCAGCCATTGAGGCGGCGCACGGCCATCAGTGCCAGCAGCACCAGCAACAACAGACCGCCGCTGGCCGGCTCGCTTGCGGCTCCGGCGACGCACCCGCCCTTGCCGTTGCCACCGCCACCACCGCCACCGCCCGGCGGAGCGGTGCCCACGCCGACGATGACGAACAGGTTCGAGTCGATGGTCAGGTTGACGATGCCATCATCGAACGTCAGCACGTACGAGCCGACCGCGCTGACGGTGAGGTCGGTGAAGGTCAGCCAGCCGCTGACCGCCGTGACGGTCTTCGTGCCGCCGAGCGTCGCGCCGGACGGTGCCGTGGAGAGCGACGCGCTGATCTGCGTCGAGCTGTCGGCCCACACGCGCTTGCCGTTGGCGTCGCGAAGCTCGATGACCGGCTGCTGATCGAGATACTCGTTCGACTTGTCGCCGGTCGGCTGCGTGATGAACGAAAGCTGCGTCGCCGGGCCACTGAAGTGGATGCTGCGGTTGACCAGCGGCAGGCCGGTGATCACGGTCGTGGTCGCCGGGATGATCGTGTTGGGCAGGATCAGCGCGGTGACGTCGCCGTATTTGCCGGGCGTACCGAACTTGATGGTGACCAGCAGGCGCGCCGTGTTGCCGGAGTTGATCGCCATGCCGAGCGCGGCGAAGCTGGCGATACCGCCGGACGGCGCGACGTTCGCCAGCTCTTCCAGCGGCGTGCCGATGCCGTCGTCGTTGCCGTCGCGGTAGAGGTGCACTTCGGTGATGTCGGTGTCGGGATCGAGCTGGCCGCCGGCGTCGAACAGCACGGCGATGCTCGCGATCGTGGCATTGGCCAGCGTGGCCGCGGCCGTGAAGTCGAGCACCTTGTGTTCGTTGCTGTCGGTGATGCCGGCGCTGATGCTCGCGTTCTTGTCGGCGATCGCCAGCAAGCTGCCAGCCATTAGCCAGCGCACCTCGCCCGCGCCGAAGCCATCGCTGTCCGCGTCGAGTTCGGCATTCACGGCGGTGATGTTGTAGGCCGCGAGGCCGAAGTCGTCCGAGGCATTGGTGAAGATGAACGGGCCGGTGCCCGACACGAACAGGCCGCCCGCGCCGAGCGAGAGCACGCCGACCGAGTTGTCGAAGACGTTGTTGGTCAGCGGCAGATCGACGCTGTTGGTGATGCCGCTGAGCGTGATGTGCGCGCCCGTCGCAGTGCCACTCTGGAACGTGTTGTCGTTGAGCGCGGCGATCAGGCCGGAGATCTGCACGCCGGACGCGTCGCAGTTGGAGAACGTCGTGCCGGTGACAATCACGCGCGACGAGAACAGCTTCATCGTCAGGCCGCCGGCCGTGCCGCCTTGCACGGTGCAATTCGCGAGGATCGTCTGCTCGGAGCTGAAGACCGCGTTGAAGGTCCACGCGCCGGAGCCGTTGAAGGTGGAATCGAGCGCGACGAAGGTGACATCCCCGCGCACATCGATCGTGGAGCCGGCGCCGGGCACCGTGGTGCAGCCGGTCAGGTTGCACTCGGCCGCGGCGTCGGTGCCGGTCGGCGCGCCGGACGATCCGATGCGCCACGTGGCGTTTGCCATCAGTTCGATCGTGCAGTCGTCGAGGTTGACCGAGCTGCCGTTGGCCTCGAATGCGCCCGCTCCGTCGGCGCAGATGAACCCGCCGTCGGTCCCGTCGCCCATCACGAAGTGCGCGTTCTGTGCATAGAAGCGCGCGGCGTTGGTCTCCGGGTTGCCGACCGCGTTGTCGACGAAGTCGCCATGCACCGAGAAGAAGTGCGCGATGAATCGCCCGACCTTGCCGGAGGCCCGCGTCAGCACGATTTCGTTGCTCTCGTTGGCGTTGCCGTTGTCCACTTGCCGCGCTACCGCCGCGTCGAACCCGATGTCGCCGTCGCCCATCACGATCACGACGGTGCTGCCGAACGCGGCCGCGCCGAAGTAGGTGGTGGTGTCAACGGTCGTCGTGGTCCACACCGAGAACGGCGTCGCACCGGTCGCGCCGCTGGTGTCGAAGGTGCCGAGCAGCGTGAGGTTGCCGGTGTGCGTGACGCGCGTGCCGGCGGCCACGCTGGTGAGCGTGAAGATGCTGCCAACGCCGGTCGCGTCGGTCTGGAACGCCTGCGTGGTGCCGGTGAGATGGATCTGCGGGATGACGTTGTTGGCGCCGTTGGTCGGGGGCAGCGTCACGTTCGACGTGTTGGTGCTGCCACCGAGATCGATGTCGCCCGCGAAGTAGAAGAAGCCCTCGCCGGTGATGAAGCTGGCCGCGGTCTGGAACGATGCGCTGGCGTTGGTGTACAGGAACGCGGCGCCGGTGTCGGCCGCGCCGTCCTCGACTGCGCCGAGCTTGCCGGCGGTGTTCACCACCACGGCGCCGTTGAGCGTGAGGCTCGCTCCGTTGGCGACCAGCACCGGGAAGCTGGTGACCGTGACGGTGCCGCCGATCGTGACCTCACCCTCGATCCGGCAATTGCTCCCCGCCACGGCGTCGGCGGTCTTGGTCGTGACGTTGCCGTTGACGGTGAATGTGGCGCCGGCGTGGTTGTTCCAGATCGCCGTGACCGCGTTCTGGCGCGACCCCGACATCACGACGCCCTGGTCGCGCAGGTTGATCGTCCCGGCGTTGTCGAACTCGTAGAGCCATGCCGTGCCGCCCGCGGCGATCACGCTCTGATCGATGCTGAAGGTCTCGCCGGCGCCCACAATCAGCTTGCCGAGCCCGATCTCGTTGATGGTGGAGCTGAACGGGTCGGCACCGGTGCCGGTCATCGCCACGTTGCCGGTGATCTCGATGTCGAAGTAGTCGAACCAGGTCAGGCAGTTGGTGAATGCGCCGGCCGCGATGTCGCCGGTCAGGTTGAGGTGCCAGAACGTCTGCGAGGCGTTGAGGAAGCTGGAGCCGTCGAGCTCGGCGTTGTCACCGAGCATGAAGATGCCGGCGCCCACGTTCATGGTGGCGCTGCTGCCGGGCGCGCCGATGCAGATAAAGCTGACCGCGCCCGCACCGAACGAGCCGACGGTCAGCGTGCTGGCGCTCTGCCCGGTGATCTGCATCGCCGTGCTACCGATGGTGCCGACGTTGAGGCGGCCGGCAACGGTCATGGACGATCCGGTAATCAGCGTGACCGCCGGCAGGTTGGAGCCATTCGACGGGTTGGTGATCGTGAGCGTGATGCCCGCTCCGACGCTGAAGCTGCCGGCGGCCAGGAACACCACGCCGCCGTTGCTGAGCGTGAGTTCGTTGCCCGAGGCCAGCGACTGGATCGACACCGCGACCGCCGCGGAGATCTCGATCTGCCTGAGGGTCGACGGGACGTTGGTCAGGTTGGTGGCCGCCACCGGGAAGGTTGCAACATCGGTGGCCAGGGACGGCGGGTTGCCGCCGTTCCAGTTGCCCGCCACGCTCCAGTCGCTGCTCACGGCGCCGGTCCAGGTGTCGTCAGCGAGGGCCGTGTTGACAAGCAGTGCGGCCGACATCAGGCAAACGACAAGAGTGCATGCGGTGACGCGCATGGGATTCCCGGGGCTGGGAGATGAATGAATGTGTAGTGAGGATCACCGCCAGCGCGGCGCGGCGTCAAGCGTCGACACACTGATTCTGACGCGTGCGTCAGCCGAGCGAGCGGATGGCCGCGATGATCCGCTCGCGGTCAGCCGCGATCGACTCGGGCTTGCCGCCGACCTCGATCGCGTAGATCGAGTCGCCGCTGACGAACAGGCCGATCAGGTAGCTGATCTTCTGCGTGCCCTCGCCGACCTCGAACGTGAACAGGTAGCCGGGCAGGCCGCGCGTGGTCGACAGCTCCTCGCGGGCGGTCAGCGTCATCTTCTCCTGCGTGGTCTTCTGGTACTCCAGCGCGGCCGCCCAATAGCCGACGCTCACCTCCTTGTCCGGATTGTCGAAGCGGCGCAGGCCGATCACGCTGCCGCTCGGCGACATCAGTTTCTGCACGAACTGCGACGACTTGACCGTCGCGTAACCGTCGGGCGCGGTGAGCTTCATCGCCGAGCAGCCGGTAGCCGCCAGAATCGCGATCGCGATCAGCACCACCCGCATCAGATTCGTCTGCATGGTTCACTCCTGCGAATGACAGGTGAGGTGTCGATCAGTAGCGATTCCAGAGCCGGTTCGGATCCAGCTCGTAGAGCCACTCGAACGGCAACTCGCCGAACCCCTGCACCGTGCGCATCGGCGCCGGGCGCGACTGCTCGAGCAGCCGCACGCGCAGGGTGCTGTAGGCGATCTGGTTGGCGAGCACCGCGAGCTGGCCCTTCAGTCGCTCGATCTCCTCATCCACGCGCTTGAGTTGTTCTTCCACCTGCAGGGCCGACGGCACGTTCTCGGCGCGCTCGAGCAGGCTTCGCAGGCGGGCCTGGACAGCCAGCGCGCTGCGCAGCCGGGCCTGCAGATCGACGAACTTGCCAGTGACGTCCTGCGCGCTGATCTGCTTGTTCTCGATGTCGCCGAGCGCGCCGACCTGTGCGAGGAATTCGTCGAACTTCGCGGCCGGGATGCGCACCGTGATGACGGCCGGGGCTTGCGAATCGACGTAGCCGCCGGCCTCCTGCGCGAGCGTGGCGATCGACTCGGTGGCCTCATCAGGCTTCGCGCAGACCAGATCGCAGTAACCGGCAACAACCATCACCCGCCGGACCGGCTTGCCATCGGCGTCAACCGGCGGTGTCGGATCGCCATCGCCAAGGCCGAATCCGAAGAGCGAGTCGATGGTTGGCAGGTCGCCCAGCAGGGGAAGTTTGTTGAACAGCCCGGCAATGGCGTTTCCGGGCGGTACGGTGTTCGCGCCGTCGTCCACAAAACCGCCGGCATTCCACGAGTTGGCCGATCCGAGGCCCCGCCAGTCGGGGTCGGGGCGCGGGTCGTTCGGGGCTTCCCGCTTGGCGCTCGCGCACGCGATGCTCGACATCGAAACACAGATGGCGGCGGCCACCAGCAGGGCAAACGCACGGGCTGCCAACAGCCCATGTACGGGCTGCGCATTGGTCTTGATCATCGGAATGCTCGGGTGAGGAGGTCGGGGTGGGACGCCCGACTGCCGGAGCCTATCTCGCCCTGGATCGAAACAACAAGTGTCGTCGCACGCACCCCGCCCGCGGCAGGCGCCACTCCGCGCCGTGCGTTGAACTGGCCCGGTCCGCAAGCTACCCTTTCGGTCCCCGCCCGCGGTGCGCCCTGCCACGGTGTGCCGTCCCGATCGTCGCAACGACAAACTCGCCAGGTCACGCAACCGCCTTGACGGTTCCGGGAGAACCCGCCGCATGCTCCGCTCCGCGATTCTCGTACGGCTCGCGACGCGCCTCGGTCTGATCGAGCCCGGCGCGGGACCGGGGCTGATCGGAGCCTTCCGCGCCGCGGGCGCACCGGAGCTCTTCGAAGACTGGGCAGCGAAGAAAATCCCGCTCGACGGCGGCCAACACACCACCCTGCGCGACGCCTGGACCGGCATGACCCTGCGCTGCAAGGGCTGCGGCAGCGAGTTCCCCGGCAGCGAGATGCTCCAGGAGAACCTCGCCTGCGGCGTCTGCGGCACCGAAGACTTCGATACCCGATCGGATTCCGACAGCGGCACCCGCTCCGACATCAGCAGCGAACAGACCGTGCCGCGGCCCGACCGCGTCGAGCGACACATCGGTGGCGGCAACCCCGGCGCGAGCATGAGCGCCCCGCCGCCGCCCCCGCGCATCGGCGGTGGTGGCCCGCCCGGCCTGCCCGGCCGCAGCCTGATCGCCGACGATCGGCTCACCACCAACAGCTACGTTCCGCCGCCCAACCGCGACGAGATCCTGCTCGAGGCGCGCCCGAGCGACAACCGTCTCGCCGCCGTCTCGCAGGGCGGGCCGGTGAGCGACCTCAAGCGCCCGCTCGTCGCCGGCGACGTGATCGGCAACGCCGAGATTCTCGGTCGGGCCGGCGAGGGCGGCATGGGCACCGTCTACCGCGCGCGCCACCGCGGCCTCGGCCGACCCGTTGCCGTCAAGGTGATCACGCCCGACCGCCTGGCCAACGCCGAGGCGCTGACGCGCTTCCGTCGCGAGGCGCAGACGATGGCCGCGTTCGACCACACGCACATCGTGCAGGTCTACGATTACGGCGAGATCGGTGGCGGCGCCTACCTCACCATGCAGTGGGTCGACGGCGAGAGCGTCGCCGACATGATCAAGCGCGAGCGTCGCCTGCCGATGCACCGCGCGCTGGAAATCTACATCGCCACCGCGAAGGCGCTCGCGGCTGCGCACAAGCACGAGGTCATCCACCGCGACCTCAAGCCCGACAACATCCTGATCAGCAAGGACGGCGGCATCAAGCTCGCCGACTTCGGCCTCGCCAAGACGGCCGTCACCGAAGACCACAACCTCACGCGGCCCGACGTCGTGCTCGGCACGCCGCTCTACATGGCGCCCGAGCAGGTGGAAGGCACCGTCGGCCCGCAAGCCGACCTCTACGCGCTGGGCTGCTCGCTCTACCACACGCTGACCGGCCAGCCGCCGTTCCGCGCGAAGGGCCTCTGGAACCTGCTGCGCAAGCACGCCGACGAGCCATTCCCGAGCGTGCAGGACCTGCTGCCCGAGGCACCCGCCTCGCTCGACAAGCTGCTCAAGCGGATGTGCGCGAAGCGCCCGCAGCAACGCCCGCAGACCGCCGACGAAGTCGCCGAGGGCCTCGAGAAGATTCTCAACGAGGCCGACACCGGCGGTGGTGGCCCCGAAGTGCCGTTGCCGCTGGCGCGCGCGCTGCGCGACTTCCATGCGCGCAGCAGCTCGCCGCAGGCCGTGTACGCCGCGTGCAAGCTGTTCGAGACGCTGGTGCAGACCATCTCGGTGGCCGCGGCCGCGCCGTTCCTGGTGGGAGGCAGGGTGCCCGACGCGGTGAGCAAGAGCATGGCGTCGCTCGCCAAGCCGCAGCGCTACACCGGCTGGGTGATGGCGATGCGCACCTTGCTGAAGTACCACGAAGAGATGAAGACGCCGGGCGACATGATCGCCCAGCTGCAGCTCTTCACGCGCACGCGCCGCGAGGGCGACGCGCTGCGCTCGCTGGTCACGCGCATGCAGCAGCTGGCCGCGCGCATCCCGGCACTCGCGCAACGCATCCAGAAGCTCGAGGTGCCGATCGGCTTTGCCGGCTGGGCGCTGCCGATTGCCATGGTGCTCGACGCGGCCGAGGCGGCTGGCGCGCGCAGCCCGCTGAACCGCGACTTCGCGCTCGATCTCGGTGGCGCCGTCGAGGAGATTCTGGCCGAGCGGCCGCCACTGCCGCAGATGGATTTCGTGTGGTTCGAGCTGACCGACGACCTGCCCGACGGCCGGATCCGCGCCGTCATGCAGTCGCTGCACGGCGAGCACCCGCGCCAGACCACGTCGCTCGAGCTCGCCAGCAACTCGCCCGAGATGATGGCGCTCGGCGATCAGCGTGACCAGGGCCTGTTCCTGCGCAGCCAGGGGCAGCTGCTGCCGCTCGAGCCGCTGGTCGCGTTCGACGACGGCGAGTGGTACGCGCTCAACGGCATCGACAACGAGAACGCCGAGTACCGCTGCAGCTCGTCCGGCCACCGCCTGCTGCTGCCGCGCGACTCGGTCGTGCCCACGCTGTTCTCGATCTTCCCGCAGGGCCTCAAGCCCTCGCCGATTGTCGCCGTCACCGCGACCGGCAACGACCTGAAGGCCGATCTGCGCAACTTCCCCGGCGATCTGGCCGGCCTGCTCGGACAAGCCTCGCGCCTCGCGCGCAGCAATCCGCAGCAGAGCATGGACTTTTCGATCCAGGCCGCGGCGCACGCGCTCGGCATGGTGCTCAACAACCCCAACGTGCAGCTCGTCACCGCCGTCGAGTTGCTGCGCAACGCCTCGCCACCGCTTGTGCCCACGATGGTCGAGTCGATGGCTGGCCTTGCGCAGCGCGCGCCGATGCTGGGCACAGAGGGCGCCGTGCTCGCGCTGTTCGCCAGCGTGCGCATGGCCTGCTGGGTCAGCGGGTCGTCGTCGGTGATGCTCAACTACAACCCGCAGCAGTGCCTCGAGATCCTCGGCGAAGAGGCGCCATCCGCGGTCGAGGGCTTCCAGCCCACGCTCAAGCGCGGCAACCGCGTGGCCGGCAAGGGTGGCAGCATGGCGCTGAGCACGCCCGGCGGCGATGCCGGCGATCAGCTGATGGGGCTGCGCACGCTCGGCCGTCGCGCTGGCAGCAGTGGCCCGGCCGGTGCAGGTGGCGGCGGCGGCGGTGTGCGCCTTGCCGCGCTCGGTCCGATCTTGCCGGTGGGCCCGTTGGCGGTTCCGTTGCCGGCCGTGCTGGGCCGCAACCAGGACTGCACGATCCAGATCCAGAGCGGCTACATCTCGCGCTACCACGCCGAGGTCAACCGCGGCTCGAACGGCGAGTTCACGATTGTGCACGACGCCCCGACCAACGGCTCGGCCGTGAACGGTCTGAAGCTCACTACGGGCGATCAGCACCCGCTCCGTCCCGGCGACCTGTTCTTCCTCGACACCGAGGTCTTCCAGGTCGACGGCTAGAATTCTTCCCGTTCCCGTTCGTTCGTTCAAGCCCACGGGCTGCTGCCCGTGGGTCACCGTTCGACGGCGCCGATTGTTCGCGTCCTCTCGTCCTCTCGTATTATCTCCAGCCGGGTCTGGATCGAGGCCCGACCGTTTGGTAGTTCATCCGACCGATTCGACCGATTCGCGGGCGTATAGCTCAGTTGGTTAGAGCATCAGCTCGACAAGCTGAGGGTCACTGGTTCGAGTCCAGTTACGCCCATCCCGCGAACCCGCCCGGCAGGCCGCACCCCGGCTTGCCGGGCGGCGCTCATTTGCGGTGCTATGCGAAGCACGATGCACGACCGCATCTGGCGCAGCACGGCTCGCACTCCTGACAGCCACCACGACATCACTCAGTGGCTGACCTTCTTGCGGAACTCGTCGAACTCTGCGTCGGTCGTGTCGTCCAGTTCGTTGATGTTGTACATGCCGTTCAGCGCGGCGCCGCCTTCGGGCGTGCGCGACCACTCGCGCAGCGCGGTCGCCAGCTTGCGCGCCACCAGCACCGGCAGCCGCGCGT
>JBFWQT010000012.1:0-34852 GCA_050249295.1 Planctomycetota bacterium
GTCAGGTCGCCGCGGGCAATCGCGGTCGCCACCTTCGATACGTCGCGCAGCTGGACAGTCAGGTTGCTGGCCATCGAGTTCACGCTGTCGGTCAGATCCTTCCAGGTGCCGGCCACACCGAGCACCTCCGCCTGGCCGCCGAGCTTGCCGTCGGTGCCCACCTCGCGCGCCACGCGCGTCACCTCCGACGAGAACACGCTGAGCTGATCGACCATGCCGTTGACGACGCGCGCGGTCTGCAGGAACTCGCCCTTGATCTCACGGCCTTCAATCTCGGTCACCATCCGCTGCGTCAGGTCGCCGCGCGCCACAGCGCCCACCACGCGTGCGATCTCGTTGGTCGGCAACACGAGGTCGCCGATCAGGCCGTTGACCGACCCGATGTAACCCGCCCAGCCGCCATTGGCGTTCGCCACGGCCGCGCGGTCGCGCAGCTTGCCGTCGCGCCCGACGGCCGTGCTGACGCGATCGAGTTCGCCGGCCACGGTCTGATTGAGCTCGACAATATCGTTGAGCGTGTCGGCGATCTTTCCGGCAATGCCGTCGAGCCCTTCGGGCATCCGCTGCTGGAAGTCGCCCTTCTTCACCGCGGTCAACACCCGGAGCAGCTGCTGCAGATCGAGGCCGGCGTTGGTGTCGGGAGCGGCGGCAGCGGCCGTGTCGGTCGGTGGGGTCATGCGGGGATCCACGTCGGCGGAATGTCAGAGCAATTCGGGGCGTGCAACTCCAGATGCGCCGCTACAAACGTGCCACACGTTGAGTTCGCACTATTCGCACCGCGCGTTCTGACCCGTTGCGACGGCAGCTGATCACCGTCCCGACGGGATCTGCCTTCGCTTGGTCAATCGTTGACCTGGCTGGTCAGTGGTTGACCCGCCACCATGCACGGGGGCGTCCTGGCCGAGCGTGCGTCCAGGGGCCGCATCCGGCGAACGCGGTCGCCGCCCAGCAGCCGGATCACCTCGTTGATGTCGTGGGTCACCGGCAGTTCGGGACTCGATCCAATCAGTTCGGCGGCCAGGTCGTCACGGTCGCCGGGGGCGGCCACAACAACGCGGATCCCTTCGTGCGCTGCCTGCTCGCGCATGCTGATCAGGGTGGCGACCCCGGCCGATTGCAGCGATTCGCACGCGGACAGGTCGAGTACGATGATCCGCGCGCCGCTGTCGCGCAGCTCGTCGACCACCAGTTCGGTTTCGAGCCAGAATCGCGAGTCCGGACGTGCCGGCACTTCCACCAGCACGACGTCGTTGAGCGCGGACGCCTCGCCGGACGGCAGCAGCGGGACGTCACTGGTGTCGTCGGAGGTCGGTCCCAGGATTGCCGGCAGCGACACGGTGAGGTGCTTGCGCAGGATCATCTGGAGCCGATCGCCGACGACGGCCATCGAGGTCGGTCGATCGGCCGGTCGCTTTGCACTCATCTGGTGGAGCAGGGCGTCGAGGGCATCCGGAACTTCCGGCCGTCGCTGGCGGGCCCTCGGGAACGGCGCCGTCAGGTGCTGGTGCAGTACCGATGCGCCGCCTCCTACAAAGGGTGGCGAGCCAGTCAGCAGATGGAACAGCGTGGCGGCCAGGCTGTAGATGTCCGACGCCGGCCCGACGTCGATTCCATTGGCCTGCTCCGGCGACATGTACAGCGTCGTGCCCATCACCGTGCCGCTGCGGGTCAGGCGATTGGCTTCGTCGCGGACCAGTGCGAGACCGAAATCACTGACTCGGACGCGACCATCGCGGCGCGCCTGCAGCAGGTTGGCGGGCTTGATGTCGCGATGGACGATGCCTGCACTGTGCGCGGCCTGGAGACCCAGCGCAGCCTGAATGCCGATGTCGAGAATGCTCGCGACCGACATCAGCGAGTCGTGGCGAAGGTGGTGGTCGAGCGACCCGCCATCGACCCAGTCCATCACGATGCAGGGCTTGCCCCAGACGGTGCCGACATCCGTGACACCGACCACGTTCGGATGATCGAGTCGCCCGCAGGCGAGGGCTTCGCGGCGGAAACGCTCCGTCACTTCGGGCTCGGTCAACTCGAGCACTTTCACCGCCGCGAAGCGATCGATCGCGTGGTTGTAGGCGTGCCACACGGTGGCCATGCCACCCTCGCCGACCTTGCGCAGTATCACCCACTGACCGCTCCGTTCGACGACACCCAGCGAACCGGAAGGCGGCGTCGCGTCGTGCGTTCCAACCGGCGTGGGCGGAGCGTCGGCGAGGATGCGGGTGGCGTCGTCGTCAGCGCCCGGCGTGGCGGTCGGAGTGTCGCCTCCCGTGTCGGATGGCGGCGTGAGTTCGGAGTCGATGCGCGCCGCCGCCGGAGTCCCTTCTCGCTTGAGCGCGGCCGAGTTGCAGAACGGGCAATACAGATGTGCGACACCGACCAATTGCCCCCCGCAGAACGACCGCAGGCAGCTCATACAGCGGAAAGCCGCATCGCGCATTGCATCGCGCAGCGCACGCGCCACCGGTTGCGGCAACACGCCCGTCTGTGCGGCCCACGTCTCGAACGGCAGCGCTTCGCCAGCCACCTGCCACGCCCGCAGCAATCGACCCAACTCGGCGGTTGGCATCAGTTCGTGCTCGCGTGCGAGCGACAGGAGCGCAGATGTGCGGAACACGGGCCCCTCCGCGGTACAAGGCACTTTGTGGTCCGACGTTGATTGCGAACAACGTGCCGCATTCACACCCGTGCATTCCTACAACTTGCACAGGGCTTTCGCAGGCCGTCCTGATGCGTGCTCGAACGCCTTGCAACAGACGCCCCGACGGAGCTTCACCATGCAAACGCTGATCTGGCCTGTTGCTGCGACCCGGTGGTCAATGCTCGTGCGCGCGCGGCCTTTATTCCGCTGGCGCAGTGCACCAACCATGGTCAACAATTGATGACGGGGCTCAGCAGTTGACCATCGGCGTTGCGCCGCACGCTCTTTCCGTGCTGGCACCGAAGGCAACCGATGTTCGGCGCGCGGGTTGCAGACCGCAGCGGTTGTGCACCGCGGATGATGGGCTGGGCCGGGTTGCGCCCATGCACGACCACACCTTGTCATTGCCACTGCAGCCCGACTCGCCTCATGGAGACGAGGAGGGGACGACTGCGCCCAACGCATCGCAGACGCAGACCGACCTGGCCGATGCGATCCATGCGGCGATCCGCCGCACGCAAGGCTCGAACGGTGCGCACGCGCGCAGTGCGCAGGCGCGGGCAACGGCGCGAGCGAGTTCGGGAACCCCGGGTGCCATCTCGCTCACGCACGCCGCAAGCATCGGCCTGCCGCAGTTCGCCGACTCCTGCGAAGTCTGGCTGCGCGGATCGGACAATCTGCTGGTGCAGGCCGCTGCGGCGCACGCTGATCCGGTGTGGACCGCTCCCGCCGCGAAGATCCGCCTGCGCGGCGTGCCGCCACGCACGCATGGCACAGTCGCGCTGCTGCCCTGGATCGCCGATGACCGCCTGGAGTTCTTTGCGCGTACCAACGAGGAACTGCAACAACTGCGCGCGATTGCGCCACGCTCGGCGGTGATCATTCCGCTTGAAGCCGACGGCGTGGAAGCGGGTCGCGTGATCTGGTTTCACCGGACCTCGGCGCGCCGGTTCAGCGAGAGCGACCTGCCCACGTTTCGCGCGCTTGCCGGCAGCCTGGCACTGTACGTGCACGAAGTCGCGATGCGTCGCGCCACCCGCGATCAGCTGGTCACGCGGCAACGGGCCGACCAGCGACTGCGCTTCGTGCTGGAGGGCGCTCGCGTCGGCACGTGGGAGTGGGACATCGCGCACGGCGGTGTTCACTGGTCGAGCGCACTCGAAGGCATGCACGGCATGTCGGTTGGCGCGTTCGGCGGAACATTCGACGACTGGATGCACGCCGTCGAGCCGCGCGATCGTGGCGCACTGTTTGCCGCCCTGCGCGGGGCGCTGGACGGATCAGACGTGTTCGCGTGCGAGTACCGCCAGCGCCGCGACGACGGCACCACGGTCTGGCTCGAAGACCGCGGCCGCGTCGAGCGCGACGACAATGGTGCGGCCGTGCGCGTGGTCGGCGTGTGCACCGACGTTACCTCGCGTCGCGCATCGCAGATGCAGGACATCATGGCCAGCCTCGCGCGAGCCGAACGCATGGCAACGGTCGGGCAGATGACGGCCAGCATCCTGCACGAGGTAGGCAATCCGCTGGCGGCGATCAAGACGCGCATACAGTCCTCGCTCGAGGTGTGTCGCGAAGCCGAGCACACGGGCGAGTGGTTCGGCGAGGTACTGCAGCGCCTGCTTGTGGATGTCGATCGCCTCGCCACCTTCCTGCATTCGTTCCGCCGGCTGGCCCGCGACGAAGTGCCCGACCGGCACCTCGTCGATCCGCTCGTCGTGCTCGATGAGGTCGCCTCACTGATGGTGCCGCAACTCCGGCGCCGGTCGATCCGGCTGGAAGTGGATCCGATGTCGGGCGGTCCGCCGTTCCGCGCCGACGCCAGCCTGATCCGCCACGTGCTGGTCAACCTGGTGCTCAACGCGGCCGACGCGTCCCCGGAAGGCGGCGAGATCCGTCTGCACTCGCGCGTGGCTGGCGCGCACGATTCGCTCGTGCAGTTGATTGTCACCGACCGCGGCAAGGGCATCCCCGCCGCCGATCTCGACCGCGTCTTCGAGCCGTTCTTCACCACCACGCCCGGCGGGATGGGCCTCGGGCTGGCGATCTGCCAGCGGATTGTCGCCAGTCACAACGGTCGCATCCAGGTCCAGAGCAGTCCGGGCCGGGGC
Source organism: Planctomycetota bacterium (assembly GCA_050249295.1). GTDB lineage: Bacteria > Planctomycetota > UBA8742 > SKZP01 > SKZP01 > JBFWQT01. The sequence continues at coordinate 4,753 of JBFWQT010000012.1, forward strand.
ACAACCTTCACCATCACTTTCCCTGTGTGAGCCATGATTCTGGTTATTGACGACGATCACGGCTTCCGGAGCTCGCTGGTGGACGCGTTGACTCATTGGGGTCACGAGGTACGCGAGGCCGACTCGCTGAGCAGCGGACGCGACGTGCTGGAAGCCAGCGCCGTGGACCTGGTACTGCTCGACAATCAGCTCGGCGACGGCCTCGGCGTGACCCTGCTGCCCGAGTTGCTCGACGATGGCGGCACCACCGACGTGATCATGATCACCGCGTACCCGGCGCTCCAGCTGGCGGTCGACGCCATGCGCAAGGGCGTCAGCGACTTCATCGTCAAACCGTTCGAGCTCAGCGAACTGCGCGTCGTGGTCGAGCGCACGCTCGAGAGCCGGCACCTGCGCCGCCAGGTACGGCACTTCCGTCGCGTGCAGCGCGCCGAGGCCGACGAGTTGCTCGGCCACAGCGAGGCGATGTGCCGGATGCGCGAACACATCGACCGCATTGCCGGCGTCAACACGCCCGTACTCGTGATCGGCGAGACGGGCACCGGCAAGGAACTTGTCGCGCGGGCGATCCACCAGCGGTCGCCGCGTCATGACAATCCGATGGTGACCGTGAACTGCAGCGCGCTGCCCGAGTCGCTGCTCGAGAGCGAGCTGTTCGGTCACGAGGCCGGTGCGTTCACCGGTGCGCATCATGCCTACGAGGGTGTGTTCGAGCGGGCACACGGCGGCACGCTGTTCCTCGACGAGATCGGCGAGATGAAGCCCGAGCTGCAGGCGCGGTTGCTCCGCGTCGTCGAAGGGCAATCGTTCCGCCGGGTCGGCGGCAAGCGCGAGATTTCGGTCGACGTGCGGATCATCGCAGCGACCAACCGCGACCTGGAAGACGCGATCGAAGAGGGGCGGTTCCGCCAGGATCTCTATTTCCGCCTCAGCGCGTTCCCGATCCGCACCCCGCCGCTACGCGAACGCGAGGGCGACATCGTGCTGCTGGCCGAGGCGTTCGTCGGCCAGTTCTCGCGCTCGCTGGGCAAGTCGCGCCTGCAGTTCTCGCCGCGAGCGACCGAACTGCTCACGCAGTACAGCTGGCGCGGCAACGTGCGCGAACTGCGACACATCGTCGAACGCGCGGCAATACTCTGCGACGGAGACACCATCACGCAGGCCGAGCTGCCACCCGAGTTGTCTCACCCGGGCATCGCGATCCAGGCATTCGCCCCGACCAGCGGCGCCGTCTTGCCACTCGCGGAAATCGAGAACATCTACATCCGCCTCGTGCTTGACCACGCCGACGGCAACGTGTCGGAGGCCGCGCGACTCCTCGGCATCACGCGCAACACCATCAAGTCGCGACTTGCCCGCGAGCGCCAGACCGAGACCGACGAGCAAACCGGGGGCGACGACGACACCGCCACGCGCAATGCGTCGTGATGTGCGAACGTGAGCACGTCATGCGTATCGTGAGCCGGGGGAGGGGCGATGCCTGCCTGCGATGTGCGCGTGGCAGCCGGCGGAACCCGATCGCTCCGTCAGACGTCGACGTCGGATGCAATCGGCGCTGCGTGAGATGGCGCGAGCGCCAACCGTCGGCGTGCGGAGCGGTGTGTGTGCGTGTGTGAGCAGGTTCCGATCGGTGTGCGTCGCCCCTCCAGGAGCGGCTCGGTCGGTGCCCGGACGGACGAGCCCGGACCAGTTGCGGAACAGACGGTTGCAAAGTGTGTGCCGTTCCTCGCTGTCGTAGTTCGCGACATCCCTGATCGGGTCGGTGCGCAGCGGTTGACCATGCTGATCAACCGGCGACCGCAGGCCGGCTGCACGCGCAGCATGCAGCCCGCCTGCTGAACTCGCGCGGCGCCAACCAGATACGGAATCCGCCGGCGTGCGCCACCCGATGGAACCCGACTTGCGGTAGTGACCGGCTGGCACCTGCCCGGGAGGCGGCGATGGACATGGTTGAAAGCGCAGAACTGACGGTCAGCCTGCATGGCACATCGGCCGGCACGCGACGCTTCAACTGGCTGATGCCGCGTCGCGTCAGTCGCGTGCTGCTCGTGTCGAGCCTCTACGACAAGTTCGTGCTCGACACGGACGGTGGCCTCTCGGAACGACTGATCGCCTGCTGGCTGGACCTGAGCCTCGGCTATCCACCGCGCATCGAGCGCGTGGCGACGCGCGAGCGCGCACTCGAGCGCCTCGCCAGCCAGGCATTCGACCTGGTGGTGATGGTCGGACGACTTGACTCCGATGAGCCCGACTTCGGCCGCCAGGTCAAGTCGGTGTTCCCCGACATGCCGGTGATGCTGCTGGCCCAGAACATCGCCAGTCCGCGCACGGCTATCGCCGCTGCCGCGCAGGCCGGGCTCGACGGCGTGTTCGTGTGGAATGGCGACGCGAGCCTGCTGATGAGCATGGTGCTGACACTCGAGGACCGGCTCAACGTGGATCACGACACTGCGGCGGGCGACGTGCGTGTCATTGTCGTTGTCGAGGATTCTCCGCACTTCTACTCGACGTTCCTGCCGCTGCTCTACGGCGAGCTCGTGCGCCAGACGCGTTCGGTGATCGCCGATACCGCCGACCCGGCACAACGCATGTCGCGCCAGCGTGCGCGGCCGAAGGTACTGCTCGCCACCAGCTTCGAGGAGGCAATCGACCTAACCTGGCGACACTCCTCGCACCTGATGGGCTGCATCTCCGATGTCAGCATTCCGCGCGACGGAGGCGGAACGTGCGCCGGCCTGGACCTGGTGCAGTCTCTGCGACGCATCAACTCTCACATCCCGGTGCTGATCCACTCGGCCGACGACAGCTGGCATGCGCCAGCCCTGCGTGCGGGCGCGGCCTTCGTGAACAAGAACAACCCGGACCTGTTGAGAGAGATCCGGCGGTTCATCAACGACCGGTTCGGCTTCGGCGACTTCACGTTCCGGTATCCGGATGGCCGGGTGGCGGGCCGGGCAACCAACCTGCACTCGATGGTCGAGATAATGCACTCGGTGCCTGACGAGTGCCTCGATTTCCACACGAGCCGGCGCGACTTCTCGGCCTGGTTCCGCGCACGGACCGAGTTCGAGGCGGCGGTGGACCTGGACAGCCTGTCCGCTGAACCGCACAGCGATGGATGCACACGCCGTGCGCTGCTGCGCGTGTTCAACGAGCTGGAGTGCGCGCGCCGTCGTGTGGAGCTGGTGGACATCGACCGCGCCGATTCCGGTTCGCGACTGATCCGCGCCGGGAGCGGGTCGTTGGGCGGAAAGGCTCGCGGCATCGCGTTCGGCAACTTCCTGATCTACCGCAACGGACTCGATCGGCGCTTCGCGGGGCTGCCGGTTGATGTGCCGCGTACGGCGGTGGTGGCGACCGATGCGTACGACGATCTCGAGGCGATGAGTCGTCTTGACCAGCTGTCAGACCTCGACACGGTCGACGACGAAGAGATTGCGCAACGCGTCCTCAGCTGCCCGGTGCCGCCACGCCTGGAAGCCGATCTGCGCCGGATACTGGAGCTGTTCGGCGATGTGCCGCTGGCGGTGCGCTCGTCCAGCCTGCTGGAAGACGCGTTGTTCCGTCCGTTCGCGGGCGTCTACAAGACCAAGATGATCCCGAACGCGGACCCCGATCCGGAAGCCAGGTTCGGGCAACTGCTTGACGCGTTCCGCCTGGTGGTCGCCTCCACCTGGTTCCGCGGTGCCCGGTCCTACCGTGCGGCCACGCGCCGCGAGCACCTGCACCTCGACGCCGAGAAGATGGCGGTCGTGATCCAGGAGGTCGTCGGCAAACGGCACGGCAACCGCTTCTACCCCGAAGTCAGTGGCGTGGCCCGCTCATGGAACTGCTACCCCACGGATCCCGCGCGACCCGACGAGGGCGTCGTCAACCTCGCGTTCGGCCTCGGCAAGACCGTGGTCGATGGCGGCCTCTGCCTCACCTACAGCCCCGCGCGGCCCGGCACCTACACGCAGTTTGCCGGCGCGAACGACTGGCTGCAGTCGCAGAGTCGCTACTGGCACCTGCAACTCGACGCCACGCCGGACGGACCAGCGGCGCAGTGCTCGGACGCCGAGTTCCTTGTCGAGAGCTACCTCGCCGACGCCGCCAACGACGGGTCGCTCGACCTGGTGGTCTCCACCTGGGACCCCGAGTCCGAGCAGCTGATTGAGGGGCTGCGGCGCGGCGGGGTGCCGGTGCCGACGTTCGCGCCGATCCTTCGCTCGGAGAGACTGCCGCTCAACGATCTGCTCGTGCAGCTTCTCGACGAGTTCCGTGATGCGATGGCCTGCGATGTGGAGATCGAGTTCGCAGTGACCATCGACCGTGCGACCGCGTCACGGCAAACGCCGGATGCCCGCTTCTGGCTGTTGCAGGTCCGGCCGGTGGCGGTCAACCAGCCGACCTTGATCGTGGACCTGGAGGTGGACGGCAACGCGTTGTGCTGGACCCGCCAGGCGCTCGGCAATGGCGAGATCGCGCTGCACGACATTGTCTATCTGCCGCCGGAGCGCTACTCCCGCGCCGCCAACGGCGCCATTGCCAACGAGCTCGGCGCGATCAACGCGCGACTGCTGCGCGAGAATCGTCACTGCCTGCTGATCGGCTTCGGCCGCTGGGGCAGCTCCGATCCATGGCTCGGCATCCCGGTCGACTGGCCGCGCATCAGCCAGGCGCGCGCGATTGTCGAGGCACAGCCGCCCGACCTCGCGATTGACCCGAGCCAGGGGTCGCACTTCTTCCACAACCTCAACAGTCAGGGCGTCCTCTACTTCACCCTGCACTTCACTGTCGATCATCGACCCGTCGCGTTCGACCAGCTCGACGGACTCGGGGTCTGCATCCACGACACCGAACACGTCCGGCACATCCGGCTCGACGAGCCCCTTGTGGCGCAGGTCGATGGCCGCGCCGGTGAGGGCGTGATCCGGCTGCCCCGACGATCATGAGTTCCCCGATTGTCACCCCGGCAACCCCGCAAGGAGGCTCAGCATGCAAACTCTCGTATCCTCGATCATCAGTCGGAAGGGAGCCGATGTGTACACAATCGGCAGTCGCGGCACCGTGTTCGACGCGATCGTGGCGATGGACTGTCTCAACATCGGTGCGCTGGTTGTGACCGATGACGATCACGCCATACCGCGCGCGGACCGCAAGGCGGATGCGCCATACAGCGCCGAGCAGGTGATCGGCATCTTCACCGAGCGCGACTACCTCCGGAAGGTCGCGCTGGTGGGCCTGCCGCGCGAGACTCCGGTGGCCGACGTGATGACGACCGACCTGCTGATCGCGTCTACCCACACGCGAGTGGAGGAAGCCATGAGCCTGATGACAACGGCACGCGTCCGCCACCTGCCGGTGTTCGAAGACGGGCTGATGGTCGGCATCATCTCGATCGGCGACCTGGTCAAGGCGATCAGCCGAGAGCAGGAGGCGGTGGTCAAGTACCTCCAGGACGTGCTGACCGGCATCCCGGCCATCATGCCCCGCTTCCGCTGAGTTGACGCATCCCGATCGGATGGAGGCTGACCGCGTCCGGTTCACCGTCGGGAACTGATCCACTCGCGCAGATCCTTGTTGGGCGAGCGCGGAGTGAGGATCGTCACGTCGCGATCCCGGGATGAAGCGAGGTATGCAGCGAGTTCGCGACCGCCAGCCCGAATGATGCCGACCCATCGCGCAGTCACATGGCCGCTGCGTGGAGCGCGACCCTCAACTTGCTGGGCGCGGCCTGCAGAGCCCAACGAGAGTCGCTCCGCTGATCGGATCTGATGATGTGTCGCACGCGTAGTTGCCGCGCCCCCACACGTCTTGCTGTTGCCCCGAACTGGAAAGCAAGCAGTCCCGGCCGAGGTTTTTGCGGAGCCCGAGGACGAATGGCGCGGGCGGCGCGGGCGGCACACCCATCAGTTGTCCGTACGACTCCCGACCTGAGCGGCGGACGAGGTCAGCGGAAGATCCACAGGTCGCCGTACACCAGTGCCAGCAGAATGTGGGATGACGCCGAGCAGAACAGGACGATCGCCAGCCACAGATGCAGGAAACGCCACGATGCCATCAACGAGCGCAGGCCGTTGTAGCGCTCGAGCCACGTCATCTCGCGGAACATCCGGCCGATCAGCTTGTTGGCTTCGTTGTAGACCTCCGGCGGGATCGTCTCGCTCTTCAGCTGCTTGCGGGCCTCGTTCAGGCGGCGGCGCGCGTCGGGGTCGCCGAGCAGGATCAGCCGCAGCACGCCGAGGCGGCGCCGCTTGCCGGTGCGCGATTCATCGTCGTCGAGCGGCCGGACACGCGCCAGACCGGGCAGGTGCACGCCGAGGCGTTCGAGCTGGCGTCGCATGTAGTCGAGATTCTCCCGGATCTCCTCGATGCGCAGCTCGCGGCCCTCCAGCGAGCGCGGCACGCGACCGTAGATGTAGCGGCCCATGATGCCGGTGATGATCACGATCGTCATCGATACGGCGGCCACAGTGCCCGGTGCGCTGCGCCACGCGAGGCAGCTGTGCATCAGGATCAACCCGCCGGCGAGCAGTCCGGTGGTGATGTGGAAGTTCATCCACGCGCGCAGCGAACCGGCCCAGCGCCAGGTCACGGCGCGACGCCGCACGAGATACAGCAGGTTGAGGCCCATCATCATCGTGCCGGTGATGCCCAGCACGAGGCCGACCCGGCCGGACGAGCGCAGCAGCGGATGCTCCTCGCGCAGCGCCTGCTGGATCAGTGGCGCCGAGTAGTAGCCGATGTTCGTCACCAGCAGCCACGCCAGCGCAATCAGGCCCGGCGTGGCCACCAGCAGTAGCCACCACGAGATCGGCGCGCGCGGCAGAGCCTCGACAGACTTCGCACTCATGACGCATCCCCGAATCGCACGCCGGCCGCCTTCAGCAGGTCGAACGGTGCGACGCCGCCGGCAAAGACAAACACAAACTCGTTGGGTAGCTCGAGCGGCGCGGGCTGGCCATCCACCTGCAGCGTCACCGTGGTCGGGCTGATTTCCTTCACGTACGACTTCGTGACCAGCCGCAGACGGCCCTTCTGCACGGCCTCCTCGAGCTTCTTCTCGTTGCGCGATTTGATGCGCACGAAATGTTCCTTGCGGTAGCTCAGGTGCACCACGTTGCCGGGCTGTTCGGCCAGGCCAACCGCGGCCTCGACGGCGCTGTCGCCGCCGCCGACCACCAGCAGCTTGCGGTGTCGGTAGGTGCCGGCGTCGAGCAGGCGGTACGAGACCTTGGACAGCTCCTCGCCGGGCACCTCGAGCTTGCGCGGCGTGCCACGACGGCCGACGGCGAGCACCGTGCTGCGCGCGGCGAGTTTGCCGGCCGTGGTGTCGAGCACGAAGTTGCCGGCCGCGCCGGTCACGCCGGTGAAGCGGATGCCCGGCTTGATCTTGACCTGGTGCTTCTTGATGACGTCGGTCCAGAGCGCGAGCAGGTCTTCCTTCTGGAACTCGGCCTGGTTGATCTTGCCGTAGAGCGGCAGCGTGACCGGGTTGGTCATCACCAGCTTCTGGCGCGGGTAGTGGAGGATTGTGCCGCCGACGTCTTCCTGCTCGATGACGAGGTAGGAGAGGCCGGCCTCTATGGCTTTCAGCGCCGCCGCGAGCCCGGCGGGGCCGGCGCCGACAATCGCGACGTCCACGGCCTTGCCGTCGTTGCGGCCGCGGAGTTGGTCGATGCGACGCGCGATCTCCTCGACCGCCGAGGTGCCCTGGCGAACGGCGTGGCGGATCAGCGCGATGCCGCTGACCTCGCCGGCGAGGAACAGACCGGGAACACTGGACTCGCCGGTGTCCTCGCGCAGCCTCGGGATGTCGTCGCGGCCGCTGATGTCGCCGAGCCCGACCTTGATCGCACCGACCGGGCACGCGACGGCGCAGCGTTCGTGGCCGACGCAGCGCGAGCCATGGACGATGCGGGCGATGCCGTCGATCACCTCGAGCACGCCGTCCTCGGGGCAGGCGCGCACGCAGGCGCCGCAGCCGATGCAGCTCCACTCGTTGATCTGCGGATGTTGCGCGAGCGGTTTCGCACTGCCGCGACGCTCGGCCTCGGCGATCTCGTGGCGCGTCTGCTCGGCGGCGCGCTTGTCCACCAGTCGCTGCCAGACCGCCACGACGATCAGCAGGCCCACCAGTGCTGCCGAGAACATCAGGATGTCGTTCATGGGAACCGCCAGGTGACAGACAGGTTGATGGTCGATGACGCTACCGCGTCGCCGAAATTGAGGTTCAGCGAGAGCGCGCCCGTGACCGACTCGCTGATCATCCACGCGAGGTCGGCGGTCGCGGTCTGCTCGAAGAGGTCGGTGACGCCCTGGCTGTTCTCGGGCAGCACCATCGCGAACACGAACGACAGCCGGATGCTCCACTCCTCGTCGGGCTGCCAGATGAAATCCATCTGCGCAGCGCGCCGGCCGGTGTCCTTGCCGTCGCGCCACGAGAGGCGCAGCGTGAAGTAGAGGTGGCTGTCGAACGCGTGCAGGTCGCGGATCTGCAGCGCGGCCTGCCAGTCGGTGGAGCTGCCGGTGCCGGTCCACCACGTGAACTCCTGCTCGAAGATGAACGAGTCCACCTTTTCGTTGACGGCGAACAGGAAGCGCAGCGTGCCGTCGTTGTAGAGCGTGGGGTCGGAGGTGATCTGGCGCTGCGCCTTCGTGTCGGGCAGCTGCGACTGGCTGAACAGCGCGCGGAAACCGACGATGCCCGCCGTCGCGCGCAGGCTGATCGACGAACGGGTCACGCCGATCCCTCCGCCGCCACGGAAGGTGTCGGACGCGCCGTACAGGTCGAACTCCGACGACGCATACACGGTCAGCACCTTGCTCACCGTCACGCGCATGTCGGCATACCCGGCACGGCGGTCGGCGGCCTGCTGGAACCAGCTCATCAGGGCGCCGAGCGCCAGATAGAACTGCACGTCGTCAGACTTGTATTTGCCGGAACCGTAGACAGCCACCGCCTCGTCGCGCGAATCCACGTCGAGGTTGGCCGCGTCGGGTCGCAGGCCGCCGATCACGCCGAAGCGCACCTCGTCGGTCGGGCTCCACTCGAACGAGCCGCCGTCGAGCCGGCCGAGTGCGGGCAGCGTGGTGGGTTGCATGCGGCCGACAGTCAGCGCGGTGTGCGGCTCGATGAACCACTGCGCGAGCAACTCGCTGACGTGCAGTTCGATACGGTTGTAGTCGTCGGATCCGACGTTGCCGTTGGCGGTGTTGAGGTCGCTGGTGAGGTCCCACTGGAAGCGGATCGGCTCGCCGAACGCGCGGTCGATCGTGCCGCGGCTCGAGAGACGGAAGGTCAGGAAGGTGTCGTGCGTGGCGAACCAGTCCTGGGTCCAGAGGACATCGGCGCGAACGTTGCCCTTGATGATCCACTCGCGCGAGGTGGCTTTGGCCTGGCGCGGGGCGAGGAGCGGTACGAACGGTTGGGGCTCGCCGGTGTCACTGCTGCCGCTGCCGTCCGGAACGACGGGCGGCGCGGGCAGACCCTCGGGCACCTTCAGTTGAACTCCGTCGTCGGGCTTCGGGGCGGGGGTGCTGACGCTCACATTGACCGTGTCGCCGACCGCCGGGGCGATGTCGCCGAACTGCTCCTCGACCTCGGCCGCGGCGGAGTCGGAACTGACGGTGACCACGCGGATGCGGGCGATCGCCGCGTTGTCGCGCATGATCGTGCCGACGTCACCCGCGCGGATGCCGGCCCCGCTGCCCTGGTCGAGGTACACCATCTCGGCGGAGAGATAGCGCACGCGGGCAACGACGTCGCGCTGCTCGGCAAACGCCGTGCGGTCCGCGATCAGCAACACGGCAGCGACCACTACCGGCCACCGCAGCGCACCGCTCCAGCTTCGGCACAACGCAGTCATGCAATCAGTTCTTGCCGTTCGGGTGGCACGAGTAGCAGGCCGCAGAGTCGTACACGTAGCCCGGGACGCCGTTGTGGTGCGAATCGGTCTGCGACTTGCTGTGCGTGTGGCAGTCCGTACAGCTGAACGCCATGTAGTTGCCCGGCGTGGTGTGGCAGGTGGCGCACGAGAACTTGTGCCGTCCGGTGATCGGGAAGTCCGGGTGCGGGAAGTTGGCGACCGGCACCCACGCGATCGTGTTGTGGCAGTCCTGGCAATTGGTGCCGAAGCCGGTGTGGTCGGTGGTGGTCGCGGCGTAGTCGTCGCTGTGGCACGAGAGGCAGGCCGGGTCCAGCGCGACCGAGTAGTCGCCGCTGGTGTGGCAGTTGGTGCAGGCCGTCTGGTGCGCGTTGGTCAGCGGGAAGACCTCGTGATGGAAGTGCGGTGTGTTCCACGAGGTCGCGCCGTGGCAGCGCTCGCAGGTGTCGGTCCAGCCCAGTGCGGTGTGGTCCGGGTTGGTGGCGCTGGCGGCGAGCGAGGCATGGCAGGCGTCGCATTCGACCGGTGCGCCGATGAACGTGCCGACGTCAGCCTGCTGGTGGCAGCGGTTGCAGGCCACGGCGAGGTGCGCACCGTAAAGCGGGAAGCGCGTTTCCTGGTGCTTCGCGATCAGGCCGGTCGGTTGCCAGGAGATCTCGGTGTGGCACGCGGCGCAGTCGCTGCCCAATTCGGCCTTGTGCGGGTCCACGTGGCAGCCCGCGCAGCCGTGCTCGACAAACAGCGACACCGGGCCGCGGTCGTTGTGGCAGCGCAGACACTGCGCAGCCGCGTGCGCGCCGTTGAGTGCGTAGCCGGTCTCCTTCGCGTGGTCGAAGCTGAAGTCGGCGCGGATCTGGTCCCAGCGCTCGGTGACGTGGCACAGGCTGCAGTCGGCCGGGAACGTCTTGTGCGGCACGACCATGCCGAACGAGCCCTGGTCCCACTTCTGTGGCTCACGCGGCGGCTGGCCCGGGCCCGTCGTCTGCTTCGACGGGCAGGCCACGATGAACAACGCACCGGCCATCATCACGAGGGCGGCCGCACTCAGCACAATCTGGCGTCGGATGTCATTTTGCATCGTGGCAGTCCTGACAGGCGGTTCCGAGCGGTCGGTACAGCGTGCGGGTCACGTTGTCGGGTCCGGGGACCTTCTTGTGGCATGCATCGCACGCGAGTTTGTCGTGCGCGCCGTCGAGCTTGAACTTCGCATCGCGGTTGTGGACGAAATCCAGTGTACTCCAGGCGGTGGTGTCCTTGTGGCAACTCGTGCAGTCGGGCTTGTCCGCGAATTGCTCTCCATGAACATTCGTGTGGCACGACGCGCAGGCCGTCGGCGTGCCGCTGAACTGCACGATGCCCGGCATGCCTTGCGGGTCGCGGATACCGTGGCAGCGGGCACAGGCGGCTTTCGCGTGCGCGCCCGTCAGCGGCCACGCGGTGGTGTTGTGGTCGAAGTCCGGCAGATGCCACGTCGCCGGCGTGCGGTGGCACCCGCTGCAGTCGTGCTCGGCAATCTGCTGTGCAAACTGGGTGCCATGCGGCGTGGTGTGGCAGCCCGAACAGGCGTGCGTGACGCCGACGAACTGCCGGACGCCGAGTGCGTCACGCGCGTGGCAGGCGTCGCAGGGCACCGCGCGGTGTGCGCCCTCGAGCGGGAAGCGGGTGTGGTCAGCCAGGCGGTAGCTCGCCGGCATGAAGTGCGCGCCCCGGTGGCAGGGCTGGCAACTGCCCGGCCACGTCACAAACTGCCCACCGTGCGGCGACTCGTGGCAGCCCTCGCAGGTCGTCGGCACGCCTCGGTAGCGGATCATGGCGGGGCTCGCGCCGCCTCCACCCGGGTCGGGCTTGTGGCAGCCCTCGCAGGCCACGGTGGCGTGCGGGCCGTCGAGCGCGAACACCTTCGCGTGGTCGGCGCGCGTGAAACTCGTCGGCACGAAATGCGCCCCCGCGTGGCAGGTCAGGCAGTCGCCCGGCACGTCCTTGAACTGCCCGCCGTGCGGCGATTGGTGGCAGCTGCTGCAGTTCTCGAACTTGCGGCCCGGGTAGCGCTCGGCGAACGAATGCGTGGCATCCGAGTGGCAGTCGCTGCACTTCTGCATGTTGTGCGGCAGGTCCAGACGGAAGCCGGTCTCGGCGTGCTGCACCGGCGTCATCACGCGCGCCGCCGCCTCCCACTTGAGTGCCGGCAGCTTGTGGCAGTCGTCGCAACGGTCGCGGAACGACACCTGGTGCGGCGAGCTGTGGCAGCCGCGGCAGCTCTGCGACTCCTTGCGCAGGTCTTTGTGCTGGCCGTCGTGACACTTCGCGCAGGCGACGTCGGCGTGCGCGCCAACCAGCGGGAACGACGTGTGCGCGTGCTTGGCCTTGCCGACGTCGAAGGCGCGCCCTCCCCCGTGCCCGTCGATCACGGTCAGCCAGCCGGGGTCGTCGAGCCGGTGACACGACTCGCAGCGCAGCGAGAACGCGGGCCGGTGGGGGGATTGCTCGCTGTGGCAACTCTCGCAGCCTTGCTTGCCGAGCCCGGTCAGCTCGCGGCCGGCGACGTGGCACGTCGCGCAGGCGACAGCCGCGTGCGCACCGATCAGCGGGAAGCCGGCGTCGATGTGCGCACGCTGCCCGGCGCCCGGGATCTTCCACGTGCCGCCGCTGTGACAGCGTGCGCAGTCGGCGGTGTCCTCCAGCGCCATGGCCCGGCCGCCCGCGACGTGCGGGTTCTGGTGGCACGACGCACAGTCGTTCGGCGAGAGCCCGTGGAAGTCCGGCAAGCCGTCCTTGCGGTGGCACTCCTTGCACTCGAGTTTGGCGTGCGCGTCGAGCAGCGGGAACGACCCCGGGTGGCGCGCGACGGTGTAGGTGTGCGGCACGAACCAGTCGGTGGTGTGGCAGGTCGTGCAGTCGGCCGGGTACAGCGTCTTCTCGTTGCGGCCGACGTGCGGCGTGTCGTGACAGCTCGCGCACTGCTTGCCCTTCACGTGGTCGAACGGCAGCGCCGGATGCCCCGCCGGCAGGCCCGCTTTGACCTCGTCCCGGCCCGGCATCTGGTGGCACGCGCGACACTCGGTGGTCTTGTGCGCGCCGGTCAGCGCGAACACGGTCGAGTGATCGAACCCGGGAGCCGGGTCGAACTTGTGCTGGTCGTGGCACGAGGTGCAGTCGTCGCTCATGCCGTCGCCGTGCGGGTCGCCGTGGCAGCTGACGCACTGCTGGTTGAGGCCGACGTACGACTTCGCCCGGGGCTTGCCGGCGATCAGCTCGGGCCAGCGCGTGCCGGCATTCTCGCGTTTGTGGCAGGCCTCACACTTGAGTTCGCTGTGCGCGCCGTGGAGTTTGAACGTCACGTGCGAGTGGTCGAACGTGGACTCGTCCTGACCGCGCCACGAGACCTTGTTGGTGAGCGGGAAGCCCTCGCCGTTGTGTTCGCTGTGGCACTCGGCGCACCGCGTGTGGCCCTGCGAGGCGAGCACCGCGTGGTAGCCCGAGCCCGACGAGAGTTGGGTGGCAATCTCGCTGTGGCAGCTGATGCAGCCCGCCGTCAGCCCGCCGGGAGCGTGGCACGACTCACACGGCCCGGTCATCTCGACGCCGGCGTGCGCGTGCGGCGCCGACAACTCGCCGGGCGACGGGCGCCGCAGGCCGAGCCAGGCGGCCATCAGCTGCACTCCGATGACGCCGACGATGATGGGCAGGTTGCGATTCAAGGTGTGGTGCGGACCAGCGAGCCACGACAGACGACAAGGTACCAGCCTGTGAAGCGCCCCGGACACCCGCGAGATCAGACGAATTCGTCGCGTATCAATTCCTGGACTAAAGCGGGGCGATGTACAAATCGTGAGACGCGCAACGTCACTTCCGGCCGCCGGTCGGGATGGCGTACTTGCGGACCTTGTACGCCATATCGCTGCGCGAGATACCGAGCATGCGACCCGCCTCGGCCTGTACGCCGTCGGCGCGGTCGAGCGCGCGCATGATCAGGTCGCGCTCGACCTGTTCCAGCGTGCTGCGCAGATCGAGCCGCTCCGGTTGAGTGCGCAGCCAGACCTCGTAGGCCGACTCGACCGTCAGCGCGGCCGCGTTGTCGCCTTCGTGATCGCCGTTGGACAGCGGGAAGTCGGCCGGGGTCAGTTCCTCGCCGGTGGCGAGAATGCAGGCGCGCTCGATCAGGTTGCGCAACTCGCGCACGTTGCCCGGGAACGCGTACTGGCACAGCCGGGTCACCGCCGCCGCCGAGGCCCGGCGCGATGGGGCGTTGAGTTCCACGGCCGTCAGTTTGAGGAAGTACTCGACGAGCAGCGGGATGTCGGCCGGGCGCTCGCGCAACGCGGGCACATGAATCGGCACCACTGCGATGCGATAGAACAGATCCTCGCGGAAGGCGCCCTCACGCACGCGCGCGGCCAGATCGCGGTGCGAGGCGCAGATGATCCGCACGTCCACCTCGCGCGCGTGCGTCGCCCCGACGCGCGTGACCTGCCCGTCCACCAGCACGCGCAGCAACTTGGCCTGCAGCGTCGGCGACATCTCGCCGGCCTCGTCGAGGAACAGCGTGCCGAGGTGCGCGGACTCGAACAGACCCGGCCGCGCGCGATCCGCCCCGGTGAAGGCGCCGCGTTCGTGGCCGAACAGTTCGGACTCGAGCAGGGTTTCGGTCAGCGCCGAGCAGTTGACGGCGATGAATGGCCCGGCGCTGCGCAGGCTGGCGGCGTGAATGCCGCGTGCGACGAGCTCCTTGCCGACGCCGGTCTCGCCGCTGATCAGCACCGAGGCATTGGTGGGCGCCACGCGCGCGACGCGTTCGCGCAGCGCATTCATGCCCTCCGACTGGCCGATCAACTGGCCGTCGCCGCCGGCGATCAGACGGTCAACCTCGCGGCGCAGCTGCAGATTCTCGCGCCGCAGTCGACTGTGCTCGACGGCACGCGCCACCGGGCCGAGCACGGAGTCGGGCGTGAACGGCTTGGTGATGAAATCGAAGGCGCCCTTGCGCATCGCATCGACCGCCAGGTCGATCGTTGCGTAGGCGGTCAGCAGGATCACCGGCAACGTCGGATCCGCCTCGCTGCAGGCCGCGAGCAGCGACAGCCCGTCGCCGTCCGGCATCCGCTGATCGGTGATCACGAGGTCGAAGCGGCGCGACTCGATCTCGCGCAGCGCCGCCGTGACGCCACCGGCCTCGGCCACCGAGTGACCGCCATCGGACAGCATCACGGCCAGCACGTGGCGCATGTTGGATTCGTCGTCAACTACGAGGATGGATGCCACGGTGGTGCTCGCAGGCGGGCCGACAGGACAGGTCAACGGTGTGGCGCGGCGGTCGGCTCGATGCCGATCGGAACCGTCAGCGACAGGCAGACCCAGCCGCCGCTGTTCATGGTCAATTCGAGCTGGCCGCCGTGGGCCTCGGCCACACGCCGTGCAATTGCCAGGCCAAGGCCGGTGCCACCGTGCTTGCGGCTGACGAATGGTTCGAACATCCGGTTGGCGAGGTCGTCCGGTATCGGCTCGCCGCGATTGGCGACGTGGAAACTGACGACGTCACTGCCGACGGCAGCCGTGACGATGATCGCACTGCCCGGCTCCGATGCATCCACCGCGTTTCGCAGCAGGTTCAGCAGGGCCTGGTGCATCTGGTAGCGGTCGATCGCGGCGTGCGCGCCGCGCGGACATTGCGTCTCGATCGTGACCTGCTTCTCGGCCGCCCACGCCTCGGCCAGCGAGGTCAGGTAGCCGAGCGTCGCGCCGAGGTCGGTGACCTGCAACTCGGCTGGCTTGTCGCGCGCGTACGCGAGGAAGTCCGACGTCAGCTGCTCGAGCCGCTTCGACTCCTGGCGCACGATGTCGAGCATCCGGCTGTCGGCCTGCACGTTGCCGCCCTTGAGCATCGAGATCGAGCTCGCGATCATCGCGACGGGGTTGCGGATTTCGTGGGCGATGCCGCTGGCCAGTTCGCCGACGGCGGCGAGGCGCTCGTTGCGCACCATCAGATCGCGCGTGCGCTCGAGCGCGTTGAGACTGAAGCGCAGCCGGCGTTGGTCCTGGCGGAGCTGGACGACCAGCGTGCGCAGCATGATCGCCACCACCACGTACGCCAGCACCACGGTGGCCAGCTCGAACCACTCCGCATCCGTGAAGTTCTGCCGCACGGCGTCGTCGGTGACCCAGACCTCGGCGAACGACACCGATGACAGCACGAGCAGCGTGGCGGCGAGTCCCCACGGGCCGAAGCGGAACGCCGCGGCGACGACCGGAATCAGCATCAGCACGATGTAATGGCTGTCCTCGCTGCGTTCGAGCCAGCAGATCAGCATCACGAATGCAACGTGCAGCCACACGGCGAGGTGCGCCCAGAAGCGCGCCACACGCGGCGACAACGGGAAGCGCGACAACAGGTACAGCAGCTCGGCCAGCTGCATGAATATGCGGGCGCCGAACGCGATCAACACCTGCAGCGCCACATCACCGAGCAGCGAATGGAACGCCGCATAGATGATCACCACGCCGACCATCGCAGTGAGGTTGAGCGAGATGATCACCGATTCCTGCCGGCGGAACGCCGGGACGTCGAACACGTCGCGCGGTTGCTTGCGATGCGCCTCGGTGTCGCGCAGCAGGCGTTGCACGCGCGACTCGAAACCGCCGGTGGTCAACGTGGTGGACTTGAACTCCATACGGTCGCGGCGGTCGTGAGCGGATGAAAGTCATGTGCAAGCCGCATGCCCGATACGTGCCACGCAGGCGTGGTGGCACGGCGCTTGCCATACCCCGGTCGCGAACGTCCCGGTTCGTGAACGAGGCCCCGACCATGATGCGCTACTACACTTCATTTCCGGTGTCCATTCTCGCCGCCCTGCTGCTCGTCGGCACGGGCTGCACCAGCAAGGCCAGCAACGGCCCCGCCGGCTCGGTAGACACCACCTTCGGCGGAGGCGACGGCATCGTGATCACCAGCGTGTCGTCCACCACCGACGACGTATTCAACGGCGTGACCACCGACAGCAACAACCGGATCGTCGCCGTCGGACGTTCCGCGCAGGCCACCGACGACATCCTGGTCGTGCGTTATCTTTCGGACGGCACCCTCGATTCGTCGTTCGATTCGGACGGCATCGCCCTGATCGACGTCAGCGGAACCGCCGATGAAGCATTCGACGTGGCGATCGACGGCAATGGGAAGATCGTCGTCGTCGGCAAGACGAACAACGGCGTCAACGATGACTGGCTGGTGATGCGGCTGACCTCGTCCGGCGCGCTCGACGCCACGTTCTCCGGCGACGGCATCGCCATGCTCGACTTCGCGGCCGGCGACGATGAGGCGCACGCCGTGGCGATTCTCGCCAGCGGCAACATCGCGGTCGTGGGCGTCGGCAAGGGATCGACCGACGACTTCGCCGTCGCGGTCTACACGTCGGCCGGCGCGCTCGACACCTCGTTCGACGGCGACGGCATCGGTACGTACGACCTCGCCAGCGGCGACCAGGACCGCGCATTCGACGTCGCGGCGTCGGGCACCGACCTGATCCTCGGCGGCTTTGCCCGCGCCGGCGGCGGCGGCGACAACTTTGCGCTGCTGCGCATCGACTCGACCGGCGCACGCGTTGCCGGATTCGGCAGCAACGGGCAGGTACTGACCGACTTCAACGGTGACACCGACCAGGGGTACGCGATCGCCGTGACCAGCACCTATGTCTACCTCGCCGGGTCAATCAACAACGGCGGCAACAACCTGATCGGCGTGACGCGCCATCTGCTGAGCAACGGCAGCATCGACACCGCGTGGGATGGCGATGGCAAACTCGAGATCGACTTCGGTGGCGTGGGCTCCCAGAGGGCCGAGGGCATTGCCGTGCAGGGCGACGGCAAGGTCGTGGTGGCCGGGTCGGCCGAGATCACAACGGGCAACGACGACGTGATCATCGCGCGCACCACCACCAGCGGCGCGCTGGACACATCGTTCGACGGCGACGGCAAGCGCGTGACCGCGCCGAACGGCACCGAGAACGACCGCGGCCATGCCGTGGCAGCGCACCTCGGCACCGGGTTTGTCGTCGCTGGTGAGACGCACCTGACGAGTCCGGCGCAATTCGACCCGCTGCTGATCCGCTACAACCAGTAAACCGCTCGCGACGACTCTGGCCGACAAGGTGTTGATGGTGGTCGTACCCGATGCCATCGGCGACATGGCCGCGGCGACGGGTCCCTGATCCGTCGCCCGGCTCGACGCCGCACACCTCACGCTGAGCGACGGCGATCCCGACCTGATCGCCGGCAACCCGGGTCAGCACGACTTGCGCTGGATGACAATGGCCAGCCGTCAACCGGCTCGCATTCGCGGGCCGCCTGCCCTCCGCATCACATCACGCCAGCACGCGGTGGTTCTCGACGCGCTTCGTGATGCCGCGCGCGTCGAGGTACTCGAGGAACGGCACCGCGTACTTGCGCGACATGCCGGAGAGGTCGCGCAGGTCGCCGACCGTCAGGCCCTCGGGGTGCGACGCCAGGAACTCGCGCACGCGCTCCACCGTGGCCTCGTACACCGTGTGATGCAGCGGAATGCCGAGTGCAAGCTCCACGAGCGTGCCGTCGTCGTAGAGGCTCTTCAGCAGACTGCGCGCCTGCTTGTCCTTGATCGCGGGAACGAGCTCCATCAATTCGTCGGCCACCGGCGGCGTCGCGCCACCCTCCAGCACCTTCTGCGCGAACAGCTCACGCGCCTCGAGCTGCGCGCCGGAGAGCGCCGGCTGGAACTTCTTCAGCGCGATCGTCTCGTGTCGCGTTTCCATCACGCGCGACTCGCGCCCGGCCTCGACCACCGCGTCGAACACCTCACGCGGCACAGTCACGCCGAGCCGGTCCTGCAGGCGCTGGCGCAGCGCGTGCGGCGGCAGGCCGAGCGGGCTGAACGGCGTCTTCTGATGATGCTCGTCGAGCATTGTGCTGGCCACCTTCACCAGCGCGGCCACGCGCTCGCGATGCAGCAAGTACGGCTCGCCCTTCTGCTCCTGGCGCACGATCACCCCGCGCGTGTCCAGCTCGGCCAGCGCCGACTCCACGTTGGCGAGGGGCATCGACGAGGCGCGCGCAAGGTCGGCCAGGCCGAGGCCGAGTACCGCCTGGCGCAGCTTCACGCCGACTATCGCCGTCGGGTCGCCACCCTCGATGGACTTCAGCTCGGCGAGGATCCGCTCGCGCTCCTTCAGGCGGCGGCGCGTGCGGTCGCTGAGCGGTTCGAGCACAGTGCCGCCACCGATCGTGATGTCCGGCCCGTACAGGCGGATCACGAAGCGGTCGCCGCGCCGCACCACCACTGGCGAATCGAAGCGCAACTGCACGTAGCCGTGCTCGCCGGGCGCGATCACACTGCCGGCCAGCAGGAAGCAGCGGCCGTAGGCCTCGGTGGTGCCGGCGTAGAAGCGCACCTGCGCGCGATGCTTCAGCGGCCAGTGCGAGTTCGCGAGAATGTGCAGGCCGACCTCGATCATGCTCGTCGGCGTGACGCTGCCGGGTGCCGCGACAATGTCGCCGCGTTCGACGTCCTCGGGCTTGATGCCGGCCAGGTTGAGCGCCGTGCGATTGCCGCTGTGCACGACGTCGACAGCGGTGCCGTGCGACTGGATGCTGCGGATCTTGCCTTCCACCCCGCGCGGCAACACGACGATCGGGTCGCCGACGTGCGCGACGCCATCGACCAGGGTGCCGGTGACGACGGTGCCGAAGCCCTGCACCGTGAACGCGCGATCGACCGGCAACCGCAGCTCGCCACCGCTGCGTCGGCGGGTGGTGATCGCGGCGATCTTCGCGATTTCCTCGCGCAGCTTGTCCAGGCCGAGGCCGGTGACCGACGAGCAGCGCACCACCGGCGCGCCTTCCAGGAATGTGCCCTCGACAAGTTCCTCGATCTCGGCTTCGACCAGCTCGAGCATGTCGTCGTCGGCCAGGTCGGCCTTGGTCAGCGCGACGAGGCCGTGCTTCACGTCGAGCAGCTTGAGGATGTCGAAGTGCTCGCGGGTCTGCGGCATCACGCTGTCGTCGGCCGCGACGACGAGCACGATCATGTCGATGCCGCTGACGCCGGCCAGCATGGTGCGGATGAAGCGCTCGTGTCCCGGCACGTCGACGATGCCGATGCGCGTGCCGTCCGGGAGATCGAGCCAGGCAAACCCGAGGTTGATCGAGATGCCGCGCTCCTTCTCCTCGGCCAGCGTGTCGGTATCAATGCCGGTAAGCGCCCGCACGAGCGACGTCTTGCCGTGGTCGATGTGCCCGGCCGTGCCGAGCACGATGCTGGTCTGGCGTTCAGTCATGGCGCCCGGCGTCGATCAGCGGCCGGCCTCCGGGTTGAACAGCTCGAGCCCGGCCTTCGCCTCGGCGTTGGCCTTCTCCAGCCGCTCCTTGCTGCCGAGCGCGGCGCGCGGCGCGGTGGCCAGGGCCTTCTCGACGTGCGGCAACGCGGCGTCGCGAATCTGCGCGGCGGTCACGCCCAGCAACCCGCTGCGGAACTTCGTGCGGTCCTCCATCGTGACGCCGCGCAGGAAGTGCTCGCGCGCCGCGGCCATCTGCTGGGCCGGCGAGAGGATGCGGTCGAACGAGCCGATCGCGCCGATGCGGTTGGCTTCCACGGCCTCGTCGTTCAGCGCGTCGGACTTCAGGAAGTCCACCACCTGCGTGTAGACCGCGAACGTCTTCTCCAGGTTCGGGTCACGGTACGAGAGCATCGGCAGCAGGCCGGCTTCCTTCACGTAGAAGCAGAAGCCGCCGTACGCGCCGCCCTGCACGCGCAGCTTCTTGTAGAGGAAGTCGGACGACAGGATCTGCGAGAGCAGTTCCAGGGCCGGCGCCTCGGCGCTCGTCAGGTTGGGCATCGGCAGGCACTGTCCGACATAGTTGACCTGCGCCGGGATGATCACGCCGCTCGCGGCCGAGATCTTCGGTTTGCCGGGCTCGCGCTTCGTGACGGGTTCGCCAGCGGGCAGTGCCGACAGGAAGGCTTCGAGCGGGCCGCGCAGCGTGTCGAGCACCTCAGGGTCGCCGGCCACATTCACCATCACGCGGCTGCGCGTGAACAGTTGCTTCTGCAGCGCGTGGATCTGCGCGGCGGCGCGCTCGGCGTGGTCACCACTGCCGAGGTCATTGAGGAAGCGCACCTGCGTCACGCCCTCCCACTGCTCGCGCCGCCACAGCGGATGGTCGAGCGACGCGGCCGCGCGCAGGAACGCGAACATGTGACCAGCCGGGATGATCCGGCTGCTCATCCGGCTGGCCGACTCGCGCAGCAGGTCGCGCAGGCGCTTGTGGTCGGTGGTGTCGGGCGCGAGCAGCACGTCCTTCAGCACGCCGAACAGCTCGGCCGAGTTGCGGGCGATCACCTTGCCGTCGATCGCGAAGCGCTCGTACAGCTCGCCGGTGTGGATGTTGCGACCGGCCATCGGAGCCGCGCCGAAGCCGCCGGTCTTGCTGGCGATGCGCGTGGCCATCTGCTCGTAGTTGAGCCCGGCCGCACCCATGCCCAGCGTGGCCTTGCCCAGAATCGGCAGCCACTGCGCGAGGTTATCGTCGAGGTCGCGAGTGTCGAACGCGAGGCCGACGTAGCCGATGCCGTTGGAGAACACCTCGTGCGTGAACACCGGCGTTGCGCCGATGTCGGCCCGCTTCTCGGGCACCTCGCGCGGTGACTTCGGGATGTCGGTGACGGCCAGCTTCGGCAGCGAGTTGATCGCCTCGGGCGAGTCCGGCGTCTCCTGCATTTGCTGCAGCGCCTTCGCCGTGCTGACAATCGCGTCCACCTGCTCGGGCTTCATCGCCGACTTCTCGGCCTTCATCCGCGCAGCAAACTCCTCGTCCTTCTTCGCGCTCAGCGTGTTGCTCGGCGTGCAGACCAGCCGCAGGCGGTGCGGGTTGTCGATCAGCCACTTGCGGATCAGCCCCTCGAACAGCCCCGGCTCGGCCTCCCACTTCTTGCGCGCCTGCTCCACCAGCGTCGAGAAGCGCAGGCCGTCCTGCGGGTCGCCACCGAAGTACCAGGTGGGGTTGGCGCGGATCAGCAGCATGATCGGGAACGGCGGGACGATCTCCTTGCCGCCGAGTTCGATCTGGTGGAACGACGCCTCGATCAGGCCCTTGTCGAGCCCGGCTTCCACCACCTGGTTGAGCGTGTCGAGGATCAGCTTCTCGATCGCGTCGGCCTTGTCGGCGTCGGTGCCGCGCAGGCCGAACGCGATGAACGCCTGGCGCAGGTCGGCTTCGTACGCGCCGCCGGGGAAGATGTCCTTGCCGAGGCCGCTGTCGATCAGCGCCTTGCGCATCGGCCCGGCCGCCGTGCCGCTCAGCGCGCCGAGCGCTATCTCCAGCAGCAGGCTCTCCATCGCGTTGGCGGTCTCGTTGGCGAGCCACGTCACCGTGATGAACGTCTTGCCCTTCAGGTCGTCGTCGCTGCCAACCGGATACTCCAGCGAGCTCTTGCGCGGCTCGCTCCAGCGCGGCTGCAGCGGCAGCTCGCTCTTCACCTCCACCTTGTCGAACGGCCTCAGCACGCCCTCGAGGAACGCCAGGTTCTCGGCCAGCGGCACGTCGCCGTAGAGCATGAAGCGCGCGTTGCTCGGCGAGTAGAAGCGGCGATGGAACGCGACGAAGTTCTCGTACGTGAGGTCGGGGATGACCTCCGGGTCGCCGCCGCTGTCCACGCCGTACGGCGTGTCGGGCAGCAGCGCCTGCTGCATGCCGCGGTACACCACCTGCTCGGGCGACGAGTACGCGCCCTTCATCTCGTTGTAGACAACGCCCGTCACCTTCAGCGCGCTGGCCTTGTCCTCCAGGTCTTCCAGCTCGAAGTGGTGGCCCTCCTGCTGGAAGGTCTGCTGCGAGATCAGCGGGTTGAAGACAAGGTCGGAATAGACCTTCGCCAGATTGAAGTAGTCGGCGCGCACAGCCGAGCAGGTCGGATAGATCGTGCGGTCCGGCCACGTCATGGCATTCAGGAACGTGCTGAGCGTGCGCTTGCCGAGTTCGTTGAATGCGTCCTTGACCGGGAACTGCTTGCTGCCGGCCAGCACGCAATGCTCGAGGATGTGCGCCACGCCGGTGCTGTCCGGCGGCGGCGTGCGGAAGCCGACCGAGAACAGATTCTCTTCGTCGTTGGCGTGCACAGCCAGCACTTCGGCGCCGGTCTTGCTGTGTCGCGCGCGGTAGGCCAGCGCCTTGATGTCCGGAATCGGCGTGACCGACTCGATGACGAAGCCGTGGAGCTGGTCGCCGGCCTTGTGCGCCGGGCTGGGGATGATGGAACGGGCGGCGGTCATGCTCGTGCTCGCGTCAGGGCCGGGGCGGACGGACGGAAGTCGTGGGAGCCAGCCTGGCATGCGGCTGCGGAGGCGGCAAGCGGCGGGCCGGGGTCGCAGTTCGAGGTGTTGTGGTGCGGGCTTCCAGCCTGCACCTCTCCGGATGCAGGCAGAAGCCTGCACCACAAAGGCAACCGTCATGCGCCGGGGCCGAGCACATCCACGCCCATCTCCTGGAGGATCGCCACGAGGCGGATCAGCGGCAGGCCAATGATCGCCGTGGAATCGTCGCCGCGCACCGACTCGAACAGGGCGACGCCGAGCGACTCCCATTTGTAGGAGCCGGAACAATCCAGCGGCTGATCGCGCTCGACGTACGCCTCGATCTGCGCGCGCGTCAGCTTGCGCATCGCCATCGTGTGCACATCCATGTGCTGCACCGTCTTGCCGGTGCGCCCGTCGTGCACGACCAGCGCTGTCAGCAGGCGGTGCGTCTTGCCCGACAGGCGCTGCAACTGCGCGACGGCGCGCTCGACGGTGCCCGGCTTGTCGAGCAGTTCGCCATCGAACTCCGGCGCCTGGTCCGACGCGATGACGATCGCGCCCTTGCGCTTCTTCGACACCGCCCCGGCCTTCTCCAGCGCCAGCTGCATCACGGTCCGCTCCGGCATCAGCCCGTCGGCCTTGACCAGCGACTCATCGACGCCAGACGCCTCGGCGCGGAACGGAATGCCGAGTCGCTCCAGCAGTTCGCGGCGGTACGGCGAGGTGGAGGCCAGGATCAACTCGCCGTCGAACGAAGTGCCGGTCCGTGCCTTCGACGACGATGACGACTTCTTCTTCGCGGCCGGCCCCGACGTGGCACCGCGGCCGGACGCCGAGATGATGTTGGCCTTCGGGTCGGCCGGGTTCTCCGAGAGATCGACCGGCAGCACCTTCTTCGCGCGCAGCAGCTCGATCGCCTCGCGCGCCAGCTCGTCGGCTCGCTCGTTCAGCGGGTGCCCGGCGTGCCCCTTGACCCAGTGCCAGCTGACCTCGTGTCGCTCGCGCGCGCGATCGAGCCGGCGCCACAGTTCCTCGTTCTTCACGGCCTTCTTGTCGGAGGTGCGCCAGCCGTTGCGCTTCCAGCGCTCGATCCACTGGGTGATGCCGTCTCGCACGTAGTTGCTGTCGGTGTGGATCTCCACCACGCATGGCTCGCTCAGCGCCTCCAGGGCCGCGATAACGGCCATGAGCTCCATCTGGTTGTTGGTGGTGTCCGGGTGCGCGCCAGAGCGCGTGCCCTCGTGGGCGCCGTGCTGGAGGATGGCCGCGAATCCGCCGGGGCCGGGATTGCCGGAGCACGCGCCGTCGGTGTGCACGATCACCGTCTTGGGCCCGGCAGCAGCGGATGTCTTCTTCTTCGTCACGAGGCGAGGTGGCGATGGTTGTGCGCGGCAGGCTGTGTTTCGCTTCTGCGCGCAGGAGTTTCAACCGGGCCGCGCGAAGGCGAGCGCGGAATGATTACGAGGCCCCGCCGCGAGACAAGCGCGCGGCGGGGCCCCGATGGTCACCACAGTGCTGGCGCAACGCGCCGTGGCATCAACGGGTGAAGTAGTGGAAGTCGAACGACAGCTTCTTCGTCGCGCCCGGCGCGAGTTCAAACGTCCACGTGGCATCGCAGTGCGGGTTCGGCTGCGCGTAGCCCCAGTCCTGCCAGTCGCTGGCCGCGAAGTCACCAACGGTCAGCTTGCCCTCGTCGCTGACGTTCTCGGCCTGCCCGCCGACGCGGACGCGAATGCGCATCGTCGAGGCTTCCTTGCGGAAGTTCGTCACGACCACGCTGGCATGCTTGCGGATCTTCGCGTAGCTGTAGCCGGCCCAGTTCAGCGCGTTCGCCTCACGGCCGGTCTCGGTCTCGTCGTAGTCGCCGCGGATGTCCACGGCCACGGTCACCGGCACCTCTACCTTGCCGCCGGCCGACGTGTAGGTCAGCAGCTCCTGCGCGAGCGGCACGTGCTCCTTCATGATCAGCGCGGCGCCGGTCGTCCACGGCATGCCACTGTTGTTGGTCAGCTGCAGCTGGTGCCAGACCTTGTTCACGGCCAGATGCAACGGCGAGTCGCCGCCGCGGCTGCCGTCGCCGCTCGACCACGTCTCGCCCGAGCGCGCGTTGCGGCGCACGCTGACGTCCATCGTGTACACATGCTTGAGCGGCACGCTGCCTTGCCAGATCGGCACGGTGGCGCGCGCACCCTTGCGCAGCGACAGGCCGGGCACGGTGTAGATGAACATGTCCTGGCTGCCGCCGGCGGTCAGCTCGGGCGAAAGTTCCATGCCGCCGTCCTGCTCCACGGGGTCGAACATCTGGTTCGAGGCGACCTGCGAGCGGATCGAGTTCGAGAAGTCGTTGCCGTTGCTGAACTGCTGCGCGACCTGCGCGACGGCGCGGCGCGCCATGCCTTCCAGCGTCAGCGGCGAGCGCGTGTCCTTGAACCGGAAGTTCGGCACGCCCACCACCAGGTGCCACGTCGCGGCATCCATGTCGGCGAGGTCGTTGACCACGTCGGCCTGCAGGCTCATGTCGGCGCTGTCCACCAGCTCGCCGCTGATGCGGTAGGTCGGGATCCAGCGCACGCCCGGCGCGAACCAGTACAGGCGCAGCGTGACGGCCTTGCCGGCGTTCTCCTTGCCAGCCATGAACTCCAGCCGCTTGGCGCGCTTGAGCGTGATCGTCTGCTCGCTGGTGGTGGTGACCAGGCCGGGGCCGCGCACGCGCTGCACCTGCGAGACCGGCAGCACCATCTTGCCGTTGGCGGTTTCCATTACCACGAGCTCGCCGCCTTCCAGGTCCGGCCGGATCGTGCTCTCGCTGGCGCCGTTGGAGTTGCGCAGCGCCTCCAGCAGCTTCTGGTCGCTGAAGCGCTCACGGTCGCCCGCGTGCTCGAGCAGGCCGATCAGCGTGCCGGTGACTTCGCGGTTGGGGCCCTGCGAGCCAGCCGGCGTCAGGTCGAGCATCACGTCGGCGCGACCCGCGTTGGCGCGCAGCAGTTCCTTGATCGACACGCACGGCCGGTCGGCGGCAGTGCGCTTGATCGTCTCGTCCCAGTCGGCCCGCATCGCGAGCGTGCCGGCCGGCTGATTGACCAGCGCGGCCCACATGCAGCCGAGCACGGCGTCGGTCGGCACCTTGTCGGTGAACACCACGCCGTTGGCGTCGGCCGTGGCGGTGGCGGTAGAGATGACGAGGCCGTAGCCGTCCTTGAAGACGACAACGCGTTCGGTGGTCAGCTTCAGTTGGTCGGCACGTGCGCCGCCGTCCTGCGCGGCCACGAACGGCGCGGGCAACGCGAGAGCGACGAGTGTGAGTGCAGTGAGCACGGCGAGCGGGAATGTGCGCGGGTGCATGAGATGCTCCGGGGCTTGTGGGTCGAGGCAGATCCGATGAACACGGGTATTGTGCGTCGCCGCCGATGCATCCGCTGTAACGGCACTGTAAACAGCCGCGCCGCCGGGAACTGTCGGGTTGTCGTCCGCCGCCTGCGCTACTCGAACGTGGACTCGTCGTCGCCGGATGCCGGCCGCTCGCGCCCGCTGTCGAGGCCGAACGCGTCGAGCATCCGCCGCTCCTGTTCGGTCAGTTCGCTGCCCGCGCTGCCGTCGGCGTCGCTTGCGCGGCTGTCGGCGCCGCCGGGGTTGCGCTTGCGCTGCAAGTGGCGCAGCACGCGCATCAGGCGCATCACGGCGTCGGGGCTCGGCTCGCCGCTGCCGTCGCGCGAGATGCCGAGCAACTGCAACAGCTTCTCGGAGAACTGTTCCGGCACCCACACGATCATCGCGCCGTCGGGCGGACTCGCCGGCGACACCGGCATCGCGTGGTCACTCTCCTCACTGTCGATGTCCGACTCGGCCAGGAACCCCGCCTCGAACGGATTGAGCAGGTCGTCGTCGAGGTCTTCGCCGCCGGCCATGCTGGTCTCGCCCCACAGCGTGGAGTCGCCCCAGGCCTCGTCGCTGCGCAAGATCTCGAGGCGCGGCTCGTCGGTTGTAGGCGGACGGCGGCGCAGCGGCGGCATCGGCTCGGTCGGCAGCGCCAGTGCGCTCGGCGGCTCGGGCACCGGGTACCCCGCCACCGGCGACGGCGGCGTGCCCTCGGCATCCAGCTTGAACCACTGCGCCAGCACCCACGGCAGCCCGTGCGCCTCGATCTCGCGGATCGGCACCGGATGGTCGCCGATCAGCACCGAGTCGGTGCACGCCACCTCGAACCCGAGCTGGCGCAATGCAGCCCGGATCGCGGCGTTCGGCTCTCTGTGGTTGCTGTTGCTGGACACCTCAGGCCCCGCGTGTCAACAGGGTCGTCATTCAACCGTAGCCCGCCGCAGGGTGGCAGTCAAACCAATCCGGATCGCACAGAAGTTGTGATATGCCCGCACAATCGGCAGAACCCGCGGGCAGCGAACTGGCCACACCACATTCCATGTCGCGCACCTCGATTGAAGTTCCCGGCTCGAAAAGCATGACCCAGCGCGCGCTGGTCATCGCGGCCCTCTCGTCGGCCGGCACGCCCGTCGAACTGCAGCGTGCGCTGATCTGCGACGACTCGCACCACCTCACGGCCGGGCTGCGCGCGCTGGGTTGCGGCGTCGAGTGGTCGGACACAAGCGTCCGCGTGACGCCCGCCGCGCTACGCAGCAGCGGCGAGCCGATCAGTTGCGGCAACGCGGGCACGGCCGTGCGATTCCTCTCGGCACTCTCGCTGCTCGTCGAAGGTCCGCTGACGATCGACGGCAACGAGCGCATGCGCCAGCGACCGATCGCGCCGCTCGTCGACGCGCTGCAGCACCTTGGCGTGCGCGGACGGTACGTGCACCAGCCGGGCATGCCACCGATCGAGCTCGAACGCGAGGGCATCACGCCGCGCGAAGCGTCGGTCGCGTGCTCGCCGAGCAGCCAGTTCGCCAGCGGCCTGCTGCTGGCCGCGCCGCGCCTGGAGCACGGCCTGCGCCTCACGCTCGAACCGCCGGTCGTGTCGCGCCCGTACCTCGAGATGACCGTGGCGATGATGCAGCGCGCCGGCGCGCGCGACACGGTGTGGCTCGACGAGCACACGATCATGGTGCCACCCGCTGCGTACACCGCCACGTCGCTGGCGATCGAGCCCGACTGGTCGTCGGCCGCGTTCGTGTTGGCCGCCGCGTGGATTGCCGGCCGCGACGTGGAGATCCCCGGCCTCGTGCCCGCGCTGCATTCGCTGCAGGGCGACGCCGTGTTCGGCGAGTGGATCCGGCAGATTGACGATGCGCGCCCCGGCGAGGACACGCTGCGCTTCGACCTCACCGACGCGCCCGACCTGCTGCCGCCGCTCACCGCCGCGGCGTTGTTCGCGCCGGTGCCGGTGCACATCTCGGGCGCGGAGCACACGCGCGTGAAGGAGTGCGATCGCCTGGCCGTGCTCGCGCGCGAGCTGCGCAAGCTCGGCGCGCACATCGACGAGCGGCCCGACGGCTTTGACCTGCGGCCGTTCACGCCGGCGCCCGGCGCAGGCGACGGCATCGAACTCGAACCCGAAGACGACCATCGCATGGCGATGACTTTCGGCCTGATGCGTCTGCGCATGCCCGGCCTGCGGATCCGCAATACAGAATGTGTGACCAAGTCGTTCCCTGACTTCTGGACCGTGCTGGCGAGGATCGCCGGCTGATCTACAATGCCGGGCCCGCTCCGCCGGCGCGGCCTTCATCTCATGCGCTTCTCCCGTGTCTGCATCGAGTCGCTGGGCTACCACCTGCCCGGGCGCACCGTCTCCTCCAGCGAGATCGAGGAGTCGCTGCGCCCGCTGTACGAGCGGCTGCGGCTGCCGTTCGGCCGGCTCGAGCTGATGACCGGCGTGCGCGAACGGCGCTTCTTCGACGCCGGCACGAAGCCGAGCGACATCGCCACCGAAGCCGGCAAGAAGGCGCTCGCGGCCAGCGGCGTGCCGCGCAGTCGCATTGGCGCGCTGTTCCACACCTCGGTGTGTCGCGACTTCGTCGAGCCGGCCACCGCCAGCGTCGTGCACAACGGCCTCGACCTGCCGCCGGCGTGCATGATCTTCGACCTCAGCAACGCCTGCCTCGGCTTCCTCAATGGCATGGTCATGCTCGGCAACATGATTGAAGCCGGGCAGGTCGAGGCCGGGCTGCTGGTCAGCGGCGAGTGCGGGCGCGACCTGGTCGAGAGCACGATCCGCGAGCTCAACGAGAACCCCGCGATCGACCGTCGCAAGGTGAAGCGCGCGTTCGCCTCGCTGACCATCGGCTCGGCCGGCGTGGCCGCGGTGCTGTGCCACGAGAAGTTCGCGACCGATCCGTCGCGCCGCCGCTTGCGTGGCGGTGTCGTGCGTTGCGCCACCGCGCACAACGACCTCTGCCAGGGCGGCGACACCTCCAACGGCCACGGCACGCTGATGGAGACCGACAGCGAGGAGTTGCTGCGCCAGGGTGTGGAACTGGCGTCCGAGACGTGGCGCGCGATGTGCCAGGACATGCAGTGGCAGCCCGACGGCACGGCGATCGAGCGCAACGGGCACGAGCCGGTGCCGCCGCGTTTCATCGGCCACCAGGTCGGCACGGCGCACCGTCGCGCGCTGTTCGATCGTCTAGGTCTGGATTCCACGCGCGAGTTCTCCACGTTTGATCGCCTCGGCAATGTCGGCTCGGCCGCCGCGCCGATCACGCTGGCACTGGCTGACGAGGCGGGCTTCCTGCCTGCCGGCGAACCGGTCGCCATGCTCGGCATCGGTAGCGGCATCAACTGCCTGATGCTCGCGGTGGACTGGTAGCGCACACGTCGGCCGGTGGTGGGACTGCCAGCAGTTGCCGTGACACGGACCGTCCGCGCCGACCCCCGATCCGAGGCCGTTCCGTCGCTCGCCTTCGCGACGCGATCACTGGTCAATGCCGTCATGCAACCGCCAGTTCCGGCTCGCACCTGGTCGTCGGC
>JBFWQT010000013.1:0-34068 GCA_050249295.1 Planctomycetota bacterium
GGACCAGCGACGACCCGACCGCCCTGATGAGCTGGCTGCTCGACAACCAGCTGCGACACAAGAATCCGTTCACAGCAGACTTCATCGAGGACGGCTGGGTCGAGAACCTCGAGCACTACGACGTCAGCGAATTCGGCGCCTACGCCCTGAGCGCCTACTTCGAGCCCAACGCACTCCGTGGGCTCGGCAGCGGCTTTGACGTCGCGCGCGACGCGCTGATCGCCACCGGCCGCATGCCCGACGAAGCCGAGCGACTGCTGGCCGGCGAGCCCATCTCGGTCGCGTCGGCGCGCAACGGCGACAACGGCAACGGCAATGGTCATCGGCACTGCTACCACGTACCCGACGGCCGTCGTGCCGGCCTCCTGGCGCCGGCCGTGATCAAGGAAGCGGTCTCGGCGTTGCAGCTGGCGCGCCGCTCGGCCGTGGGCCGCCACCAGACCGAGATGGGCGCGCAGCTCGACGACCTGGTCGCGCTGCTCGAAGAAGCAGAGTCGGTCGGCGTCGGCGTGATGTTCGTCTGTCTCTCTGTGGACGGCGACCACGACGACACGCCGGTGATGCCCGCCGGCGAAGTCAGCGCCGTGGCGACCGACGCCCCGGCGGAGTGAGCGTCAACGTGCCGGGTGATGCATCCCGGGCGCGTGTGGCGCAGGCGGCAACGCGGTCTCGTTGAACGTCAGGCGGATGCCGTGCGCGGCCAGGCGGTCCTGAATCGTCGTCCACGTGGTGTCATTGTCGGCCAGCAACTCCGGCGGCCACACGCCCGGCGCCGGCCACGTCAACTCGCCGCGCAGCATCCCGGCCGCGACGATCGCCGCCGGTGTCGCCGTGGTGCGCGCCATCGAGCTCACGCCATCGGTCGTGCGGTCAAGCAGCTCGTAGCGATGGCGCACGCGCCGGCCGTCGTTCGTCGTGCCATCGACATCCACGCGCAACACCGAGAACTCCTCCTCGTGCGCCGGTCGCGCCCAGCTGCGACGAAACAGGGCCTCGGTGAGATCCACCGGCCGCACCTTCGCCGTGCCACCGTCGGCCGTCTTCACCGTCACCGCCTCGCCGCTGAAGAACCCGGCCGTGCGGAACTGGTGCATCAGCGCGGCATGCCCCGGGAAGCGCAGCGTCTTCTCCTTCATCTCCGGCGCGTCGAGCGTGTGGATCAGCGTCCGCAGGCCGTCCGTGTTGAACGACTCGAGCGTGCCGATGCCGGCGAACTCGTGCAGCTCGATGTCGCTCAGCGCCTCGCGCACCACCATCCGGCTGTTCTCGACGAAGCGTGCCGGGCGCACGTACTCCTCGATCACGTCGCTGGGTGCGAACACCGCCTGGTAGTTGAACGGGTAGCGGCGCACCACCGGCAGGCCGCCGACGAGGATCTCGATGCGCTCGGTCTTCGCCAGCTTGCTCGCGGTGCGACCGGCCGCGAGGTTGGAGAGGCCGGGCGCGAGGCCGCAGTCGACAATGATCGGCACGCCGCACTCGACCGCGAGCTGCCGCAGCGTGAACGGATCTTCGGGGCTGAACGAGATGTCGACCACGCGCTTGCCGGCGTTGATGGCCACCTCGAGCAGCCGCAGGCCGAGTGCGCCGGGCACCGCGCCGACGACCAGGTCGAAGTCGTCGAAGCGCGCCGTCTGGTCGGGTGTCAGCAGGTTTGCGCACAGAGTCCGGATCTGCGGCGACGCCACGGCATCGAGCGCCGTCTGATTGACATCGGCCACCGTGACCGTCAGGTCACGTTCGGCGGCGAGCAGTCTGGCGAGGTGGCTGCCGACGAGTCCGGCGCCGACGACGATCACGCGATGCGGCATGTTGAGCACACTCCGTTCAACGGGTTTGCGCGGAGCCTACCATTCGTCCGGATTGTTCCGCCCGGGCGGCGCGGAAGCAGGGGTGACACCGCGGGACCGCGGCCACAGTGGCGGGTGACCGATGACAGCGCAACCTGCGTGATCCGGACGGCGGCGTCCGAACCGGCAATGCGAGACGAGCGTGCGCGCTCACTCCTCGCGGATCGCCAACTTCGGGCGGACCGTCTCGTCGGCCGCCTGCAGGCTGCCGTGCAGCTCCTGGTGCGAGGCCAGCACGGCATGCAGCGCCAGCGCAGCCGACACATTGTGCAGTTGCACGACCGCTGCCTGGTCAGCCTTCGACTCCCACACGAGGTCGAGATCACCGGCCTTGCACAGCCCGGTGAGCAGGTCGCGCAGCCCGCCTTTCGGCGCGTCGCCCTCGCGCTTGCATATCAGCCGACCGCTGGTGCTCGTCACGCGCGCCCACTTGTCGGCGTCGAACGCAGGCGTCGCCGGCGCATCGACCGGGCGCAGCACATAGACCGTCGCGGACGCCGGCGCGTCGTCGCTCGCACGCAGCGCGTCAAGCGTCGCGCCACCGGCGCAGAGCATCAACCATGTGGCGCGACTCAACGGCATCCTGTTGGCAAGAACCGTCAGGTTGCGGTTGTCGTTGGCGGCCTGGTTCGCCACCAGGTTGAATACGTAGTGCCCGGCAAGGGAGTTGAATGAGTCGGTCAGCGGGTAGTCGCGCAGCTGCAGGTCGACGCGTTGATCGCCGCCATCCTGTGCGCGCAAGTACGCCGGCATCTCGCCGGGCGCCGCGGCATCGCGTGGGCGCGCGTACACCGCTGGCTTGTCCGTGCCGGACTCGACGGCATCCAGCGTGCAGCCGGACGACGCAGCGATGACCCACGCCGCCACCGGAACCGCCAACGCGGTCAGCTGGCACGTCACCGTCGCGCCCGGGTCAAGGTTCCGGTCGCAGGCAAAGGAAAAACGGTGGCGTTGCGCCATCATGAGCAGCGTCTCGCATAACGGGTACTCGCGCAGCTGAAGGTTGACCTTCTCGTCGGAGATCGCCGCGAGCGCGGCCGGCACGGGGCCAGCCTGCGGTGCATCCGGGCCACAGACGTAGAGCAGGCCGGGGCGCCTGGCCTTGACCCGCACCTCCAGTTCCTGCGTCGCGACGATCAGCCAGCAGGCGTGCGCGATCGGCGCGTCCGCGAACTGTAGCGTGCACACACACCCGGCGACCGCTTCGCCGCACACCACGTTGAACTTGTAGCGCTGCGCCATCGAGAGCAACGTCTCGTTCAGCGGGTAGTCGCGCAGCTGGATGCTGGCGCGCTCGGTGCTGTCCGACAGCGCGTCGAGCAGGTCCGCCGGCGCGGGCGGGGTGGCCGGCTTGTCGGCCGGCCGGACCACGCAGAACGTGGCGCCACCGCCGGCGACGCGATCGACCGCGCAGCCACATGCGGCAGCCAGCAGCCACATCACGCGGCTGCTCGGCATCTTCTCGACACAACAGGTCGGCGTGCCGCTCGCTCCGGCGCGGAAGATCACGTTGTGCTTGTAGCGTTGCGCGAGCGACAGCATCGCTTCGCTCAGCGGGTACGAGCGCAGTTGCAAAGTGCTGAGTATCCCGCTCGCTGGCGTGCCGGCGGGCATCGCGGGTGTCGCCGGACGGTCCTTCGCGCGGATGACGAGCACGGCGCGGCCGTCGTCGGTAGACGCCATCACATCCACCGCCACACCGGCCATCCCGGCCGCCTTGTGTACTGCATCGACGCCGGTCAGGCCGCTGACATCGATCGTCACCTTCGTGGCGAGTTCGCCGTCGCCGAATACGTTGATGCCGGTCTGGTGGGCGACCTGCAGGGCCAGCTCGAGGATCGGCATGTCCCGGACGTCGAGCTTGTCCACCAGCTCCGGCTGGTCGCCGGCGGGCTGATTGTCCTGCGCCGCGGCCGTCGACGCGGCGGAAACGGTCATCGCGAAGACGAGGATCATTGATGACAGCGGGAGATTCCGGCGCATGCGTCGCCTCGGGCAGTGGGCAGATGAGTTGGCGTGGTCGATATTGATGATACTCGACCGGGCCTGCAAGGCGATTGTGGCCCGGCGCGTACCGGGAACATCATTTTGCAACGCGACTCGATAAGATGCGGACCGACCGACCATCGACCCACCGTGGAGCCCGACCGTCATGCTGAACAACAAGGTAGTGGTGATCACCGGCGCAAGTTCCGGCATCGGCGCGCAGCTCGCATGCGAATGTTCGCGCCGCGGCGCCAACGTGGTGCTGGCCGCGAGGCGCGAGAAGGAACTGCGCGAGGTCGCGGCCGAGTGCGACGGCGAGACGCTGTGCGTGGTGGCTGACGTGACGAAGCGCGGCGACGTGCAGCGCCTGCTCGACCAGGCGGTCGCGAAGTTGGGCCACGTCGACGTGTGGGTCAACAATGCCGGCCGGGGCATCAGCAAGCCGATCCTGACGCTGACCGACGACGACGTCGACGAGATGTATCGCGCCAACCTGCTGAGCGCGCTCTACGGCATGCAGATCGCCGCGGCGCACTTCCAGTCGCGCAACAGCGGGCAGATCATCAACGTCTCGTCGATGCTCGGCCGCGTGCCGTTTGCGTCAATCCGCTCGGCGTATTCGGCGATGAAACACGCGCTCAACTCGCTGACCTGCAACCTGCGCGTCGACCTCAAGCAGACCCACCCCGGCATCCATGTGACGCTGTTCCTGCCCGGCGTGGTTGCCACCGACTTCGGTCTGAACGCGCGCGGCGGCGGGCCGGATTCGCGCAGCATGCCGTTCGCGCAGCCGGTGGAGGAGGTCGCGAAGCTGCTTGCCGACGCGATGGAGAAGCCGTGCGCCGAGGTCTACTCGCGGCCGGTCTATCGCGAGCACGTGGCGCGTTACTACACCGCCGAGGACGTGGCCGTGATCGAGAGCCAGCCGCCGTTCGTGGTGGTGGAAGCGCCCTGAGCGACGAGGACACGACATAGAGTCGGCACATCCGCTGCCATCAGCGAGGCGAGCGAGGCACACACATGAGCGACACCCGGCACGACCGACGACAACTGGTGGCTGACGGCTTCCGCGCACTGCAGGACGCGATCTGCGCCCGGCTCGAAGCGCTCGACGGCAAGGCGACGTTCCATGAGGACGCCTGGCAGCACACCCACGGCGGCGGCGGTCGCACCCGCGTGATCGGCGACGGCGCCGTGTTCGAGAAGGGCGGCGTGAACTTCTCGGCGGTGGAAGGCGCGGAACTGCCGCCGAGCATCGCCGAGAAGCAACCCGCTGCGGCGGGCCATCCGTTCTTCGCCACCGGCATCAGTCTCGTGATTCATCCGCGCAATCCGCACGTGCCAACCGTGCACATGAACTGCCGGTACTTCGAAGCCGGTCCGGTGTGGTGGTTCGGCGGCGGGTCAGACCTGACGCCCTGCTACCCGGTCGAGGAAGATGTCGTGCACTTCCATCGCACGCTGAAGGCCGCGTGCGACGCGACCGACCCGGCCTGGCACGCCGAGTTCAAGAAGTGGTGCGATGAGTATTTCCACATCAAACACCGCAAGGAGCAGCGCGGCGTCGGCGGCATCTTCTTCGACTACCTCGGCGCGGAGCGTGGCGACTTCTCGCGCCTGCATGCCTTCGCGGCAGCCACCGGCCGCGCGTTCCTGGATGCGTACGCGCCGATTGTCGAGCGCCGCAAGGATGACGCGTGGACTGACGCCGAGCGCTGGTTCCAGCAGGTCCGGCGCGGCCGCTACGTGGAGTTCAACCTGGTCTACGATCGCGGCACGCTGTTCGGCCTGCAGACCGGCGGCCGCATCGAGAGCATTCTGATGAGCCTGCCGCCGGAGGTCCGCTGGGTCTACGACTACCAGCCCGAGCCCGGCAGCCGCGAAGCCGAGCTCACCACGAAGTGGCTGCAGCCGCGCGACTGGGTGTGACCCGCGCCCGTGAGTGCACCATGGACCCGCGAGCTTGCCTGACGCGCCGACGACACATACCTTCATGACATCGTCTGGCTTCAGACTGTCTGTGTGCTGTCAGCGACAGCGCCATTGTGTGAGAGCCCGCCCGGTCCGAGCCGCGACACGATCTGCCGATCACCACACTTGCGAGGTACCGACATGAGTGACTGGTCCCGTCGCGAGCAGCGAATCCAGACGATCTGCCTGATCGTGATTGCGTCGATCAGCACGGCCGTTGCCCTGTGGTGGCTCAGCCCCGTGCTGATTCCGCTGGTGCTGGCGCTGTTCCTCACCTGGACGCTGTCGCCGGTGGTCGACTTCCTGATCCTCCGGGGGCGCTTCCCGCGGCCGCTCGCGATGTTCACGACATTCCTGCTCGGCGCGGCGATGATCTTCGCGTTGTGGCTCGTGATGTCAACCTCGGTCGGCGAGATGGCGGCGAACAGCGAGCGATACTCCAATCAGACACGGCTGCTGCTCTACGATGTCGCCTCGCACCTCGGCCTCGACCCGTCGGAAGACCGCCCGCAGGACAGCTTCGCGGTGCACCTGCCGACCGAGGAGATCCGCAAGTTTGTCGGCGAACTGATCAAGCAGATCCTCTCGGTGCTCTCGTACTCGCTGCTGGTGGCGATCTTCCTGTTCTTCATGCTGATCGGAAAGCAGCCTTCCGCCGGCTTCGGCGACGAGGTCGAACACAGCATCCGCCGCTACCTGCTGGTCAAGATGCTGATCTCCATCGTCGTCGGTGTGGCGCACGGCATTGTGCTGGCCACCGTTGGCGTGCAGCCGGCAGTGGTGTTCGCGCTGCTCACGTTCCTGCTCAACTTCATTCCGAGTGTCGGCCCGCTGATCTCGGTGCTGCTGCCGTTGCCGGTGCTGCCGCTCGTGCCCGGGCTCACCGGTGCCGGCATCGCGGTGGTCGTGCTGGTTCCGCTGGTGATCAACTTCTGGAGCGGCAACATCGCCGAGCCGCGCCTGATGGGCCTGTCGTTGCGCCTGCATCCTGTGACGCTCCTGGCCGGACTGATCTTCTTCGGCATGATCTGGGGCATCGCCGGCATGTTCCTCGCGGTGCCGATCCTCGCGGTACTGCGCATCTCGCTGGCCCGCAACGAGGCGAGCGCGCCGTTCGCCGATGCGATGTCGGGCGACCTCGCGTCGCTTGCGGTGTACGGCCACAGCCCGTCGGAGGAATGACGAACGAGTGCGACCGCGGTCGCCGTTTGCGATAATCGCGACGCACGAGAATTCGCACAGGTTGACGATCATGAAGCCCTTCAAGTTCCTGTTGTTCCTCGCCGTTGCCGCCTCCATTGTCGGCATGTTCATGCCGATGTTCAGCGTGCCGAAGGAGGCCGGCGATGCCGCCAACACGGCCGGCGCGGTGGCCGACAAGCTGGGCAAGGATCTGCCCGGCAAGGACGCCGCGAAGGCGGCAGGCGCCGCGGGCACGGTGACGTTCGCGTCGCTGATGATGCAGCTCGACTTCAACGATCCGCTCGGCAAGCACGTGCTGCTGGTGGTGGCGCTGACCGGGCTGACCCTGCTGGTCGCGGTCTACGCGATCTTCACGCGTCTCGGCCGTGTGCTCTCGATGGTCGCCATGGCGTCGGGCGGCGCGGGCGCGTACTTCTGGTGGATGCTGTTCTCGATGATGAAGGACACGTCGCCGGGCATGGGCATGTGGCTTGCGGCAGCCGGCCCGGGTGGTGGCGCGGTGTTCGGCCTGCTGGGCCTGTTCAAGCCCGAGGTGAAGAGCGAGAAGGAAAAGAAGAAGGAAAAGAAGGAGAAGAAGAAGGCGTAATCGGCGCCGCGGGAATGCACAACGCCGCCGCGACGTTGGGCAGGTACGCCACAGACTACCCGCGCCTCTTCCGAAGGTCGTCCCGATGCCACTGCTCCGTTTGCGAGTTGCCGCACTGCTGCTGGTGCTGCCCTGTCTCTGCGCACTGCTCGTACTGCACGCTCCGGGGCTGCACAGCCAGGATCCCGACACGCCCGACACCCCCGGCCCGGGGCCGGTGTGGCAGCCCGGGCAACTGCCCACCGTGGCGAGCGCCGACTGGCAGTTCAGTCCGCCATCGATGACCGTCGGCTCGCGGCTCGACATCACGCTGCCCTCGCTGGCCGACGGCAAGCCGGTGTCGTTGCGGCAGTACCGCGGGCAGAACGTCATCCTCCACGTCTTTGCCTCGTGGTGAGCGGGCTGCCGCAAGCACGTGCCCGGGTGGCACAACGCAACGCTCGACCTGCAGAAGTCCGGCAAGTTCGTGATGCTCGGCATCACCGAGGAGCAGCACGGCGATCGCTGTGCGCTGTTCATGCAGTGGCAGAAGATGGGCTGGCCGATCCTCGTCGACTCGCTCAACCTGCTCGACTTCGATCGCGTGCCGTTCACGCTGGCGATCGACAAGCGCGGCATTATCCGCGACCTCAAGCTCAAGCCTGAAGACCTGGAAGCGGAGTTCCTGGACAAGGACTGGCCGGTGGCACCCGACGACACGTGGGAGCCGGAGACGACGATTCCGATGCCTGACTTCCAGGCGATGGATGAGCGAGTGGAGGGCGACGGCGCCAACGACGCCGTGGCGTGGCGCAACATGGGCGACGCGTACTACCTGTGGGGCGACGGCAACGTCCGCTTCACACAGGCGATCGACGCGTACAGCCATGCCATCCCGCTGAAGCCGCTGGATGGCCGCGCGGCGTTCCGTCGTGGTGTGGCGCACCGCAGCCGGTACGATTCCGACGCGCGCCACGAGGGTGACTTTGCCGCCGCGGTGGCCGACTGGACGGCCGCGCTGGAGACCAACCGCTCGCAGTACATCTGGCGCCGGCGCATCCAGCAGTACGGGCCGCGGCTCGACAAGCCGTACTCGTTCTACGACTGGGTCAATCAGGCGCGCAGCGAGATCAAGTCGCGCAACGAGGTGCCCACGCCGCTGCGCGTGGAGCCGGGCGGCGCCGAGTTCGCCTACCCGCAGAAAGACTTCTCGACCACTGCCGACCAGACGCACCCCGACCCCGACGGCGAGTTGCCGCTCGACGACCGCTCGCTGGTGCAGATCGACACAGCGGTCGCGCCCGCGCACATCGTGGCCGGTGCTTCGGCGCGCGTGCATGTGGTGGTCAAGCCCGACACCGCGAAGCAGGCGCACTGGGACAACGAGGCCGGGCCGATCACGCTGTGGGCCGACGCACCGGCCGGCTGGGAGATCAGCTCGCACCTGCAACAGGCGCCCGGGCCCGACGGCAAGCCGCAGAGCACCGACGAACGGCATCTCGAGTTCGAGGTCCGCTCGCCGGCCGGAACCGCGGCTGGCGAGTATACGGTGTCGGGTTTTGTCCTCTGCTTCGTGTGTGAAGATGTCGACGGCGTGTGTCACTATCTGCGACACAACTTCTCCATCCACGTGGTGGTACGCGACGAGTGAGCGACGCCCGGCCGATTGTGGTCTGGTATCCCGAGCCTCCCGACAGTGCGCCGGGCGCGGCCGACGCGTTGCAGTGGTTGCTCGCCAATCTGCCGGCCAATGTGCAGCTTCATTGCGGCAAGGAGGGCCAGCGGCCCGACGGCTACCAGGTGCTGATTGCCGGGCGGCTGGAGGCCGAGTGGCTGGCGGCGCCGTCGCTCGAGACGGTGATCATTCCGTGGGCCGGCATCGCCGAGTCGGCGCGCGAGTTGCTCGTCTCGCAGTTTGCGTCGCTGGCCGTGCACAACCTGCACCACAACGCGGCCGCCACCGCCGAGACCGCCGTGGCGTTGATGCTGGCGGCGGCGCGCCGACTGTTGCCGGCCGACCGACGGCTGCGCGAGGGCGACTGGACGCCGCGCTTCGACACGCGAGGCTCGGTGCAACTCTCCGGCGGCACGGCGGTGGTACTCGGTTACGGCGCGATCGGCCGTCGCGTGGCCCGCGTGTGCACCGCGCTCGACATGACCGTGCACGCGACGCGCCGGCAGGCCACCGACGTGACGACCGGCCCCGATGGCGTGCGCGAGTATCCGCCGGACGCGCTGCACGACCTGTTGCCGATCGCCAACGCGCTGATCATCAGCCTGCCGCTCACGCCCGCGACGAAGGGCCTGATCGGCGAGCGCGAGCTGACGCTGATGCGACGCGACGCTGTGCTGGTCAACGTCGGTCGCGCGCACATTGTGGATGAGTCCGCGTTGTTCCACGCGTTGCGCGACGGCGTGATCGGCGCGGCCGGGCTGGACGTGTGGTACCGCTACCCCGAAGCCGGCGACGATGCGGCGCGCGTCAACACGCCGCCGTCGGCGCACCCGTTCGGCGACCTGGACAACGTGGTGATGAGCCCGCACCGTGCCGGCTGGTCGCTGACGACCGACCACGACCGCATGCGCGAGCTGCGCCGTCTGCTGGACGCGATGGCGACCGGGCGGCCGGTACCGCACCGCCTGGACCTCGACGTCGGGTATTGAACGAGCCGGTGCAACTCCGGTCGTTCCGGTCGTTCCGCGACAGGATCACTCCGCCGCCGGTCCGCCGAGCAGGTTCCAGTCCAGCGGCGTGCCGGCTTCCACGTCACGCGCCGCCACGCGCTGCAGCACCGTGTCCATGTAGCGCGGCGCCAGGCCGTACCCGGGGCGGATGCAACGCACGTTGCGCGACGTGAACCGCTCGCCGGCCTTCACATCCTGCACCACAAACAACGACCGGCGGAACGTCATCGACGGCCGCTGTGCATCGCTGATGCCGAACGTCACGGCCGCGCCGTCGGCGGGGCCCAGCGCCAGCTCGGCCACGCGCACGGCGTCGACCATCGCCTTGAACTCGGCCGGTTCCA
Source organism: Planctomycetota bacterium (assembly GCA_050249295.1). Taxonomy (GTDB): domain Bacteria; phylum Planctomycetota; class UBA8742; order SKZP01; family SKZP01; genus JBFWQT01. Next base: position 10,605 of record JBFWQT010000013.1, read on the forward strand.
GCGAGAACGCGCTGTCCGGCCCCGGCTCGCTGCGCGACAGCGTGAAATGCTTTTCGATGATGCACGCGCCGAGCGCGACCGCCGCCACCGGTACCGCAATGCCCAGCGTGTGATCGCTCAGCCCCGCCGGCACACCGAACGTGGCCGCGAGTTGCGGGATGCCGTGCAGCTGGATGTCACTCGCCGGCGCCGGGTACGCGCTCGAGCACTTCAGCAGCGCGATCTCCCTCGCCCCGGCGTCGCGCGCCGTTCGCACGGCCTCGTCGATTTCGGGAAGCGTGCCCATGCCGGTGCTGATGATCAGCGGCTTGCCGGTCGCGGCCGCCTTGCGGATCAGCGCGAGATCGACGAGTTCGAACGACGCGATCTTGTAGGCCGGCACATCCATCTGTTCGAGAAAGTCCACGGCCGTCTCATCGAACGGCGAGCTGAAGCACTGCATGCCGAGGCTCTCGGCCAGCCGCTTCAGGCCGGGCTGCCACTCCCACGGCGTGTACGCCTCGCCGTAGAGGTCGTGCAGGTTCTTGCCTTCCCAGATCGTGCCCTTGCCGATGCGGAATGGCTCGCGATCCGACGCGATCGTCATCGTGTCGGGCGTGTAGGTCTGCAGCTTCACCGCGTCGGCGCCGCAGTCAGCTGCCGCACGGACCAGATCCTTGGCGCGTGCGAGGCTGTGATGATGGTTGGCCGAGAGCTCGGCAATCGTGTAGCAGGGCTGGCCCGCGCCGATGCGCCGGTCGCCGATCGTGATCGTGGTCGTCGTGGTCGTCGTGGTCATCGCCAGGCTCATCGGATGATCCGTACGGGTTGGAATGCCTCGGCTGCATGAACGCCGACGGTGCTGCCGTGCCGGCGCGCGATGGCGGTGAGCGCCTCCGGCGAGCGCGGGTGTGGCCACGGCCGGGCCTCGCTGGTGTACGCGGCCATTGCCGAGACCTTCTGCTCCAGGTGGTCGCTGATGTCGATGAACACCGACGGCCGGAACGCCGGCGCGAACTGGTTGAACGCCCACTCGCTGGATGACGCAACCTCGTAGGCGAGCACCTCGCGCACGCTGCTGCCGGCCATCGGCCGGGTCGCGGTGAGCACCGCGCGGAACGTCACGACGTGGTCTATGTTCAGGTCGCCGCCGTGCTGCGTGTAGACAATGGCGGGCTGCGCATCGGCGATCGTCGACTCGACGAGCTTGACCACGTCGAGCAGCGCGAGCGTGTCAAAGCGGTTGTCGGGCAGGCCGCCGAAGCGCACGCCGGATGCGGGGTCCACGCCGAGCAGGCCGTTCGCGCGACGTGCATCGTCTGCCAGGTTCTGCAGCACGGTCGCATCGGTGGCCTCGCGCGTGGCATGCCGCGAAGTGGCGCCTTCGCCGAGAATCAGCACGGTCACGCGGTCGCCGGCCCTGGCATGCCGCGCCATTGTCCCCCCGCAGCCGAGCACTTCGTCGTCCGGATGAGCCGCCACGACAAGTACGTTCATGCGTCGTCCCCCGCGCGGTGGTCATCGTCGATCGAACGAATCGTCACATCGGCCTCGATGCGCCCGTCGCGCAGTGTCGACCGGCGAAACTCCAGGCGGAACCCGGCCTGCTCGATGAACGCCGGCGGGTAGCCGTCTGCGTCGAGCATGCGGATGAAGTCGTGCAGCGCCGGCAGTGACGCGACGTCACCGGTGATGCGGCTGTCGTCCGGCGTGCGTCGCGGAAAAATGGTCGGGTCGCCGGTTTGCGGCTGTGGCTCCGGCCGCGTGTGGATGATCTCGGCGATCATCTCCGCGGCCAGCCGGTCGGTGCGCAGGTACAGCTCCTCGGCGCTGCCACCCTCGAGCGAGAGCGGCCGCTTGAGGTAGACGGGTCCGGCATCGAAGTCGGCCGTCATGCGCAGCGCCGAGAGCATGGTGTCGCGATGGCCGCGCACGATCAGGTTCTGCAACGGCGAACCGCCGCGACCGTAGGGCAGGTCAGTCATGTGGAACGCAACGCACTCGTGCGCGACGATCTCAGCGGGCACCTTCCACGACCAGTGCAGGAAGAAGCAGTAGCGCGGCGCCAGCTCACGCACGCGCGCGGCGGTCAGCTCGTCGCGCTCGCCAACGAAGTGCCACTCGCCGGGCAGCGTCGCGCCGAGCTGCTCGAACGTGCGGCGATTCCACGGTCGGCAGCCGGCCAGCAGGTAGGCAGTCGTGTCGCTCATCGTCACGGTGTAGTCGAGGCGGGGCGGCCGGACAAGTGCGCGAGCATCGCGGCGACCACGCGGTCGGGGCCACGGCCATCCACGAGCTGGCGGCCGGCGTCGATCATGCGCTGGCGGCGGGGGGCGTCATCGAGCAGTGCGAGGAGTGGCCCGACAAAGCTGTCCGCGGTGACGTCGCGCGCCTCGCCGAGCAGGATCGATGCACCGGCCTGCTGCATGGCGGCGGCGATACGACGCTGGTTGTCGGCGGTGATCACCTGGATGGCCGGCGTGCCGACCGCGAGCAACTCGGTGCTGGTGACGCCCGCCGCCGTGATCGCCACGTCGGCCCACGCCATGCGCGCGGCCATGTCGGTGGCGGCTCGCACAACAGACACCCGGCTTTCCCCCGGCGCGTCGTCGGTTGCCGCACGTTCGGCCCCGCCGCGGATGATCTGCACGCACAGCCCTCGCCCGGCTTGCGCGCGGAGCAGGCTGACGTACGCACGGTCGGTCAGCCCGAGCGGATCGCTGCCGCCGAAGGTGATCAGCACATTCTGCGCCGGGTCGCGTGCGACGCGCGGCCGGCCACAGTGCTCGCGGAACTCGTCGCGCAGCAGCGCGTATGCCGGCCCGGCCAGCACCTCGAAGCGGCCCGACGGATACATTGCCGCGGAGGCGTGCAGGTTGCCGTTGAGCAGCATTGTGGCCGGCGGCGCAACCGACTCGCCGTTGTCGTCGACGCGCAACAACCGCGGTACGGCATCCATCAACTGTTGCGTGAACTGCACCCCATAGAGGTAGCCGTCGAGCACGACCCATGCGGCCCGCCACTCCTGCGCTGCATCGGCGGCCGCTGCGCCATCGGGCTCCACATCCAGCAGCTCCACGCCCTCGGCCAGCACTCGCGCACGCAACGCCGCGGGCAGCTGGTACGACGCCAGCGCGACGGCGCCGCCGGCGCGGCGCCAGGCCTGTGCAATCGCGAGACAGCGCATGACATGCCCGGCGCCGATCGCGGGCGATGCGTCCGCGCGAATCATCAGCCGGGGTCCGGCGACCATGACGCATACCCTCGGCTCTGGTTTTCAGTATGATAGGCACTTCCTCATCGGATTCACATCCGGCCGCTGTTTGCGCCCCACGCCATGGACTGGAAAAACTCGACCGTGCTGGTCACGGGCGGCACCGGCTCGTTCGGACGTCGCTTCGTCCAGTTGCTGCTTGCCGAGCACTCGCCGCGCAAGGTGATTGTCTTCTCGCGCGACGAGCTGAAGCAGCACGAGATGCAGCAGGACGGCTTCGTCGCGCCGAACATCCGGTTCTTCCTGGGTGACATCCGCGACCCGCAAAGGCTGCACCGGGCGCTCTCCGGCGTCGACATCGTCGTGCACGCCGCCGCGCTCAAGCAGGTGCCCGCCTGCGAGTACAACCCGATCGAGGCGATCAACACCAACGTCATGGGCGCGCGCAACGTGATCGACGCGGCCATCGACGTCGGCGTGAAGCGCGTGCTCGCGCTGAGCACCGACAAGGCCGTCAACCCGATCAACCTCTACGGCGCGACCAAGCTGTGCATGGAGAAGCTGGTCGTGCAAGCCAACGCGTACTCGTCGGAAGACCGCACGCGCTTTGCCTGCGTGCGCTATGGCAACGTGGTCGGCAGCCGGGGCAGCGTGATTCCGGTGTTCGAGGCGCAGCGCCAGAACGGCACGATCACCGTGACCGACCCACGGATGACGCGCTTCTGGATCACGCTCGAGCAGGGCGTGCGGTTCGTGATGCATTGCATCGAGCGGATGCATGGCGGCGAGGTGTTTGTGCCGAAGATCCCGAGCATGAACATCATGGACCTCGCGCACGCCGTCGCGCCCGACGCCGGGGTGGAGAGCATCGGCATCCGCCCCGGCGAGAAGCTGCACGAACTGCTGATCGCCGAGGACGAGGCGCGCCACACGATCGAACTCGATGACTGCTTCGTGGTGCAGCCGCAGCATCCGTGGTGGCAGCAGCCGGAGTTCCCCGGCGCGAAGCAGCTGCCGGCCGGGTTCTCGTACGCCAGCGACTCCAATCCGGAGAAGCTGACGGTGGCGGAACTGCGCGAGATGATCGGGCAGACGCCGGCATGAGCGGCGAGCGACTGGCGATTGATGGCGGCGAGCCGGTGCGGCGCGAGATGCTGCCGTACGGCCGGCAGCAAATCGACGCGGCCGACGTGGAGGCGGTGGTGGCCGCGTTGCGCAGCGGCTGGTTGACCACCGGCCCGGCGGTCGAGGCCTTCGAGTCGGCACTGGCGGCCGCGACCGGCGCGGCCCACGCGGTGGCGGTGAGCAACGGCACGGCGGCGCTGCATGCGGCATATCACGCCATCGGCGTCGGCGCGGGCGACGAGGTGGTCGTGCCAGCGATGACGTTTGCGGCCACGGCAACGGCGGTTCTGCATTGTGGCGGCACGCCGGTGATCTGCGACGTGACGGCCGACACGCTGCTGATCGATCCAGCCGCGGCCGAGGCAGCGATCACGCCACGCACGAAGGCGATCTGCGCGGTGGACTACGCAGGCCAGCCGGCCGACCATGCGGCGTTGCGACAGGTGTGCGCGCGCCACGGCATCGCATTGATCAGCGACGCATGCCACGCGCTCGGGGCGACAAGCGGCGACCGGCGCGTGGGCTCGCTGGCCGACGCGAGCACGTTCAGCTTCCATCCGGTCAAGCCGGTGACGACAGCCGAAGGCGGCGCGATCACGACGGACGACGGCGAGCTGGCCGGGCGCATGCGCCAGTTCCGCAACCACGGCATCACGCGCGACCATCGCTCGCGCGCGGCCGGGGCAACGTGGGAGTACGACGTGGCCGAGGCCGGGTACAACTACCGGCTGAGCGACGTGCAGGCCGCGCTCGGCACGGCGCAACTCGCGCGCCTCGATGCGTGGACGACCCGACGGCGCGAGCTGGCGGCGCGCTATCACGCGGCGTTGCGCGATGTACCGGCCGCGGCGCCGCTGGCGGTGCGGGCCGGGGTGCAGCCGGCGTGGCACCTGATGATGATCCAGCTCGACCTGGCGTCGCTGCGCGTCGACCGCGCGCACGTGTTCCGCGCGCTGCGAGCCGAAGGCATCGGCGTGAACGTGCACTACATTCCGCTGCATCAGCTCGCGCTGTACCGATCGCGCGCAGACTGCGTGCGCACGGCGTTGCCCGTGGCCGATGCGGCGTACGAGCGGCTGCTCACGTTGCCGCTGTTCCCGGCGATGCGCGACGCCGACGTGGACGACGTGGTCGCCGCGCTGGCCAAGGTGTTGTCGGCGTACGCGCGATGAGGCTGCCTGGCAGGAGGCCTCGCGGCGTGGCGTTCCCGCCGACCGTGCCGACCTGATATCATCAGCGCGCCTGCGACCGCCCGCGAGCCCACGATGAAACGGCCGCTGATCCTGCACATCGACGACAGCGATCTGGTGCTCCAGATTGTCGGACGCGGCCTGCAACAGGCCGGGTTCGAGGTCGTCAGTGTCGATGGATTCAGCGCGGTGTCGGATGCGCTGCGCAAGCACGGCCTGCCGGATCTGATCCTGCTCGACATCCGGATGCCGTCGGTGCAGGGCGACGACCTGGCGGAGTTCTTCCTGCGGCAGTGGCGACTGTCGATGCCGGTGCTGCTGTTCTCTGATCTGCCGAAGGAGGAGATCAACAAGCGCGTGGCGTCGTCGGGCGCGACCGGCGGCGTGCGCAAGCATGAGGGCCTGCCGGTGCTGATCCAGATGATCCTGCAGACGCTGCAGGTCGACACGCGGCACCTCGGCCCGCACGTGAAGGACAAGGTCAAGGCGCGCGTGGGCGGCCTGCCCGCCGTGCCCGCGGCCAGCGCTGCTCCGGCCGCAACCGCACCGCCACCTGCACCGGCCGCGACTCCGGCCGCCACAACGGCTCCCGCGCCAGTCGCCGCCGCTGCTGCGGCGAGCCGGGCAGAGCCGCCGGCAGACGAATGGTCGGCCAGCACCGCGACGCGCCTCGAACGCGCGGCCTGGACACCGCCGACGCGGCAGCCGAAAGATGAGGACGCACCCGCGTCGACGCCGGCGCCGTCGCCCAACGACCGCAGCGAACGGGCGCGTCGATCGCGGGAGCGGGTCCGTGCCGCCGTGACCTCGCCGCGTCCGACGACCGCGGCGGCTGCACCACGCAACGGCAACGACTGGGCGCGCGAGATCAGCCTGTGGGCCGCGCGCGTCCGGCAACTGCTCTCGGCCGGTTCGCGCACGAAGGAGTCGTGGCAGCGTCGCCTGCCGCAGGTGCGCCGCGAGCTGCACTGGCTGCGCGACGAAGCGAAGAAGTCGGACAACGCGCTCGCCCGCCGCCTGTCGCGCGCGGCGGCGAAGGCGTTTGACGCGACTGACGGCGACCCCGGCGGCCTGGACATTCTCGCGCTGTTCGTGACGATCATGATCGAGGTGGCGGCCGGGCAGACCGAACGCGGCGAGGCCCTGCTGAAACTCCTGACTGGCTCCTGAGGTTGCGTCCTCTCCGCCTGTCCGCGAATCGCGACGTGAGCTGAGCCGCACGGCGGAAAGGTAGCGCATGAAGGTCACCCGCCAATCCGACGGCCGCGTGCTGGAGTTCGACACCACCACCGGGATCGGTGCCGGCGGCGAAGCGACCATCCACCAGGTGCCCGGCTTGCCACTGCTTGCCGCCAAGCTCTGGCGACGCCCCGCCGAACGCGCCGAGCGACTCGCCGCGATGCTGGCGATGCCGTCGCCGCAGAAGGCCGGCGCCGAGCCGGGGCACGTGTCGATCGCGTGGCCGATCGACGTGCTGCGCGACGAGACGGGCACGACGGTGCTGGGCTTCCTGATGCCGCGCATCCGACACGCACATGGCGTGCTGCGCTACTGGAACCCCGGCAAGCGGCGCGAAGAGAGTCCGCTGTTCAACTACCACTACCTGCTGCGCACCGGCCGCAACCTGGCCGCCGCGGTGAGCTCGCTGCACGAGGCCGGCATCGTCGTCGGCGACGTCAACGAGTCGAACATCCTCGTCAGCGAGACGGCGCTGGTCTCGCTGGTCGACACCGACTCGTTCCAGATCACCGACACGAATGGCCGGGTGTGGCCATGCCCGGTGGCGCGGCCGGAGTTCACGCCGCCCGAGCTGCTGCGCGCGGGGCGCGATGCCGACTACTCGCGGCGCACCGAACGGCACGATCGCTTCGGCCTCGCGGTGCTGCTGTTCCAGTTGTTGATGGAAGGCTTCCATCCGTTCGCCGGTCGCGAGCGCGACCCCGGCGCCAACCCGACGCCATACGACGCGCGGATCGCTTCGGGCAACTGGCCGTACGCAACGACGCGCGCGACCGCGATCACGCCGATGCCGACTGCGCCGCGCTTCGATGCGCTGGCCGAGCCGGTGCAGGCGTTGTTCGTCCGCGCGCTCGAGACCGGCCACGACGATCCGGAGACGCGCCCGTCGGGCAGCGAGTGGAAAGATGCGCTGGACCGCGCGGAGAGCCGGCTGCGCCGTTGCGGCACCAACGACCAGCACTGGTATTCGGACCATCTCGGCACCGACTGCCCGTGGTGCGAACGCGCGACGCAACTCGGCGGGCGCGATCCATTCCCGTCGAGCGCGGCCGTGCAGGTTGGCGCGCACCTCACCGACGCCGAGCGCGAGCGCATCAGGTCTCACAGCGCGCGCAACGCGGCCAGCACGGCACCTCCGGCCGCCAGTCCGCCGGCCGCCGCCTCGCCGGCCGCGCGGCTCGGTGCCGCCAGCTCGACACCCGGCGCCACGCGGTCGGTCGCCGCCCAGCGCGCCGACTCGTTGCGCGACGGTACGCTCAGTCCGGCTGAACGCGCGATGCACACACTGGTGTTCCTGACGCTCGGCGTGATCCTTCTGTGGATGCTCACCGCCCTGCAGTCGTGCCACTCGCTGATGCTCGGCGCCTACAATTCGTCGATCAGCGACTCGATCGCGTCGGCCAGCTCTCGCGCGCTGCCCGGCCGTGCCGACGGCTCCTTCGAGAGGCAGCGTTGCACCAGCGAGACAATGCCCGCGGGGCACGACGGCAGCAGCTTGCCCAGCGGCGTCGGCGTGTCCTGGCCGATCGCGCGCAACAGGTCGTCGGGCTTGCGATGGTCGAACGGCGCGCGCCCCGTCAGCGCGAACCGCAGCGTCGCGCCGATGCCGTACACGTCTACCAGCGGGCTCGTCCGCGGCGTGTTCGAGAACAGCTCCGGCGCGCGGAACGCCAGCTCGAACGCCGCCGTGTCCTCGTCGAGCAGGTCATCCACCGCGCCCGGCTTCTCCGCCGAGTCCGACAGGCCGAGGTCAGAGAGCACGGCCGTACCGTCGACGTCGATCAGCACGGAGCCGGGCATGATGTTGCGGTGGACCACCTTGTTGGCGTGAAGCGTGATCGCGGCGCTGGCAATGTCGTGCGCCATGCGCAGCGCGCTCGCCACGTCCAGCACGCCCTGGTACTCCACATGATCGTGCAGGTCCGGGCCGTCGACAAAGTCGAACACCAGGAACTGGTTGCCGCCCGACTCGCCGGCGTTGACCAGCCGGCGGATGTTGTCGTGATCGAAGCGCGACGTCACCTGCGCTTCGTGCCGGAACCGGCGCACCAGCGGCTCGTTGGCGGCCAGCTCCTTTGGCAGCAGCTTCAGCGCGTACGGATTGAGCATGATGTCGTGCGCGACGCGGAACACCGGACACAGAGGACCGTCGTAGAGCAGCTCGACGAGGCGCCACGGGCCGATCCGCATGATGCCGTAATCGCGCACATCCGAGCCGGGCTCGTCGAGCACCAGTTCCTCGGTCTCGTGCTGCGACGAGCCGTAGCGGCGCTCGCGGAACGCCACGAGCTCCTGCGTGTGCTCGTTCAGCGCGTCGATCAGTGCGCCGTCCTGGACCACCGTCGACGGCATTTCGAAGTTGCTGCTCTCGAAGTCGATCGCCGGGTAGTCCTCGGAGCCGGTCGGCCGGGTGCGCTCGTAGGCCGCCTGGTCCGCCGCGGCCGCGGCAATGATGTCGTTGGCCTCGAAGACGCGGGTCTCCTCACCCACTTCCTTGCTTGTGCCGGAGCGGCGCTGCTGCAGCTCGAGTACCACGTTGCCGATGTAGAGCCGGTCGCCGGGCAGCATCGTGGTCGGCTCGTCGATGCGACGCCGGTTGACCCATGTGCCGTTGCGGGAGCCGAGGTCGGCGACTCGCACCAGGCAGGCGTTCTCGTGCGAGGTCTCGATCACGCAGTGTTCGCGCGAGAGGCCGTTGTCATCAAGCGAGAGTTTGCACGCGGGATCACGTCCGATGACGATCCGGCCGCGGCCCGGCAGCAGCACCCGCAACCCCTGCTTGGGGCCGTGCCGCATCAGTAATGACAGCCGATCCTGGCGGTCGCCGGACATGGTGCAGAAGCGTGAGGCAGGTGAATGAAGCGACAGCCCGCAACGTGTACGCCCGGACTGCACAGGAGAATACAGATTGAGCTGCGGAATGGCCAACGCTTGTCAGACGCCGGTTACCAGATGAGACACCTTTGGCATTGTTGTAGACGTGGTGTTGCATCGCTTGCGGACAACGCGCATATCGCACAGTCGTGCTCACCCGCGTTGCACAGCCTCCGCATCTGGCACATGCGGCATCGACTCGATCAGCGGACGCAACGGCTGCGACCGTCGCAACAGTCCGCGCTTCACGCCGGCCATGCTGCGCACCATTTGCCCTCGCAACGGCGGGAGCGCGTTCATCACCGGGAACATCAGATCGCGCAGCCAGCCCGCTGGCGGGATATCGGACTGGAAGAACGGTGTGAGCCAGCGCGTCGCCCACTGGTAGTAGCGTAGTTGCGGCCCGCGCGCGGCCGCCCACGCGCGCAGCGCCGACGCCACATCCGGCTGCTCTGCCATGCAATCGGCCAGCACTGACGCGTCGATCAGCGCGAGGTTGCAACCCTGGCCAAGCTGAGGGCTCATCGCGTGCGCGGCATCGCCCATGAACACCACATCGCGCGTGTGCAACGGCCGCATCCGCACATCGTGGTACGAGGCGTAGAGCACCTGCGCGGGCTCGTGGATCTGATCCAGCACGCCCTCGGTCTCCGGCATCAGCGCGCGCACCTGCTGCTTCCAGGCATCCAGCCCGGCCTCGCGCCACGCGGCCACGCGGTCGCCGCGGATGCTCCAGTAGAGCGACGCCAACGGCGGATCGCTCTCGCTCATGCCGGGCGAGTGGCCGGTGGGCAGCAGGCCGAGCATGATCGAGGTGCCGCGGACAATCTGGTACAGGCGCTCGTCGGCCGCGCGATGCACGTCGGAGCCGATGAACCACAGCGCGCCCCAGGTGTACGGCCGCACGCTCGAGCGCAGGTTCACGGCGGGCCGCAGCACCGACTTCGCGCCGTCCGCGACGATCAACAGTTGATGCGGGCCGAGGCGTTGCGCGTCGCGATCGAAGAAGCAGCGCGGCGAATCCTCGCTGATGCCGACGACCTGGCATCCGCACCTCACCGTCGCGCCGGCCTCGCGCGCTGTGTCGTAGAGGCACTTGAACAGCGTGCCGCGATGCAGACCCAGCCCGTAGAGCCGGTCGGAGAGCGTCGCATAGTGCAGGTTGATCAGCGTGCGGCCGCCGGTGGTTCGCGCGAACAGATTGCGCAGCACGCTGCCAGCCTTCGCAATCTGCTCGCCGAGGCCGAGCCGCGCGAGTACCTGCATGCCGCCCGGCTGCAGGACGATGCCGGCGCCGACCGGTTGCGGGTCGGGTGCTTCCTCGTAGACCGTGACCGTGTGCCCGGCGCGCGCCAGGAAGATCGCGGCCGCGGCGCCGGCAGTTCCGCAGCCGGCGATGCCGATGTCGAGCGGTGTGGTGGTCATCTTGATGGGCGGACGGTGGAGGGCGGACGCAGATTGTAGTTGCTGCTGGCGGAAAATCCGCCCCCGCGGGCGCGGCTGTCGTGGCACACTCCGACACTCGCACGCCGACGAGCCACAGCAGATGAACCGCGTTCACGCGATGGCGCTGGCTGGCCTGTACAGCATCGCGCTGCTGCTCGCCGCCACCACCGTGGTGTCGTGCGGCGGCAACGACCCCGGCGCCAACCCGCAAGACAACGCCGCTCGCCCTGCACAACCGGACGCCGACAACGGTGCGCCCGCCAGCGCGAGTGACATCGTGCCGGCGGACGGTCCGCTGATCATCGCGCGCGGCCAGGACTTTGCACCCGTACCACTACAAGGAGGGCGACACCCTGCATCCCCTGTCCAGCCTGCATCCCGGTGTTGATCCACGGGTCGGACAGTGATTCGCAAGGCGCCGGCCCCTCGGCCCGCTCCCGCGCGGTCGCGGCTCTTGCCCGACGCAACCCACGGACTCTCAAATAGAGGTGCACATCCCGAGGTGCGCCATCGACAACGAACCCGATTCCGCCCGCAGCAACTACCCTCACTACCCGCACTACCCTCACTACCCGTGACCCCGCACGCGCCCGACGCATGACCGCTCGCACCGCACACGCCACCGCGCCCGCCAACTTCGCGCTCTCCAAGTACTGGGGCAAGCGCGACGAGGCCGCACGTCATCCGGCCGTGCCCAGCGTGTCGGCCTGCATCAGCGGGTTGTCGGCGTTCGCGCGCGTGACGTTCAGCGCGAGTGCGACGGCCGACAGCGCAACGCTCAACGGCGAGGTCGCCGACGCCGGCACCGTGAAGCGCCTGGCGGGCGTGCTCGACGCGGTGCGCGATGCAGCCGGCACGCGCGACCGTGCGCACGTCGAGTCGGGCACGGACTTCCCGGTCGGCGCGGGTCTGGCCAGCAGTGCGGCCGGGTTGGCGGCGGTCGCGGCGGCGGCATGGGCAGCGGCCGGGCAGGATCGCGACGACCTCGACGCGATCGCGAACATTGCGCGGCTCGGATCGGGCTCCGCGTGCCGCAGCGTGCACGGCGGCTTCGTGGCGTGGGAACCGACCGACGACCACGGCAGTCGCGTGCGTGCGATCGCGCCCGCGTCGCACTGGCCGCTGGCGATGTGCCTGGTGCGCATCCACGAGGGCCCCAAGGAAATCGGCTCCACCGACGGCATGCGCCGCGCGCAGACCTCGCCCGCCTGGCCCGCCTGGCTGGCCACCGCGCCGCGGGATGCCGCGACGATCGAGCAGGCGATCCGCGCGCGCGACCTCGCGACGCTCGCGACCACGGCCGAGGCCAACTGCCTGCTGATGCACGCGACGACGACCACCGCGCGGCCGCCGTTCTTCTACTTCCGGCCCGACACGCAGCGCGTGCTGGAGGCTGTGCAGTCGCTGCGCGAGAGTCGCGGTGTGCCGTGCTTCTTCACGATTGATGCCGGCCCGAATGTGAAAGTGTTCTGCGAGCCGGCTGCGCTCGGCGAGGTGACGGCGGCGATGGCGACGCTCGAGTCGGGCTGGCCGGGCCGGCCGGGCTTTCCGACCAGCCAGCACGTGGTCAGCGACGGGGTGCGGTTTGATGACTGACGCGCGCGCGATTCCGGGCAAGTTATTCCTCGCCGGCGAGTATGCCGTGCTGCATGGCGGGCCGGCGGCCGTGCTGGCGGTCAATCGCACGTTGCGCGCGACCGTCGTCGAGGTGCGCGACGGCGACACCGGCCGCATCGATGTGCCGCAGTGGGGCCTGCGGCTGGAGTCGCCCGGCGAGCCGCCGTCGGAGCACGACAAGGTCGATCCGCGCGAGCGCTTCATCCGCCGGCTCGTCGGCGCCGCGATCGCGCTCGCCGGGGTGCCGTGGCGCGCGGTGCTGTCGGCCGGGGCGCACGACCACGACCTGCTCGGCCGCGACCTGGGCCTTGGCACGAGCGCGGCCCTGTCGGTGGCGATTGCCCGCGCGTTGCTGCACCACGAGCCGCCCGACTCGCCGGCGGTGCTCGACCTTGCGCTCGATGCGCACCAGGCGGTGCAGGGCGCGCGCAGCAGCGGGGCCGACGTGGCGGCCGCGTGGGCCGGGTGCAGCATCCGCTACCAGCGCACGGGCTCGGCGCAACCGCTGGCCGAGCCGTTGCGTGTACCGGCCGACGGCGCGCCATGGCCGTTCGCGGCGCTGTTCTCGGGCACGAGCGTGCGCACCGGCACCGCGGTACAGTCGTTCGATCAGGCCTCGGCAAGCGACCCGGCCGGCTGCGACCGGTGCCTGGCAGCGGTGAACGGCGCGACCGAAGCTGTGCTCGCGGCCCGCGACCTGCAGGCGCTGCTCGTGTCGGTGGATGCCGCGGCCGACGCGCTGGCTGGCATGGCCGACTGGATGGGCGCGCCGCCGCCCGTGCCGGTGCCCCTGCGCGACGCCATTCGCGGGGCCGGGGCGGTGATCAAATCGAGCGGCGCAGTGGGTGGCGACTGCGCCGTCATCCTTGCGCGCGACCTGGCGGCGCTCGACGCGGCCTGCAACCTGGCGGCGGCGGCGGGCTTCGAGCCGTTGCGCGACGTGCAGCCGTTGTTCGACACCGGCTGACCGCCGGCCCGCTTGCCCCCCGCCGTTGCGGCCGCTAGAATCCGCCGCGCAATCGAGGACCCTCAAGGACAGTCGCCATGAACCCGGCAATCGCCGTTCTGCTCTTCACGGGCGCCGCTCTCGGCCTCGCCATCGGCCTGCTGGTGCTGTCGCATCTGGTCGGTCCGCGCAGTGTGCGCCAGAACAAGCTGCAGCCGTACGAATGCGGCGCGCCCGTGCTCGACGACGTCCGCCGGCCGTTCAAGGTGCACTACTACGTGGTGGCGGTGCTGTTCCTGCTGTTCGACCTCGAGATTGCGTTCTTCATTCCGTGGGTGATGGTCTACAAGCCGATGGGCCTTGCAGTGCTCGTCGCGATGCTGATCTTCACGGCGCCGATCGTGCTCGGCCTGGTCTACGAGTGGCGCCGCGGCGCTCTCGAGTGGGATTGATCGGCGACCGCCGTGCGACGGTGCATGGTTACAATTCGCGGATTCCCCGCGGGTTTGTGGCGCCATTGCAGACCAACCCGTCAAGAGCAGCAGCAGCAGACATCGTCGGGGGCGGATCGCAGCCGGTGCTGCGCGCGGTCTTCAAAACCGTTGTGGGGCTGACAAGGTCTCAGGTGGGTTCGACTCCCATGCGTCCCCGCCACATTCCGGCGCCGCGCCCGCGCGGTGCGAAACGCGCGAAGGGAGCGGATGCATCAGCGTCCACTCCCTTCGTGCGTGTCACCTGCGTGCGATCACGGCTGGATCTTGATGCTGATCATCTTGACCGGCGTGATCGGGCGGTCGCCGCCACCACGGCCGCTCGTCGGCGTGGTTTCAATCTTCGTCACGATGTCCATGCCCTCGGTGACCTTGCCGAACACCGGGTGCTTGCTCGGCGTCGAGTCGTCGAACCAGTCGAGGAACTTGTTGTGCACGGTGTTGATGAAGAACTGGCTGCCGCCGGTGTCGGGCGCGCCGGTGTTGGCCATCGAGAGCGTGCCGGGCTCGTTCGAGATCTTCTGGTCCGGCGGGAACTCGTCCTTGATGCGGCCGTGCGGAGGGCCACCGGTGCCGGCCTTGCCCGACGCCGGGTCCTTGCTGAACGGGCAGCCGAATTGGCACATGAAGCCCTTGATCACGCGATGGAAGTGCAGGCCGTTGTAGAAGCCGCTGTTGGCGAGATCGATGAAGTTCTTCGCGGTGAGGGGCATCTGCGCGAGGTAGATCTCGGCCTTGAAAGTGCCCAGCGAGGTTTCGAACACGGCGGTGGGGTTGCCCACGGGCTGCTCCTTGAATTGGTGGAGAAGTGAGTTGTGGCTGCGTGGCGATCCTACGGCGCTGCGGCCCGCTCGGCAACGACTGTCGGCAGTTGTGCGCGCAGATCGTGCGCGCTGGCGCGGGCCGCGCTACTCGCCGACCACCAGTTGCCGCACGTCGGTCGTGTGCGGGCCTACTGCAAAGGCCTTCTCGCCGTGCATGCTGTTGTCGGCCGTCGACGCGCGCACGGTGCAGATGCTGACCGGCATGTCGTGGAGCACGAGCATGCCGTGCTCGTCGGCAACGTTCAGCACGAAGCCGTGCTCGCGCTCGAGCGCAGTGCCGAGCGGAGTGGTGATGCGACCGTTGCGGTCGAGCACGTGCACGCGCGCGCCCGGCTGCGGGTTGCGGTTGGCATCGATGATCTGCAGCGCCAGCGGGTAGCCGCGTGAGCCGGCGACGGCGATGGAACTGGCCACGCCGGGGCGGAGCGACACGAGCGACGATGTACGCGCGGCGCCCGGCATCCACAGGTTGAGCGTGTGGTCGCCGGCCGGCACCGCGCCGACATCGAGGCGGCGCAGGCCGTCGCGGACCTGCCCCGCGGCGAGCAACTGGATGCCGGACTCGTCGGTCAGCGAGAGCTCCAGCGCGAGCGGGTCAGCCGTTCCGAATTCGAACGCGTCGTCGAGATCGAGCAACAGGCGCGCGGCCGGTGCGGGCACGGGGTCGCAGTTCGTCACCTCGTCGGCGCGCACCACAAACCGCCCGGCGAGCGTGCGCGGCTCGAGCCACACCGAGTATTCGCCCTGCGGCAGGCTCGCGCTCCAGGTGTGGTCCGCGGCCGTCGCGATCACGATCGGCCGGCTGCATTGCATCGCGTCGATCGCGTCGGGCACGCGGTCGATCGGCGTGCAGCGCTGGAGCGTCACGCGGTCGCGATTGAAGCGCGCGTCGTCCGGTGTGGTCCCGATCACCGTGCCGGTCTGCAACGCGCGACTCACGGTCACCTGCTGGCCGGCCAACGCGGCGGCCCACTCGTCGTCGGAGAGCTCGACGCGCCACCCGGCGACATCGAGCTGCCGCGTGCGCAGTGCGTGCCGCGCGGTCCCGTTGTCGATCCAGTCCAGCGCGCGATTGCCGAGCACCTGCCGCACGCGCGCATCGCGCAGCGGCTTGCCGTCCACGGTCAGCTCCAGCTGCAGCGTCATGTCGCGCACAGCCGGCGCCAGCGTCACCTCTGCCGGCGCGTCCGGCCCGATCCAGACCGCCTCGTTCATGCCGTCGTCACCGGCGCGCGTCGCGATGTACCGCGTGCGCGGCAGCCAGTCGGGCACCACAA
The DNA here is from genome assembly GCA_050249295.1 of Planctomycetota bacterium. Classification (GTDB taxonomy): domain Bacteria; phylum Planctomycetota; class UBA8742; order SKZP01; family SKZP01; genus JBFWQT01. Next base: position 26,827 of record JBFWQT010000013.1, read on the forward strand.
ACGATCGACGATCGAGCCGCGCCTCCACGACGTGGCCGCTGACCGAGCGGAGGCTCCACGTCTCGTCCACATCGGCAATCGACACCGTCATGCTCGGCCGCAGCTCGATGGCAATGTCGGCCTGCCACCCGGTGTCCGGAATCGGGACGAGCCGCCAGCCGCCGAGCTTGCCGACCGACGCGAACAGCAGCGCGTCCATCCCGCGTTCCGCATAGACGTTGATGTCGCCATCGCGGTCGGTCGATCCGACCACCCGCATCATGCGCGGCTGCAACTGGCGCATCAGCGATTGCAGATCCGCCCCGGCGGGCACCGCGACGTAGCGAATCTCGCAGGCCACCCGCGCGCCATCCTCCGCGCACGCGCGCACCCGCAACCACTGTACCTCGTCGCCCCGATTGGCCGCTTCGTCATCGTCCGAGCGTGCCTTGACCGCCATGTCGCGCGGGGACAGCGCATTCTGGTCGTTCGCGCTCAGGTTGTAGCTGGCGAGCAGGTTGTCGTGCTCGATCGCGCGGGCACTCACGACGTGCAGTTGCCCGGCCGGCTCGATTTCGTAGACCGCGAGCGTCTGGCTGCCGTCGCGGCCGCACAGCACCACGGCGATCATGTCGCGACCGTCGAGTGACTGCTGCATCGGCACGGCGACAAGCTGCGTGGTGTCGTCGCCAGAGCGGCGGACGTCCAGCAGCTGAAGCCGTCGGGCCGAGCGTCGACCGGGCACGGCCACGCCGGAGCCGCCCCACGACGCATGCGACGCGCGCCGTGGTGGTCCCGGTCGCGTATCCGGCGTCGGCGCGGGCGGGTCGAGCGACGGCATCTCGAAGCGGAACGACAGGCCGTACCACAGCACGATCGTCATCAGCAGCGCGACGATCGACAGCCCGGTGATCAGCCGGGTCATCGAGTGAACAGGTGGTGCCGGGTTGCGCATGGGACCTCCGTGCGTCAGGTGCCGCCCGAGCGGAACACCGACCACAGCAGCACGACCGCGCCGATCGCGGCCATCAGCATCACCCACGAGCCAACGCTGTGGATGAACTGATCGGTCGCCGGGTTCTGCAGCAGCAGGCCGCCACCGATCAGCATACCGCTGAGCACGACGCCGCCGGTCAGCCGATTGATCATCCGCTCGAGCGGCTTGAAACTCTCGCCGGTGTCGTCGTGCGTGATGCGCAGCTTCAGCCCGCCGGCCTCGGCCTGGGTGAGCAGCCGTTCGATGCGGGTCGGGAATGCGCGGAAGAATCCGCCCATGCCCTGCATCTGCAGCGCGGCCTCGCGCAGCCAGCGGATCGGGTGTCGCGGCAGCCGGCTGCGCCGATGCTCGCGCGTCAGGTCGCGGCCGACATCGGCGAGGCTGAACGTCGGGTCGAGCGACCGGCAGATGTTCTCGGCCATGCCCACCGAGAGCAGCAGCGAGACCCACTCCGGCGGCAGGAAGCCCAACTCGTGCGCGCGCACGGTAGAGAGAAAATCGCCGACCAGCTCGCGGAAGTCGGGCCGGCCGCCGTTGCCGAGGTGCCGCGCCAGCAACTGGTCGACGTCGTGCTGGAACAGCTGCACGCGCACCTGCGGGCCGACCACGCCGGCGTTGAGCAGCACCGTGATCACCTGGTCGGCGCGCTCGACGAACATCGCAGTGAGCAGCCGCATCAAATGGTCGCGCGACTGGCGGCCGATGAAGACGATGTTGCCGAAGTCGAGCAGCACGGCAGTGCCGGCCGGTGTGATGCGCACGTTGCCGGGGTGCGGATCGCCATGGAAGCAGCCGGCCTCGACGGCCTGGCGGATCACGCTGGTCGCGAGGTTGCGGGCCAGCTCGTGGCGGTCCACGCCGGTCGCGTCGATCGTCGCGTGGTCGCCGGGGTCGATGCCCTCCACCCACTCGGTGACCAGCAGGCGCGGCGTGGTGAACTGGTGGATCACGGCCGGCGCATCGACGCTGCGGTGCTTCGCGATCGCGGCGCGCAGTCGCTCGGTGCGGTCCGCCTCGTCCTCGAAGTCGAGCTCGCCCTCGAGGGCACGCGCGAACTCGCGCGCCAGCGCCAGCGGCTGATAGCGGCGCAGGCCGGGCAGGTAGTATTCGATTCGCTGCGCCACATCGAGCACGATCGCGAGGTCGACGGCGACCTTCGCGCGGATGCCCGGCCGGCGGATCTTCACGGCCACTTCGCGTCCGCCCGCCAGCAGCCGCGCACGGAAGACCACGCCGACCGACGCCGACGCAACCGGCTGGTCGGAGAACTCGCTGAACACCTCGGCGATCGGCTTGCCGATCTCGCGCTCCACTTCGTGCCGCATGATGTCGATTGCCGGCGGCGGCACGTGCTCCTGCAGCGTGCTGAACGCGTCGATGTAGTCGGGCGGCAGCAGGTCGCGGCGGGTGGAGAGTTTCTGGCCGAGCTTGACGAACGTGGTACCGGCCGCGGCGAAGAAGTCGCGCACGCGCTCCGGCGTGTTGGTGCGGTGGTCGCGCCGGCCGAAGCGCATGAACCCCAGCGACTGCAGGAAGTGGCCGAGGCCGTAGCGCGCCGCCAGCGTGGTGAGTTCCACCACTCGCACGGCGCGTGCCGTGAGACCGGTGTGCACGCGGGTCTGTTCGGCCATCGGAAATCCGCAGTCCGCTCGGGCGCGTCGCGCCGGGCGCGTGGGCAGGAAGGTTGCCGGGAGTCTACAGCGTCAGGCGTTGCCGTGCAGGCAGTCGTACAGGAAGTAGCGGAACTGCTCGTCCTCGGCGTGTGCGACCAGCGCGTTGAGTGCCGCCTTCGCGTCGTCGCTGCCGATGCGGCCGAGTGCGCGGGCCGCCTCGTATCGCACGCCGGTTTCCTTGTCGGTGAGCAGCCGGATCAGGGGTGCAGTCGCGCGCGGATCGGCCAGCTCGGCCAGCGCGTTGGCGCAGTCCTGGCGCACGCTCCAGGTGGGATGTTCCAGGCCGCGGATCAGCTCGGGCACGGCTTCGGCGCCGAAACGCAGGATCTCGCGCGTCACCTCGAGCCGGACGTTCATCGGGTTGCCATCGAATTGTTCGATCAACTCGTGGATCCGGCTCATCGACCCGTCCGATGCCAGAGTGTGCGGCGCGCGCAAGTGTGAGGTGCGCGGAGATGATACCGCGCCGCCGGCCGCAAGGCGATGCGCTAGCCGACCGTTGTCAGGATGGGGTTCTCCCGGCTGGGCGGGCGGGAGGAGGCTCGACCTCTTCCTTGTCGCGGCTCTTGTTGCGCATGGACCGTCTGCGGCGGACCCCTTTTCGGGGCCGTTCCGTCGCAATGTGTTGCGACGCGATCGCTGGTCGGTCGGTCATGCAACCACCGATTCCGGCTTGCGAGCCGTGCCGGTCGCCTCCGTCTCGTCGTCGGCGACCTCGGTGTCTTCGGGCGTCTCCGGGCCGATTGGCTTCGTTTCGTCGTCGTCGTTCGTCTCGGGCCCGGTCGTCGGCGGCGTGTGCCGTCGCGTCATCCGCTCGTGGTTCGCGCGGATGTACTCGGCCATGGTCATCGCGGCGATCCGCTTCAGGTCCATCGGCTTGTTCAAGAGATAGTTCGTCGTCATCACATCGGCCGCGTGACCCTCGGCCTGCAGATGCAGGCGCCGGTCGCGGTTCTTCTGCAGCCGATCGAGGTCAGCCACGCACTTGTGGTACTCGCGCTCGATCGACCCGCGGTAGCGCAGCAGGACGTTGAACTCTTCGAGGCGGAAGTCGTCTGTCGTGAAGAAATGCATCACGTGCTTCTCCATCGCCTCCAGGCGACGACGCTTCCAGCTCGCGACGATGATGCGCTCGGCCACTTCTTCCTCGATGTCAGTGGCGAGCTGCATCGAGACGCGCATGTGGTAGCGGTACTCTTCGAATTCCTCGCGATCCTCGTGATCCATGCAGATCAGGTTCGCAGAGAGGCCATGCTTCCAGGCATTCGTCCGGCTGCGCTGCTTGCCTTTGGCGCTCTTCGGGCCGGTGGAGCGCTGCGCATTGCGCCGATTGGCGGCGATCTGGGCTTCGGTTGTCATCTTGGTTTGTTTGGGTCCAGGACTCGGGCGGCGGCGGGTGAGCAACACAACACACCCCCTCTGTAATGAGGATTGTCCTATCTCGGGCCCGTTTTTCTGCCGCAAGTCGTTTGGGCGGTGGTCTTTAGACCTGAATCAGCTAAAATGGACCGATGTCAGAATTGGCTTGCCGTCGTGAAAGCTCGTGAAGCGTCGTGGAGGTCCGTAGGTGTCGCCTACCGCACCGTATCGAGGGTGAGTTGCACGCCACAAAGGCACGAAGGACACGAAGGACCACAAAGGGGCTGACGAGCCACCGCCGCCACCACGAAGACCACAATCAATCCATCCACCAGTCCCCGGAGGGGTAACCCATGATCACTCGCTGGAACACGTGCCGGGGACTGCGTGTGCTGAGCACGACGTGAAAGAGAGATTCAACACAGAGAGCACAGAGACCACAGAGAGGATGTGGAGAGGTGAGACGCACCTGGTCTCTGTGTTCTCTGTGTTGAACTTCTTCCCTGCTACGAGCCGGGGACATCAGTCGCCGGAGGGGTCACTCATGGTGACGCTCTGGACACGTGCCGGAGACTCCGCCGACTGCCGTCCCTGACAGCCACTTGATCTCGCGCCCTGACAACCTCTCAGAGTGACGCGAGCACGTCGGTCATCGCGTAACGGCCCGGCGCCTGGCCGATGATCCACCGCGCCGTGCGTAGTGCGCCGCGCACAAAGATGTCGCGAGACCCGGCCTTGTGCGTGATCTCGACGCGCTCCTGCGGGCCGAGCAGGTACACCGTGTGCTCGCCGACCACGTCGCCGCCGCGCACCGCGTGCACGCCGATCACCTGGCGCGGACGGCTGCCGGTGTGACCACTGCGGCCGTTGCTGATCACGTCGTCGAGCTTGACCTTCGCCCCGGCCGCCGCCGCGCGGGCCAACGTGAGGGCGGTGCCGGACGGCGCATCCACCTTCTGCGAGTGGTGGAACTCGACGATCTCGCACTCGAAGTCGGGCCCGAGCACCTCCACGGCGCGCCGGGTCAACTCGGCCGCGAGCGCCACGCCCAGGCTGAAGTTCGACGCGAGCAACACCGGCACCTTCGTCGCGGCCGCATCCAGGGCCCTGGCGAGCGTGTCGTCACCGCCGGTCGTGCCCGACACCAGGGCGATGCCGGCCGCCGCACATTCGGCCGCTCGCTTCGCGGCCGCGGCCGGTGTCGAGAAGTCGATGCAGACCTGCGCGGTGCGACCATCGGTGCCGGCGGTCAGTCCGGTGACCAGCGTGCAGTCGCCGATCGGCGTGCCGGCCGGCGCGACCTGGTGATCGGAGAGCTTCTGGTCCGCCTTGTCGGGCTGGTCGACAGCGGCCACCACATCGGCACCGGCGCCATCCGCCAGCGCCAGCACGCGACGGCCCATGCGGCCAAGTGCGCCACTCACCGCCAGCCGGAATCGGGTCGCTGAGTCGGTCATTGCGGGCTCCAGTCGGAACGCGGATTGCAGCCATCCCGCGGCACTGTGCATCCGCCGAGGGCGCGTATCAAGGCCATTCGGCCTGGTGGTTGCGTCGCAACGTGCCCGCCGGTATACTCTTCGCACTCTCGTCTCATTTTGCCGAGCGAGACGTCGGCACACGCAGGGTGCACCGGATCGTCCCACCGGAATGCCCCGCCAGCACGCGGGCCGTGCCCGATGCTGTGCCGGCAACGAATCCCCGTCGCAGTAACAGACAAGTCATCATCAAGGAGTTTCCGATGTCGGAGATGAATCGCCGCCAGTTCTCGAAGTTGATGCTCGCCGCCGTCGCTGGTCTGATGGCCGGTGGTGCCGTGGGTTGCAGCAGCGACAGCAAGGCCAGCAACACGGGTTCGAACTCGACCGCAGCAGCCAAGCACGCCTGCAAGGGCATGAACGAGTGCAAGGGCATGGGTGCGTGCAAGACCGACAAGAACGAGTGCGCTGGCAAGAACGAGTGTAAGGGCATGGGCGGCTGCGCGACCGCCAAGCACGAGTGCAAGGGCGCCAACGAATGCAAGGGCATGGGCGGCTGCAAGGTCGAAGGCAAGAACGACTGCAAGGGCAAGAACGAGTGCAAGGGCATGGGCGGCTGCAAGGTCGGCTCGTGAGTTCGTAGCCTGAGCGTTCTGCGCCGGTGATTCGCGCCGGCAGGCAGAGGGATGACGGCGTCCCGGTCCCTCTGGCCTGCCGGCGCTCACCGTGCGAGAACGGGCGAGCGGCGTCCGGGGCGTCCACGGCGTCCGACGGCACAATCCACCTCTGAATTCCATGAATCACCTCAATCGTCGCGACTTCTCGAAGCTCGTTCTGGCCGCTGTGGCCGGCCTGGTGACCGGCGGTGCCGTCGTGGGCTGCGGCCCGGCGGCCGCTCCCTACAACACCCGCTCGTCATCGAAGACCAGCAACGAGAACGCGGCCGGCGCACTGCCGAAGCACGCCTGCAAGGGCATGAACGAGTGCAAGGGCCAGGGCGCCTGCAAGACCGCCACGAACGGCTGCAAGGGCAAGAACGACTGCGCTGGCAAGGGCGGCTGCGCGACCGTTGCCCACCACACCTGCGCCGGCAAGAATGACTGCAAGGGCCTCGGTGGCTGCAAGGTACCCGGCAAGCACGACTGCGCCGGCAAGAACGACTGCAAGACTCAGGGCGGCTGCCACGTGCCCGTCAAGCGCGACTGATCCCGGCAGGCCCGCCTTGCGGAGGCAACCATGATCCACCGGCCGGTTCCATCTGTTGTGGTGCGCGCAGTCGTGCCCACCCCGCCGACCGCCGCGTTCAGCATCGGCACGTGGTTGCTGCTGCTGGTGGTCACCGTCGTGGTGGCGGCCGCGGTCGCGTTCGGTGTGCTGATGCTGACGCCGGTCGGGCCCGGCGAACCCGGAACCGATCGGGAGCCGGCCCAGCCCCGCGCGGGCGGCGGCGCGTTCAGCAACTCGTTGCGCCGCAACGATGAGCTGGCTGTAATGAACACGCGGGCGCGGATGCAGGCGATCGTCGGCGCCATGGAAGCGTATCGCGAGCGCAACCGTGGTGGCCGGTACCCGGACGCCGATCCGGATGGCGACTACTCCACCGCCGTGCTGGTCGAAGAACTCGAGCGCCTCGACCTGCATCGCTTCGCGGCGGACGAACTGGGCCCGCACCCGTACGACCGGTTGCGCCGCGTGATGCTCGATGGCTGGGGCCGCCCGCTCCGCTACCGGCCGTTCGCCGGCATCGCCAACAAGTCGG
>JBFWQT010000013.1:34078-34846 GCA_050249295.1 Planctomycetota bacterium
ACAAGTCGGGCGCGCACAACCCCCGTGGCTTCGATCTCTCGAGCGCCGGCCCCGACGGCAAGTGGGACGTGGACGGCGTGGGCGACGACATCTGCAACTGGCGCAAGGACTGAACGATGACCACGAGCAACGCCAACGCCGGCAACCTTGTCGAACCGGTCGGCAACCGCTGGAACCTGCCCAACCTCGGCTACGGCGTCGGCCTGCGCACCGTGCACTTCAACCATGTCCTCGGCGAACACCCGCCGGTCGACTGGTTCGAGATCATCTCCGAGAACTTCCTCAACACCGGCGGCCGCGTGATGCACATCGTCGATCAGGTGGCCGAGCGCTACCCGATGGCGATGCACGGCGTGAGCATGTCGATCGGCAGCACCGACCCGCTGGACGTGCAATACCTGAAGAAGCTGAAGGTGCTGGCCGAGCGGATCAACGCGCGCTGGGTGTCGGACCACATCTGCTGGACCGGCGTGGCGCACCGCAACATGCACGACCTGCTGCCGGTGCCGTACAACCAGGAGACGATCGACCACATGGTGTCGCGCATCAAGCAGGCGCAGGACATCATGGAGCGGCCGCTGATGTTCGAGAACCCGAGCACGTACGTCGAGTTCACGTGCAGCGACCTGACCGAGTGGGACTTCATCCGCGAGGTCTGCGAGGGCGCCGACTGCGGGCTGCTGCTCGACGCGAACAACATCTACGTCAGCTGCTTCAACCACGGCTGGGACGCGGACGAGTACATCGCCGGCATCCCGCACGACCGCG
>JBFWQT010000014.1:0-33779 GCA_050249295.1 Planctomycetota bacterium
ACCCAAACCACGCCCCCACGCCCGACCTGAAGAACAAGGGCACCACGATCAACGCCGGTACCCGCCTCCACCACACGCTGCTGATCGTCGGCATCGATACGCCGACGGTGCACAACCCGCTGCCGAACGCGTTCGACGGGAAGGGCCACGACTCGCTGTTCGGCGTGCAGTAGCGCGGCTACGTCACCGAGAGCAGCTTCGACGTCAACACGCCCCTCGACGGCCATGTGCTGGCCGGTGCGCCGATCGTCGGCGTGTACTTCAAGTGGTTCCCGATCGAGGGCCTGATCGCGTGGTTCGAGGGTGGCGGTGGCGCGACGATCAACGAGAAGCAGGTGAGCTACGCCTTCTTCGGCCGCTTCTGGCTCAACTACTCGACGCCGAAGTTCTGGGACCACCTGCAGTTCGTGTTCAGCATCGACCTCAACGTGCTGGGCATGGATTACGGCGACCAGTACCTGGTGGACCCGGCGCAGGACAACTCGGGCCTGCTGCTCTGGTTCCGTGGCGACTTCCGCCTCACGATGCGGATCTGGATCTGACCCCGGCAAGCGGTCGCGGCTCGGACCGGATTCTCGAGACCATCGCAGAACCGCTTCCCGGCGGCTGCCGGCGCCGGTCCCGCGCGCAATCCGTGACCAGACGCCCGATCCGGCCGTGGTTTACATCAACTGCCCCGGCTGGTACCTACGATCATCCGTGCGCGCAACGCCCGATCACGCGCGCGACACCGTTGCACAACAAGGACGAACGTCATGGCCGGTAAGGGTGCAGCTGCAGGAGGCGCCGGAGTGATCACCGTGGTGGTGGTCGGGGTGCTCGGATTCTTCGGCATCCGGCCCGGCGACAACACGGCCGACAACAACGACGTGGCCGCCAACGTTCCGGCAGTCAACGGCGACAACACGACCGTCGGCGCGGGCAGCAACAACGCCACCGCCACGCAGCCGCCGGCCGGGCTCAAGCCGTTGAAGACCATCAACGAACTGATCGCGGCCGTGCAGGCGATCTACGACGCCGGCAAGGCCGACCCGCCGGTCAAGCCCACGGCGGCGCAGCTCGAGCAGGTGTTCAGCGGCCCGGCCGAGCGCGTGCGCGCGATCGATCGCGACACGATCATCGCGTTCAAGTCGAAGCTCTACCTCTGCCAGGAAGTGATGAAGACCGAATTCAACAGCACCGAGCGGCCCGGCGAGTACCAGACGTCGCAGGGTCCGATCGTGCTCGAGGCCTGCGCCGACGGCGGCCTGCGGGTGCAGATCAAGTAGCGCGAACCCCCGCGGCAACAGAGATGACGGCGTCAGTTGGCCTCGCGAGGCGTCGTGACGATCACCGCCACCATCGTGACGACCACGTAGAGGTTCCACGCGGCATACGCCACCAGCCCGCCCGGCGAGAGCATCCACGTGATGTCGACGATCGTGATCAGTGCGCTGATCACGCTGATCACGCCGTTGCCGCGTAGCAGCGCGCCGACCCACTTGCGGTCGGTGAACGCGGGAGCGAGCAGCCACGTGACGATGCCGAGGAAGGCGTAGGCCACCATCTCGATCGCCCAGCACAACGAATGCGGGTTGTTCATCGAGAGCGCCGCCACCGCGCCCTCTGCCCCGGGCCCGGCCTGCCCGACGAAGATGGTGTTGGCGATGTAGTTGAACGAGACCAGCGCGCCGTAGATCGCGGTGCAGAGCATCACGCTGGTCGCGTCCACGTCTGTATTGCGGTCTGCCGCCTTGCGCAGTGCCGCCGACACAAACGCGATGAACCCGGCCAGCAGCGCGAAGCCGAACAGCGGCGGGACCATCTGCAGGGCGTGGAAGTTGGCGACGAACGCCTCCGGCCCGGTCCACGGCGGCGCACCGTAGAGCGCCGCGTCGAGCGCCACTGCCGCCGGCCCGACCACGGTGGAGATGATGATGATCCACGCCGCCTTCACCAACCGCCTGTTGATCGCCGGCATCGTTGCCCTGTCGGGTCGCGACTGCATCCCGCTATTCTGCCTGATCGTCGAGGCTGGACGAAGGTGCTGCCGCCGTTCGTTGACAACGCCACGGCAGTTACGGAAGATGGCCGGACCTCCGCTTCACCGGCCCGCCGCCCGCTCGCACGCATCCTGCGTTGCCTGACATGACGCGACCCTACACGCCCGTTTCGGCACCGCGTGGCACAGACCTCGCATGCAAGTCGTGGCCGGCCGAGGCGGCGCTGCGCATGTTGATGAACTGCCACGACCCCGAGATCGCAGTCGATCCGGAGCAGGCCATCGTGCATGGCGCCGCGGGCCGCGCGATCCGCTCGTGGGAAGATTTCGACGCCACCGCCAACGCGCTCAAGGAGCTCGAACCCGACGAGACCCTCGTCGTGCAGTCGGGCCGGCCGGTGGCCGTGTTCCGCACGCATCTGCTCGCGCCGCGCGTGGTGATGGCCAGTGCGATGCTCGTGCCGGCGTGGTCGTCGGCCGACGAGTTCCGCGGCCTGCGCCAGCGGCAACTCACGATTTCGGGCGACATGACCGCCGGCGCGTGGCTGTTCGTCGGGCCGCAGAGCGGCGCGTGCACCGCGTGGGAAGCACTGCGCGCCGTCGCCGCCGACAAGTTCGGCAACACGCTCAAGCAGCGCCTGATGGTCTCGTCCGGCTTGGGTGGCCTCGGCGCGGGCCAGGCGCCGGCCGCCAATTCGCTCGGTGCGACGCTGCTCGTCGCCGAGGTGAATGCCGAGCGCGTGTCGAAGCTGGCGCAGAAGGGCCTCGTGCATCATTCGTTCGGCGAGGTCGGCGCGGCGATCGACAAGGCCTGCGACCTCAAGGGCGCCGGCACCGCCGAGACCGTGGCGTTCACCGGCCACGCGATTGATCTGCTGGCCGCGCTGGTCGAGCGCAAGATCACGCCGGACATCGTGACCGACCTCACGCCGGCGCACGACATGCAGTTCGGCTACATCCCGCGCGGCATGAGCTTCGCCGACGCGAAGGCGCGCCGCGCCGAGGACGCCACCGCGCTGGAGAAGCAGGCCACCGAGTCGGCCGCGATGCACGTGAAGCTGATCCTCGAGCTGCAGGCGGCCGGGGCCGTGGCGTTCGAGTTCGGCAACAACCTGCGCGCCCAGGCCGAGCTTGGCGGGCTGCAGAACGCGTTCGATCTGCCCGGCGTGACCACCGCCTGGCTGCGCCAGCGCTTCGTGGGTGGCCGCCGGCCGATGCTGTTTGTCGCGCTCTCGGGCGACGACGACGACATCCAGAACATCGACAACATCCTCTCCGAGACCGCCGGCGTGAACGACCCGGAGCTCGCGGCGTGGATCGCCAGTGGCGCGACCGTGCGCCTGCAGCGCGGCCTGCCCGCCCGCGTGGCGTGGCTGCGCGCGGCCGATCATCTGCGCGTCGCCGAGGCGATCAACAAGCAGGTGCGCGACCAGGGGCTCAATGCGCCCGTGCTGATCGCGCGCGACCAGTTTGACCCGGGCCACGCGGCCAGCCCGTTCCGCGAGACCGAGACGATGCCGGACGGCTCCGACGCGGTAGCCGACTGGCCGATTCTCGGCGCGTTGCTCAACAGTGCGTCGGGCGCGACCTGGGTCAGCATCAGCCACGGCGGCGGTACCGGCATCGGCTACTCGGTGCACAGTGCGATGGCGATTGTGGCGAATGGCTCGCCGGAAGCCGACCAGCGGCTCGCCCGCGTGATGGCCGCCGACCCCGGCATGGGCCTGGTTCGCTTCGCCGAAGCCGGCGACCCCACGGCGCTCGCCACCGCGAGAGACCTGGGCGTCAAGCTGCCACACCAGGGTTGAGGCTGGTTGCGCGAGCAGCGCGAGTATCACGAGCAAGCACGAGCAAGCACCAGCATCATCATTCGCAGTGGCAAAGTTCCTGATTTCATTCCCCGCGGCCGCAATGGATGTGCCCGCCGACGAACTGGAAGCGGTCGGCGACGCAGCGCGTTCCGTGATCCGTGAAGCGAAGGCGGCCGGCGTCTATGTGTTCGGCGGCGGGATCGACGAATCAGTCCCGCCGGTTCTGGTATCCGCTGCCGGCGCGGTCGCCGGGGGCGGCTACCCGTGGGCGCCTCCGCTCAACGGCGGATTCACGATTCTCGAGCTGCCCTCGCGCAACGCGGCCATCGAGTGGGCCGCGCGCATCGCGACAGCCTGTCGCTGCGATCAGGAACTCCGTGTATTCGCGTTTGATCCGGAGTCGTGAGATCGTCGTGTTGCGGTACACTACGCGTGTCGCCGTGGCGCCGTGGATGTTCAGCCCGCTTTCCGGGCCGGCGCGGATCGACGGCGCAACCCACCAGTCATGCCGCACCCTGACCTGCTGATCCTGTTCTTCGCCGGCCTGCTCGTGTCGGCGTTCTTCTCCGGCTCGGAAGCCGCCGTGCTGGCCTGTTCGCGCGTGCGCATCCGCATGCTCGCCGACCAGGGCAACTCGTCGGCGCGCCTGCTCGACCGGCTGCTCGAACGGCCCAACCGGCTGATCGCCGCAATCCTGATCGGCAACAACGTCGCCAACGTGGCCACCGCATCGATCGCCGCCGTGATCGCCACGAGCCTGCTCAAGGACTCCGGCCTCAGCAACGAATCCGTCATCGCGATCAACACCGTGGTGGTCGCCTCGTTCCTGTTGCTCGTCGGCGAGATCACGCCCAAGGGCGTGGCGATCACGTTCTCCGAACCCGTTGCGCTGCTGGCCGCGCGGCCGCTGTGGCTGCTGCAAATCCTGCTCGCGCCGCTGATCACCGCGCTCACCCTGGTCAACGTCGGCATCGAGCGCATGTTCCGCGTCGACCCGGCCGACCGCGACCGCGTCTCGCCCGACGAGCTGAAGCACCTCGCGCAGATGATGTCGCGCACCGGCGACCTGCACGAGCACACGTCGCAGATGGTGACCAACGTGCTGCAGCTCTCCAGCGTGATGGCGCGCGACGTGATGGTGCCGCGCACCGAGGTCGCCGTGATTCCATCCAACGCGTCGCCGGCCGTGGTGCTCGAGATCGTGCGCACCAAGCGCCGTTCGCGCTACCCGGTGTACGACGCCGACAAGGGCATCGACGAACTGATCGGCGTCGTCAACGTGATCGACCTGATCGAACTGCTCGCCGCGCCCGCGATCGAGGGCATCACGCCGCCGCCGTTCGACATCGGCGAGCTCGGCCGCAAGCGCCCGCCGTACTTCGTCACCGAGTTCATGAAGGTCGGCCAGCTGTTCCACGAGCTGCAGTCGGGCCGCCACCAGCTGGCCATCGTCGTCGACGAGTACGGCGGCACGGCCGGCCTGGTGACGATGGAAGACATCGTCGAGGAGATCGTCGGCGAGATTCTCGACGAGTTCGAACCGCTGCCGATCCGCCGGGTCAACTCCAGCACGTTCGTGGTGCAGGGCACCGTGCGGCTCGACGAGATGGCCGACGCGATCGGCGTGCATCTCGAAGACGAGGAAGCCGAGGACGTCGACACCGTGGGCGGCTACGTGTTTGCGCGCCTCGGCCGTGTGCCGTCGCCGGGCGAACGGATCGACGCGCCGGGCGTGATGATGATCGTGCGGCGCCTCGACGGCCGTCGCATCCGCAGCCTGGTCGTCTCGCTGATGCGGCCGCTGGTCAGCCTGCCCGAGACGCCGGGCGGTGGCACGGGCGGCCAGGGCGGCGGCAACGGCACCGGCGCAGGCGGCAGCATCACCTCGTCGCCGCTGGAAACGCAGACCACCGATCTGACGGCCGATGTCGCGCGCGCCGTTCGTCTCGCAGCCGAGGAATCCGGCCTGAACCCGGCGGTGCGGCTCGACGACGACAACCCGGCCACCAGCGACAGCAGGATTTCGTCCGGCGACTGACGCTGCAGGCTGCCTCGACGTTTCGCCGGGCCCACAGGTCCGGGGCTTGCATCCGCGCCCCGTGAAATGGATGCTCCGCCGTGCAATGGCGCGCGCGCTCCGCTCCGACAGCAAGGGCGCCGCGCGCAAACCACCCCACCCGGCCATCAGAGGCCACTCCGGGAGACAACATCATGGTGATGGGCGATCAACGCATGCAGGCCGACGTGGTGGTGATCGGTGCAGGCCCCGGCGGCTACGTGGCTGCGTGCCATGCGGCCGACCTCGGCCTCAGCGTCACCCTCGTCGAGGCCCGCCCGCAGCTCGGCGGCGTGTGCCTGATCGAAGGCTGCATCCCGTCGAAGGCCCTGATCAACGCCGTGGAGGTCGCCGAGCACGCGAAGGCCGGCGCCGCGATGGGCGTGATCGCCGACAACGTGCGCTTCGACCTCGACAAGCTGCGCGACTTCCGCGGCAAGCTCGTCGACGGCATCACCAAGGGCGTCGACTACCTCTGCAAGAGCCGCGAGATCGAGATCGTGCAGGGCAAGGCGCGCTTCACCGGCCCCGGCCAGATCAAGCTCGAAGGCAGCGAGTACTCGGGCATCGATTTCCAGCACTGCATCATCGCGGTCGGCTCGCGGCCGTTCCTGCTGCCGTTCATGCGCGACAAGGGCGTGTGGACCAGCACCGAGGCCCTGCTCGTGCCGCGCCTGCCCGGCAAGCTGCTGGTCATCGGCGGCGGCTACATCGGCCTCGAGCTGGGCATCGTGTATGCCGGCCTCGGCTCCGAGGTGCACCTTGTCGAGATGCTGCCGCGCATCCTCGCGACCGCCGACGAAGACCTGGTCGAGCCGGTGCACCGCCACATCAAGAAGAAGTTCAAGACGCTGCGCTTCGGCGCGAAGGTCACCGCCGTGGAGAAGGACGGCGACGGCTACCAGGTGACGATCGAAGACAAGGACGGCAAGGCCACGACCGAGCCATACGACAACGTCTTCGCCGCGATCGGCCGCACGCCGAACACCGACGACCTCGGGCTGGAGACGCTCGGCATCAAGCTGATCGAGTCGGGCATCGACCGCGGCAAGATCCAGGTGGACAGCCAGATGCGCACGAGCGCCGCCAACGTCTACGCGATCGGCGACATCGTTCCCGGCTTCCCGCTGGCTCACAAGGCCAGTCGTGAGGGCAAGGTGGCGGCCGAGGTGATCTCCGGCAAGCCGAGCGCGTTTGACAACCGCACCGTGCCGGCAGTGGTGTTCACGCACCCCGAGGTGGCGTGGGCCGGCCTGACCGAGATCGAGTGCAAGGAGCAGGGCATCGATTACATCGTCGGCAGCTTCCCGCTGACCGCGCTGGGCCGTGCCAAGGCGATCAACGAGACGGCCGGCAAGGCCAAGGTGATTGCCGAGAAGGAGAGCGGCCTGGTGCTCGGCGTCGGCTACACCGGCGCGCACGCGAGCGACATCATTGGTGAGGGTGCGCTGGCTCTCGAGATGGGCGCCACGATCGAGGACCTGTCGGTCACGATTCACCCGCACCCGACGATGGGCGAGGCCGTGATGCAGGCCGCCGAGGTGGCGGGTGGTCACTGCGCCGACCTTCCGCGCCCGCGCAAGAAGGCCTGATCCGATCCAGGCCGCGCGGACTGATGTCCCCGGTGCGTAGCAGGAAGAAGGTTCACCACAGAGAGCACAGAGACCACAGAGAGAGGATTGGAGGCGCATCTCGCCTCTCCACTTCTTCTCTGTGTTCTCTGTGCTCTCTGTGGTGAATCTCTCTTTTCACGTCGCGCTCAGCATACGCAGCTCTCGGCACACGGTCAGAGCGTGATCGTGGGTTACCCCTCCGGGGACTGACGTCCCCGGCTCGCCTGGTGGATTGATTGTGGTTCGCGAGGTGTATGGCGGTGGCGACTCTTCAGCCCCCTTTGTGGTCCTTCGTGTCCTTCGTGCCTTTGTGGCATGCAATGCACCCTCGACACGGTGCGTCGCGCGACACCTACGAACCTCCACGACGCTTCACGAGCTTTAACGACGGCAAGCCAATCCTGACATCGGTCCATTTTAGCTGATTCAGGGCTAAAGGCCACCGCCCCAGCGACTTGCATCCGAAAAACGGGCCCGACATAGGACAATCCTCATTACAGAGGGGGTGTGTTGTGTTGCTCACCCGCCGCCGACCGAGTCCTGGACCCAAACAAACCAAGATGACAACCGAAGCCCAGATCGCCGCCAATCGGCGCAATGCGCAGCGCTCCACCGGCCCGAAGAGCGCCAAAGGCAAGCAGCGCAGCCGGACGAATGCCTGGAAGCATGGCCTGACCGCGAACCTCATCTGCATGGACCACGAGGATCGCGAGGAATTCGAAGAGTACCGCTACCACATGCGCGTCTCGATGCAGCTCGCCACTGACATCGAGGAGGAGGTCGCGGAGCGCATCATCGTCGCGAGTTGGAAGCGTCGTCGCCTGGAGGCGATGGAGAAGCACGTGATGCACTTCTTCACGGCCGACGACTTCCGCATCGCGGAGTTCAACGTCCTGCTGCGGTATCGCGGGTCGATCGAGCGCGAGTACCACAAGTGCGTGGCTGACCTCGATCGGCTGCAGAAGAACCGCGACCGGCGGCTGCATCTGCAGGCCGAGGGTCACGCCGCGGATGTGATGACGACGAACTATCTCTTGAACAAGCCGATGGACCTGAAGCGGATCGCCGCGATGACCATGGCCGAGTACATCCGCGCGAACCACGAGCGGATGACGCGGCGGCACACGCCGCCGACGGCCGGGCCGGAGATCGAGGAGCACGACGAAACGAAGCCAATCGAGCCGGAGAAGCCCGAAGACACGGACCTCGCGGCCGACGAGATGGAGGCGACGAGCACGGCTCGCAAGCCGGAAGCGGTGGTTGCATGACCGACCGACCAGCGATCTCGTCGCGACACATGGCGACGGAACGGCCCCGAAAAGGGGTCGAGCGCAGACGGTCCATGCGCAACACGAGCCGCGACCGCAATCTGCAAGGCAGCGGGCCCGGGGGCTCGCGCTTCGATCAACTTGTCGATCACGCGATCCGCGCTGCGACCGGTGGGTTTCTGCGAGCGGCTGATTCGTGATCGTGCGCCCCCCCCGAGGCCCGCTCGCTTGCGCTCGCGGCTCTTGCCGGGTTCGCATCACAGATTCGTCACCGCTCGTGGCGCCTACTCGCCGCCACCCACCACGGCGAAGCGCACCACCCAGTCGGGGTCGGCCGAGTCACCGTAGTAGATGCGCTTGCCGAAGATCGTCTGGATCGCGTCGATGCCGGCCACCTCGACCTGGAAAATGTGGTCATGACCATTCGGCCACGGGTCCTGGTCCCAGACCTCCACGCGCACAATGTCGTACGCCTTCCAGCGCAACGGGAAGTCGATGTTCCAGACCGGGTTCGCGTTGTCGTACTTCGGGTTCGCCTCGGTCGTGAACTTCAGCTTCCCGTTGACGAACACCTTGATGTAGATGTCCGGCTTCTCCTCGTCGTAGTTCTTGAACGACCCGCTGATCAGCCGGATCGTGTACTCGCGGTCGGCACCGCGCACCTCGAGCATCGCGATCCGTTCGCGCGCCGCGGCCTCGTGCGCCGGCACCGTCCACGTGCCGATCTGCGTGAGGTACTCGCGCAGCCGGTCGATGCACGGTCGCAGGTTGGCCGTGATGCTGCCGTTGGGGATGTCCACAAAGCGGCGGTAGTAGTCGTTCAGGTCGGACCACAACTGCTCGTCCCACGCGCTGATCAACTGCTGGAAGAACTGGTCCGGCGGCGGGTTGAGCGTGCGCTTGAACTCGGGCGGGCAGTTCTCGCGGAAGTCGTGCACGAGCCGCACGACGGCCTCGTAGCGGCCCGGCTGGCGGTTCGCAAAGTCGACGATCTCCGACCAGCGCGCCACGTGGCTGTCGCGCTGCAGCCGCTTGATCTCCTGCTGCGCGTCGTGGCGGTGCAGCGGGTCGGGCAGCGTCGCCACCTTCTGCAGGTACACGCCGTACGCCTCCACCGAATCCACGCGGCGCGCCTCGGCCCAGGCCTCTTCGTCGTAGCGACGGCGCACCTGCTCGGCCGCGGTCAGCACCTGTTCGGCGTGCGGCCGGCCGGACGAGTAGCGGTCGAGGTACTTGCGCTCGCGCAGGTAGTCGCGCGCCAGCGCATTGACCTCCTCGAGATTCACCGGCTGGCCGTTGGCGGCCTGCGAGAAGCGCGCGTACTCGCGCTCGTCGAGTTCCGCCAGGATCGCGTCGCGCGCCGACTTGAACGCCGCCACCGAGTCGCTCGTGAGGAACAACGAGAAGATGCCGAGTTCATCCTGGGCATGCTCGAGCCGGCGCAGGCGGCCCTCCAGCTCGGCGTCCTTCGGCACGTGCTCGCGGTCCAGGTTCTGGCCGAGATCGACCACCGCCTTGAGCCGGACCTCGGCTTCGAGCTTGCCGAGGATCAGGCCGAGGATCACGCCGCCGAGCAGGATGATGCTGAGGCTCGTCAGCAACAGGCGGCGGCGCAGGCGGCGGTGCAGGCGGCGGGTGCGCAGGATGAAGCGCAACGGCGCGAGCACGTTCTCGGGTTCGAGCCGGGCGTGCGGCAGCTTCTTCATCGTGGCCGGATCGATGAAGCGCCGGCCGATGGCACTGGTGAGGAACGTCTCGGGGTAGCGCACGTGGCGTTCGAGCTCGCGCTGCAGGTTGTCGAGCGCGCGGTCAAGCTGTTGCCGCACGGCCGGGTTGTCGAGGTCCACGGCGTCGGTCTGCGTGGCAACCAGCGCGAACGGATCGGAGATCTTGCCGCGGAAGCGCGGGCGCGAGTCGACGAGGTGCTGCAGCACGTCCTTGTAGACGAGGAACTCGTTCCAGAAGCGCTGGAACTCGGGGTCGTCGTCGCGCAAGAGCAGCGTGCGCGCATTGACCAGGAAGACGTACGCGTCGCAGTCGGCGAAGTAGTCGGCGACCTCCTGCAGCGCGGGCGGCAACGGTTTGCCGACGTCGCGCGAGTAGATCTCGGGCAGGTCGCCGCCGCGGTAGTCGAGGATCGAGATCAGGCGCGTCTCGTTGCCGGACTCGATGCGGTAGAAGAGGTTGGTCGCGTCGTTGGTGGGCAGCGGGAAGTTGCCGCCGATCAGTTCGTGCACGCGCACCGACAGGAACTGGCGCGTCTCCTGGCCGACCGGATGGCCGAACAGCGGCTCATCGACGGTGGGGTCGCCTTCGTTCTGGCGCACCAGCACGTACGAGAGCGCGGTCTGGTAGGTGGTCTTGCCGGCGCCCGACGTGCCGAGCAGGCCGATGCGCAACGGCCGGCCGTGGGGTTCGTCGCGCCAGCGGCGGGCGGTCTCGTCGCGCGGGCCCACCGGGTAGTTGCGGGCCGACTGCGCGGCAGCGGCGACCGGGGCCGGCGATGGCGACGGCAACGGGGGCGCCTGCGCCGCGTCTGCGCTGGCGCTGTCGGGGTGAGGTCGGGGTTCTGCTGCAGCCATCGACGGGCGTCCTTGCTGCAAGTCCACAAGCCAGAACGAGCGGAGCGGGGTTGGCGTACCGCGAATCGTGCATCGTCACGGGGGTGTACGCGCGACGAACTCCAGTGTGGGCCCCTCCGGCACGTCCAGCGGCGCGAGCGACGTCAGGTCGGCGGCACGCCACACAATCTGCTCGACCACGCCGGGGCGGTCCGCGTTCTCTGCACGCAGTGTGACGCGGAGAGCCTGATGGGGCAACTGATTGGCGGGCGGGAAGAGCGCAAGCGCGCCGGTCCAGGCGATCGTGATGCGGTCGGACGCGATGGTCACGGCGTCGCGCGCGAAGGGCGTGAGCAGGATGGTCGTGGCAAGGTCCTGGCGGTCGAGCGTTTCAATCTTCAGCGAGAAGCGCTGGCGGCTGTTGCGCAGCCAGGCCTGCACTGTGGTGCGGTGCGCCGCGGAGAGCCGGTCGAGGGCCAGCACCATGCGCTCGAGCGTGTACTCCTGCGGTACGCGCTGGCGCTGCGTATCGCGGATGCGCAGGACGTCCTCGCGCCACGCGACGAAGCCGGGGCGTTCGAGGTAGGCGCTGCAGGCCGCGAGGATCACGTCGGCGGGCTGGTCGGCGGCGACGAGGTCGTGCACCTGATCGTGCAGGCGGATCTCGTCGTCGGTGGGCGCCTGCGGTGCGGGCGACGTGCCGGTATCGCCGGTCGGGTGGTTGTCGCGCGGTGCGGGGGTGCCGACGACCAGCGCGGTCACCAGGGCCAGAAGCCCGGTGCCGAGTGCGCCACCCACTCTGGCTCCGACCGGTACCGCCACGTGCTGCTGCTCCTCTCTGCTCTGCTCCGCGCCGGCCGCTGCCGCCGCTTCACCATACACCGTCAGCCGAACAGCGTGAGCGAGTTCATGTCCACGCCGAGGATCTTCAAATAGATGTACAGCTGGGTGCGATGATGGATTTCATGTTCGATCTGCGCGGCGAAGGCGCGCGCGACGGTCATTTCGGGGCCCCACGGCATGCGGACCAGCCGGCGCTCGAACTCGGCGTCCGAGATGTCGGCGATCTGCGCGAGGGTGTAGTCGATGCTCTGCTGCAGCTCGGCCAGCGCGATGTCGCGGTCGACCGTGGCCGGCGACTCGGGCATCTCCCACTCGCCACTGACCATGCCCTTCGTGGCGTATCGCGCGATCACGGCCAGGTGCCCGGCCAGCTCGCGCAACGTGCGCATGCCGGGCGCGGGTGCCCAGTCGTACTTGTCGGCAGGGATCAGCTGGAGCAGCCGCTTCGTGCCGCGCTGCACATCGGTGTACTGTCGAACGAGCAGTTCCCGCAGGCGGGAGCGGGAGTGAACATCGGTGCCAGCCATCGGATCACTCCCTGCCGCCAGTGCCGCCATTACCGCCAGACCCGCCGGTCGGGTTGTCGCCGGGATCGCCCGGACCATTCGGACTACCCGGGCCGTTCGCGTCGCCGGGGCCGCTCGGCGCGGGGGCGTCCACCGGATACGAGTTGCCGCGCGAGTCGAGCATCACCACGCGCCACTCGCGACCCGGTGTGCCGACCACGCGCTTCACGCGGGCGAGGCGATAGTGCCGGCCATTGTCGGTCGTGATGTCCTCGCCCATCGAGTAGCTGCGGCCGGCGATGATCACGCGGTCGGGCGCGCCACCGGTGCCGAGCACCACGCGTTCGATCTCCACGCGCGGCGGGACCAGTTCGTCGCCGCGACCGGATTCCTCGACCAGCATCAGTGGATCGGACCAGGTGGTGTTGCCGTTGACGGCCACCGCCTTGACGCGCCACTCGGTGCGGCGCGAGGTGTTCATGCCGCTGGCCGACCAGCTGGTGACGTGGCCCGGCACCTGGTCGACTTCGGCGAACGCCGCGCTGTCGGCGTCGCGCGACTCGATGATGAACAAGGCAACCGATTCGGTGCCGGCTCCGGCCACCGCGTCGGGGGCGACATCCCAGCGCAGCTCGACGCGGCCGCCCTCGGCAGAGCCATGCAGGCGGGGCGCAGCCGGGCGATTGCCGGAGGTGGCGCGCGAGATGTGCACGGTCTGCGCCTTCTGGTGCGCCAGCAGCGCGAGCAGCAGCACGTCTTCGCCGCTGAGCGTGAGGCGCGCGTGCACGCTGCGATCATCGATGATCACGCCGCCGAGGATCAGATCCTGGCGGGCGATGCTGCCCGGCATCGCGGTGACGTTGCCGTTGTCGTTGTCGTTGCCGTTGCCCGGCGAGACACCCGGCTGCTCCTCGCTGATGCCCTCCACGCCAGCGATTACGTCGACCAGCACGTCGGGCCGCCAGCCCGCGAGCAGGTGCAGGCGGTCGGCCAGCAGGCGGCGCCGGGTGTGCCACGCCGGGGTGTCGAGCACCGAGCCAGCCTCGCGCCAGACTTCCAGCGAACGGCGCACTGCATTGGCCGACGGCGAGAGGATCAACAGGCGCGGCGCAACTGCCCACGCGAGGCGGCCGGTGTGCACGTCGAGCCCGCCGACGGCTGTGCCATCGGTGGTGTCGCCGAACGCGCGACGGCTGATCTCGCCGGCCCGATGGATGTCCTGCGTCTGGTCGCCGATGCCGAGCAGCAGCAGCGGCTCGTTGCCGCGCATGCGCGCGAACGCGAACTCGCCGGTCCAGACGTCGTAGAGGTCGTTGGTGCCGGGCGAGTTCTGCAACGGCCTGAGCAGCAGGTCGCGCATCGGGCCGGTGTGGTGGCCGAGCGCGGCGACCCACTTGAGCAACTCCTGGCCGGACGACGCGCCGGGCGCGGTGACGCCGGACCAGAACGAGCGCGCGTCGGCGGGCACGCATTCGAGCAGTCGCTCGGACGGCGCCGCCTTGAGGCCGAGCCCGCGACCGGGCCATGCCGCGGCCTGCGCATCGAGGTCGATGACCTCGACCATGCGGCCTTTGTCGCTGCCCGGCGGGACCGGCCCCGCAGGCCCCGCAGGGATCACCGGTGTGGGGCGCACGTCGAGTGCGGAGAGGCCGGTCATGCCGGGCTCATGGAACATTCCGGGCATACCCCCGCTGGCGCCGTTGGAGTTGCGCGTGGCCTCGATCAGATCACTCCAGTCGACAAACAGCGCGAGGCCGGTCTGGCGTGTGCGCGGCGCGTGCAATTGCCAGGCGGAGAAGCGCGGCGTGTGCGCCAGGCTGCCCGCGTTGTCGGCGTCGCGGATCGCCAGCACGCGCATCAGCGTGCTGGTGCTGGCGCAGAGCATCAGCTGCGCGCCGGGCAGCCACGCGTAGCAGTTGAACGGCAACTGGCTGTCGGCCATCGCCGTGTCGAGCTCGAATGCGCTGCCGCCGGTGCCCGGAATGACATGGCTGGCGCGCTGCAGGTGGGCCGCAACGGGCAGCGCCGGGGTGTCGTCGGCAAAGCGCAGCACCCAGACCACGCCCGGCGGCTCGGCTGGCGCAGGCCGCAGCACGGCGACGTGCACGCGCGAAATCTGGTGCAGCGCCGCGGTCCAGTCCTTCGCGGGTGCGCCGGTGATCGCGCTCAGCTTCGCGACGAGGTCCTGCTCGTCGGCCACGCTGGTGATCGGGCCGTCGTAGCCCTCCGGTGTGCTGTTGAGCAGCGGCGAGTGGCGGATCGCGGCGAGCAGATCGTCGAGGCTGCCGGCCTCTGCGTAGAGCACGGTGTCGGGCGGCAGGTAGCCGGCGACGGGGCGCGGCATCGCGCGCTGCCACCAGGTGTAGCCGATGATCGTGGCGATCGTGCCGATCACGAGCAGCGCGAGCGCGACTCGACGCAGCAGGCGGCGCCGGAACCGGCGACTGCGCATCCCGCGCGGCCGGCGGAACTGCAGGCCCGGCGTGTCGAAGCGCGGCACGGGCGTGACGACGCGCGGCGTGTGGCCCGGCGACACGTACGGACTGCGCGACGTGGACTGGCCGGGCCGGACGAGTGGTGCAGCTGACGAGGACGAAGCTGGCGCCGCGTGGCCGCTGGCGCGACTGCTTCCGCCGATCATGGTTTCGATCGCCGACTGCAACGGCTTGCCGCTCTGCCGGCTGCCCGGGCGCACGGCCGGTGTCGCGGGCGCCGCGGCGCTGGCGTAGGCCGGCACGGGGCGGGCCTGCGACGGCGGCGGCGACGTGTGTGCGGCCGGCGCCGGGCGCGTGGCGGACGGCTCGACCCGCGCGGTCTTCGAGGTGTCGCCGGAGACTGGCGCGCGACGCTCGACACGGTCGGAGCGAGCAGGCGCGGCCGGCGCAGCGGGGGCGGCCCCGGATGGAGGCGGCGGATGCGTCGACGCGCGGCCCTGCGAACGTTCGGTCTCGCGCTTGCGCACCTGCGACTCGTCGAGCACGTGATCGAGCAGGTCCGGCGTGAACTGCCGGGCGATATCATCGGCTTCGACGTACGACTGGTTCGGCGACCGCGCGGCCAGCCCCAGCGGCGGCGTCGTCGGCATCATCGGTGGTGGCGGCGGCGGTGGTGGCGGCGCGGGCACCGGCATCGCACTGCTCACAACCTGGCGCGCCGACGGCGTGCTGAAGCGCAGCGGGTCGGGTGCGGGCGGCGGAGGCGGCGGCACCGTGGCGTTGCGCCCCGAGAACCGCCCCGACGCCTGCGTGCTGATCCGTCCGTCGCTGCCGCTTCCAGCCGTGCGGAACGACCCGCTGCGCGCGACCGGCGCGCGACCGCGATCGGCCATCGCCGCCATCGCGTCGTCGGGCGACCACTGGTCGAGCACGTTGAGCACCTCGACCGCGCTCTGGTAGCGCGCGTCCGGCGACTTCTCCATCAACGTGTAGATCACCTGCAGCACCAGCGGGCTGATCTTCGGATTGAACTGCGTCGGCGGCCGCGGCTGGTCGTTGAGCACCTTGACCAGAATCGTCTGCGGGTTGCCGCCCTCGAACGGCCGCTTGCCGGTGAGGCACTCGTAGAGCGTGACGCCGACCGCGTAGAGGTCCACGCGGTGGTCGGCGCGCGTGCCCTGCGCCTGCTCGGGCGCCATGTAGTGCGGCGTGCCCATCAGCTGGCCCTGCACAGTGCGCGCGTTGGCGTCGTCAGCGGTGCGGGCCAGGCCGAAGTCGGTCAGCTTGGCGGTGCCGTCCTCGGTGATGAGAATGTTGTCGGGCTTGATGTCGCGGTGGACGAGGCCCTTCTGGTGGGCGACGTCGAGCGCGAGCAGCACCTGGCGGATGATCGCGATCGTCTGGTACTCGGAGAGCTGGCCGCGGCGGTGGATCTGCTTGGCGAGCGAACTGCCGCGCACGTACTGCATCACGATGTAGACGAGCCCGTCCTGCTCATCCACGTCGTAGACCGCGACGATGTTGGGGTGCGGCTCGAAGCGCGCCACGGTGCGGGCCTCGGCGATGAAGCGCTCGCGCTGCTTGCGGTCCTCGCCGAACGCGCGCGGCAGCACCTTGACCGCGACTTCCTTGTCGAGCTTGTTGTCCACGCCGCGGTAGACGGTGCCGACGGCGCCCTGGCCGAGCTTCTCGTAGAGCTCGACCTTGCCGAGCTTCTGGCCTTCGAGCTCGAAGGCATCAAAGTCGGATGTGCGGCGCGAGCGCGCGTTGCTGGCCGCGGCCTGCGCCGACGAGAGGCGCTGCGTGCCCGATTCGAGGCCGGTGTCGGTCGGATCCTGATCCTCGCCGTCGGCGTGCGCGGCCATGTCGATCGCGTCGGCAAACGGGCGGTCGGCCGCCGAGACCTCGCCCAGTTCGGTGTCGCCGATGCCCTGCCCGCTGCCGGCCCCCCCGGCAATCGAGTCGATGCGACGCGACTCGTCGGCCATCTGCTCGAAGATGTCGCCGGGCACCGGCAGGTCCTCGGCGAAGCTCTTGCCGAAGATGTCGGTAGCGAGCAGCGCGCGTTCTTCTTCGGTCTGCACCAGCGGGCGCAGGATCGGCGCGGGCGATTCGTTCTCGGGCTCGACGATGTCGGCCGGGCTGAGGAACTCGAACGCCGCGTCGTCGTCGCTGCCGTCGCGCGACGCATCGCGCGCGTTCTCGGCCTCGAGCGTGTGCGGCTCGGCCGGCGTGTAGATGCTGGCGTTCCACTCGTCGCTGCTGTCGAACGCGTCGGATGACGCCTGCGCAGCCTCGTTGTCGGCGAACACGGTCACGCCGCTGGCCGACTGTGCACCGCTGCCGGCGCTGCCCGCCTCGACTGGCGCTTCGAATGCGTCGAACTCGAACGGCGAGACCATCACATCGCGGACCTCGCGCGCGCCGGCCTTCGCCGCCACCTGCGGGCCGCTGACGTCGCGCGGGAAGCCGTCGTCGCCCGGCTGGTCGGGGTGGCCGCCGAGCGGTCGCGCGTCGTCCATGTTCACGGCGCCAGCCGAGGCCCGCTCGTCGCCCACCGACGACCACGACGGCGCCGACTTGCGTGCCCGGCCCGACGACGCCGCAACCGCCGACGACGACGCGTTCGGATTCTCGGAACGTTCCGAGCGGTCGGTGTCGGTCGAGCGCAGGCGGTCGGACTTGAGGTCGCCCCAGCTGGTCTTGCGCGTGCGCATCCCCGTGACGCTCGCGCGGATGCCACTGTCCGATGCCGACATGATCGACGACGCCGACGCCGCCGGATCGCTGGGCATGCCCTGCGACATCCCGGCCGCCGCGACTTCGACGTCGACATGCGACGCGGCGCGCGGATCGGGCACGAACGTCACGTCGCCGTCGTCGTCGTCGGCATCGTCGTCCGGCAGGGGCGCGACTTCGTCGTGGCTGACCTCGGCGAACTGCTCGAACTCCGAGTAGTCCATCAGCGCGGCCGCGGCCTCCGACGGGCCGATCTCGTCGAGATGCGCGCTCGACATGCCAGTCGGGCCGCTGCCGATGCCGATCGTGTCGATCGTGCCGATGCTCTCCGGCGCCTGGAAGATCGCGTCGTCGTCGTCCTCGAAGCTGTCCGGCCCGGCCAACGGCATGGCCTCGGCCGCGAAGTCGCCGAACGGCTCGGGCACGGTCGCGCGCGGGAACGGCGTCTGCAGCCCGGTCGCACTGTTGAGCCGGGCCGAGTCGCCGCTCGCGGCCGCGTCATAGTCGACGAGCAGATCGCCGCCGCCGGTGGGCTGCCCGCGCCAGGCGGTCTTCGGGTCGCCGCTGACCTGCGCGCCCGATTCGTTGTCGTCGGCGAAGGCCGCGTTGAAGTCGTCGCTGAGAGGCATCGACGCCGGGAACGACTCCATCGCGCCGCCCGCATTGGCGAATGGATCGGCGAGGCCGGCCAGCGGATTGATCGCCACGTCGGAGACGCCACTGTCGACCGGCGTCACCGCCGAGTCGTCGAGCAGCTCGTTTGCCGTGTCGTTTGGCTCGTTCGCGGCGACCGCCGGCATCACGTCGCTGCCGTCGGAGATCGACTCCATCACGGCGCTGGCGTCCTGCAGCCCGGCGAACGGGTCGACGTCCTGCGCGGTGTCGGCCATCGGGTCGGCCGGCTGCGCCTCGGGCACGGCGTCGAACGGCTTGATCGCCTCGAAGCCCATGTCTTCGTAGTCGTCGGTCGGCATCGCGTCGGGCGTTGCACCCGCCGCCGGTGCCACCGACGCGCTGCCGCTGCCGCCGCGGGTCGTGAGCTCGGGTCCCGGCTTGTCGCCCGCTACCGCGCCGGTCCGGTTGCTGGCCGACCGCTTCGGGAACGGCGACCCCACGCCTTCGTCGTCGACCTGCCGCGACGCGGCGGCGCGACGGCCGGAGTCGGAGCGCAACGACGACAGGTCGATCATGCCGCCGCGACGCTTGCTGCCCGCCCCGGCGTCCCCGGCACCGCCGTCCAGGTCGCGCGCGGCCCGCACCAGCGGTTCGGTGGGTGTCGGCTTGTCGTCGCCGGCGGGCACCGGGTTCACGCCGGCGCGCGCCAACGGCTGCTTCTCGAATTCGCTGGTCGCCTCCGCGGCCGCCTGCCACTCGGCTTCCTCGTCGGTGTAGAAGGAGGTGCCGGAGTCCTCGACCTGCGCGAACGGATCGTCGTCGAGCGGCTCGAGGTCGTCGCCGCTGCCTGCCGCCGCCGCTGCAGCCGCCGCGCTGGAGGCCTCGTCGGTCGACTCCTCGATGGTCTGCGACCAGAGTTTGGTGTCGATGCGGATGCGCGACTGGCTGACCGCCTGCGACTGGGTGGCATCCTGGCTGCTGTCGGTGTGGTCGCTTTCGGGGCCGATGCCGGTCTCGAGCGGATCGTCGGACATGCCGAGATCGTCGAGCAGGATCCGGATGCGCGGCTCGGTCAGCAGGTCTTCGGCGCGGATCGCATGCAGCACGCTACGGACCGTCCCGGTCTGCACAAGCTCCTCACAGATCGCCAGATCGCGTTCCGTGAGCAACTTGCGCTGCAGGATCAGGTTCTTCAGTCGGATGTCCTGTGGTGACAGCATCCTTGACCGATCTGCGGCGCTTCAGGCAATGGGACGGACGGTTGAACAGCGGAGTGACCCCACACTCCCCACTGTTCCCAAATTTACCAGAAATGATCGACTTCCCTCAACACTTCGCGTTGCTGGTCCAGCGGCCATGTGGTCGCCGGGTTCACCGGTGATGTCCTTATCGGTACGGCCGCGACGCGACTGGCGTCACACAATTGATCCGGCCCGGACGACGCCTGTGGTGGCGGCTGGGCGTGCCGCTGCGGCTTGACCGCGGCGCCGCGGGTGGTCTATCAAAACAGATTGCGTCGCTACGCTTTCCCGCGAATCCCCTGACAGGATGCAGTTCATGTTGATTCACCCGATCGGCCGGGCCATTGCGTGGTTGCCTGCGCTCGCTCTGCTCGCACTGACTCCCGCGACCCTGTTCGCGCAACCCGCCAACCCGGCTGCCGACACGCAGCCCGCGCCACCGGCCTCGGTGCCCAACCCGCGCCTGCCCGGCCTCTCGGCCGACGGCACGCAGATCGCCTTCACCTGGCACGGCGACATCTTCACCGTGCCCGTCGGTGGCGGCCGCGCCACGCGGCTGACGATGCACGAGGCGCACGACTCCACGCCGATCTGGTCGCCCGACGGCAAGAAGATCGCCTTCGCCAGCAATCGCGATCACGGCTACGACGTGTGGATCGTCAACGCGACGGGCGGCACGCCGACGCAGATCACCTTCGACAGCGGCGTGGACATTCCGCTGCAGTGGCTGGCAGACGGCGAGAACCTGCTGGTGCTGTCGAGCCGCAGTGGCGAGCTGGAGCTGTGGCGAGTGCCGATCAACGGCGCGACGCCCGACCGCCTGACGCTGTTCGGCGCGCGCGACGGCGACATCTCGCCGGACGGCAAGAACCTGGTGTTCACGCGCAGCGCGGGCACCGGCGATATGTTCCAGCTGCGTTACGCGGGCAGCGCGAACCACGACCTCTACCTGCAGAACATCGAGCTGCCGGTCGCGGGCGCCAAACCCGTCCTGCCGCAGCAGTTCACGGCCACCGACACCAACGAGCACGACCCGCACTTCACCGCCGACGGCCAGAGCGTGGTCTACCGCAGCGAGGAAGGCGGCACGTTCAACATCTGGCGCAAGAAGGTGGACGGCACCGGCGCCGAGCAGCTGACGAAGCTCGATGACGGCATCGGCATCGACAGCCTGGAGTACAACGCCGCGCACAACATTGCGCTGGTCACGAAGGACTTCCGCATCTGGTCGGTCAACCTGGACGGCAGCGCGCCGGCCACGCTCACGCCGATCGGCATTGACATCGTCGAGGACCCGGTCGAACCGAAGATGATCCGCAAGCTGGTCGACAAGGGCAGCAAGCAGGGCGACGCGCGCGGCGACCGCCTGGTGTTCGAACTGGACGGCGACATCTGGAGCACACCGGCGGCCGGTGGCCTCGCCACGAAGCTGATCGGCACGCGGCTGGTGGACGAGTGGCCGCGCATCTCGCCGGACGGCACGATGATCGGCTTCGGCGTGAACAACGGCGGCAACCAGGACATCTACGTGATGACGATGCGCGACCGCCAGCTGCATCGCATGACCTCGCACGCTGCGCTCGACGCGTACTTCGCGTGGTCGCCCGACGGCAAGCAGATTGTGTTTGCCAGCGAGCGCAGCGGCGACCGCGAGATCTGGATCATGCCGGTGGACAAGGGCGACAGTGAGGCGAAACAGCTCACGCGCAGCCGCGGCTCCGACGACGATCCGACGTTCACGCCCGACGGCCGCGTGGTGTTCGACTCGGTGCGCGGCGGTACGCAGGACATCTGGATCATGGATGCCGACGGCGGCAACCCGCGCGTGCTGTTCGGCACGCCGGCGTTCGAGCAGGTCGCGCGCGTCTCGCCCGACGGCCAGTGGGTGGTCTTCGAGAGCATTCCCGACGGCTCGACCGGCAAGCCCGACCTGCGCTTCGGCAGCATCGACGGAGGCGACAGCATGAGCATCGGCAACGGCAACGCGCCGTTCTTCTCGGCTGACGGCGAGTTCATCATCTACGAGTCGGAGGTGGCCGGAGGGACCACGCTGGTGCGCGTGAAGAACCCGAAGGCAGTCGCGAAGCCGGAGATCATTCCGCTGATCGCGAACATCGAGAAGACGCAGAAGCAGCAGTTCGAGCAACTCGCCGACGAGGCGTTCAACGCGCTGAAGAGCGGCTACTACGACCCCGGCTTCAACGGCCGCGACTGGGACAAGATCCGCGCGCGCTACGCGCCGGTGATCGGCCAGGCCGAGACGACCGAGGAGATGGCCAACCTGCTGAACCGCGCGATCGGCGAGCTCGGCTCGTCGCACATGGGCTACTACGCGAGCAGCGACTACAGCCGCGCGAACAGCGGCACGGGCCGGCTCGGCGCGACGACGCGGATGGTCAACCTGCCCGGCGAGGGCAGCGAGGTCGTGCGCGCGCTCGAAGTCGTGGACACGATTCCCGGCGGCCCGGCCGACAAGATCTGGCTGCGCAAGGGCGACCTGATCCGCGCCGTGAATGGCAAGCCGGTGCAGCACGTCAACTTCTACCGGATGCTCACTGGCCAGCGCGCCGTGATGCTGACGGTCAGCAGTGCGAGCAACACCGACGACACGCGCGACGTGCAGGTCGAGCTGGCCAATGACGGCCAGATCCGCCAGCTGGAATACCAGGCGTGGGAGTCGCGCAACCAGAAGGCCGTGGCCGAGGCCGGCAAGGACATGGCGTACGTGCACCTGACCGGCATGAACCCGGAGAACCTGCAGAAGATCGTCGCGTACCTCACCGGTCCCGGCGCCAACAAGGACGGCCTGGTGCTCGACGTGCGCAACAACGGCGGCGGCCATCTGCACAACCAGCTGATGGACATCTTCAACCGCCAGCCATTCGGCCAGTATCGCCCGCGCAACGGCAAGGAGGCCTACGAGCCGGGCCTGACCTGGAACAAGCCGGTGGTGCTGCTGATCAACGAGCACTCGTTCTCTGACGCCGAGGTGTTCCCCGCGGCGTTCCGCGCCGTCAACCGCGGCCCGATCATCGGCCGTCGCACGCCGGGTGGCGTGATCGGCACGCGCGACATCCAGCTCTCGGATGGCAGCACGTTGCGTGTGCCGACCGTCGGCTGGTTCCGCATGAACGGCGAGAACATGGAAGGCAACGGCCAGGCGCCGGACATCGATGTGCCGCTCGGCTTCCAGGATCAGCTCGACAATGCCGACCCGCAGCTCGAGCGCGCCATCCAGGCGCTGCGCGAGGAGATGAACAAGGCGAAGGCCGCCGGCAAGCCCGAGGACGGCCCGGGCGGCGCGACCGATGGCAGCGGCGACACGCGCAACAACTGATCGCCGCCGTTCGCCTGACCGGCGCGGATCGTTGACCACAAGATGCGACGGGAGTGGTTCGCCACTCCCGTCGCGCGTTTGCGGCCGGCTGCCCGCGGTCGCGTCCTGGTCGCGTCTTGCGCCGGGCCGCGATCGTGGCCAGGATGCGGCAGCCACGCTCCCCGGCGGACAGTTCGATGGCCGCACCGTTCGCAGATCGCGTCGCCGACGCCCTGTTGCGCAGGCATCGCCTGGTGCTGCCGCTCGCCTTGCTCGGCTTCACCATCTACTGCGCGATCGGCCTGCAGTACTTCTCGCTCGACGCCGCGGCCGAGAGCCTGACGCTGAAGAACGACGGCGACCTCGCCTTCTACAACGAGACGCGGCGCAACCTGAACAGCGACGAGTACGTGATCGTCTCGCTCAGCCTCGCCGACGACCAGCCCGGCGACTGGCTCACGCCCGACCGCGTGGCCTACGTCAAGCAGCTCGCGGCGGCGTTCCTCGAGGTGCCGACGGTGGCGAAGGTGGAGAGCGTGCTCGGCCTGCCGCTGTTCCACTCGCCGCCGCCGCTGCCACAGCAGGAAATGGAGATGGTGCGCGCCAACGTGATGATGGCGCTGATGAAGCAGCAGCAACTGGCCGAGGCGTTCAACCATCCGGTCACACTGGCGAGCGGGCGGGCCGACCTGGCGCTGGCACGCGCCGAGCTGACGCAACACTGCGTGGCGGTGGAGAACTACATCTCGCCCGATGCACGCACGTTGCAGCTGCAGGTGTTCATCCAGGAGAACGCGTTCGGCCACTTCTCCAACGACGCGCGCCAGCGGCTGCGTGATCGGCGCGACGAGCTGATCGCGGCCGGTACCGGCGGCGAGGAACTGGCCACCGTGGAGCGCACGCTGCGCGGGCTGGAGGACCAGTACCTGCTCGACTACTCGACGTTCGGTCATCTGCGGCGCGTCGCGGTGGAGGGCGTGACGGCGATCGTCGAGGCGCAACGCGCCGAGCATGGCGGCGAGTACGTGTTCCGCCTCTCGGGCCTGCCCACGCTGGTCGAGGAGATGGTCGATTCGCTCGGCCACGACATGCTGGTGTTCGGCGCAACGTCGGCCGGGTTCGTGCTGCTCGTGCTGATGCTGATGTTCCGGCGTGTGCGCTGGGTGGTCGTGCCGCTCGTCATCGGCGCGATGGTCGTCGTGTGGATCCTCGGCCTGATGAGCCACCAGCACATCCGCATCACGCTGGTCACGGTCAACATCGCCTCGCTGCTCTTCATCGTCACGATGGCGCACTCGATCCACATGGTGGTGCGCTGCCGCGAGTTGCAGGTCCGGGCCCGCGAGCGCGGTGAGACGCCCGACCCCGTGAGCCTGCTGCGCGAGACCCTGACCAGCCTGTGGTGGCCCTGCCTGTTCACGGCGCTGACCACCTGCGTCGGCTTCGCCAGCCTCTTCACCAGCCAGATCGCGCCGGTGATGGAGTTCGGCTTCTGGATGGCGATCGGCACGATGGTCGCCCTGTTCGCGTCGTTCCTCGCGTTCCCGGCGGTGTTCGTGCTGATCGGCCTGCCGTCGCCGCCCACGCCGCGCGAGGCCGGCAAGCAGCCGGTGCTGCGCGCGTTCGCCGCGATCACGCTGCGCGGCTACCGCGTGATTCCGGTGCTCGGTCTCGCCGTCGTCGTCGTTGCGGTGCTCGGCATGCAGAAGCTGCAGGTCGAGATGAAGCTGATCGACTACTTCAAGGCGGCGTCGCCGACGCACCAGGGCCTGAAGTTCATCGACCGCGAAATGGGCGGCACGACCACACTCGAGGTGATCATCGAGTCCGGCGAGGAGGGCTACTTCCACAAGTTCCAGAGCCTGGAAGCGCTGCGACCGGTGATGGACCAGCTGGATGCGCACCACTCGCGCGAGATCGGCAATGTGATCTCCGCGCTGTCGTTCATGGACGAGGTCAAGCGTTTCGTGCCGCACGACTTTGCCCGCGCGCTGGCGCTGCAGATGACGCGCGAGACGCTGCTGCACGACTACATCAGCCCGGACGGCAAGCGCGCGCGGATTGTCGCGCGTGTGCGCGAGACAATTCCCGACCTTGATCGCGGCGCGCTGCTGACCGGCGTGACCAACTTCCTGGCCGCGCAGTTCCCGGCGGACGGCCCGCTCAAGGCAAAGGTCACCGGCATCTTCGTGCTCTACACCAACATGCTGAACAGCCTGATCGTCAGCCAGCAGAAGTCGCTCGGCGTGGTCGGTATCTCGGTCACGATCATGCTCGCCGTGCTGTTCCTGTCGCCGGTGCTGGCGATCATCGGCATGGTGCCCAACGTGGTGCCGGTGCTGCTGGTGCTCGGCGTGATGGGCCTGGCCGCGATACCGCTCAACATCGTCACCGTCATGATCGCGTCGGTGGCGCTGGGCATCGGCGTCGACGGCACGATTCACTACGTCGCGCGCTACCGCAAGGAACTGGCCGCCACCGATGGCGACTTCGAGGCCGCGCTGCGACGGTCGCACCAGAGCATCGGCCTCGCGATTCTCGCCACGTCGTTCGCGATCATCGGCGGCACGTGGCTGATGATGCTGTCCGACTTCGTGCCCACCATCTGGTTCGGCCTGTTCACCGGCCTCGCGCTGCTGGCGTCGTTGTTCGGCGCGCTGACGATCCTGCCGTCGTTCCTGCTGTTGCTGCGGCCGTTCGGCAAGTGGCGCCGGCTCGAACGCGAGCGTCGTGCGGGCGCGCGGGCAGACGTGCCGGCCGGCTTGGCGGACAGGTCCTGACTGACGCTACTGCGGCCGCGACTCCCACGCGCCGATGTCGACCTCGGGGCGGCCATCCAGCGGCTGGATCAGAATGCGGCCGCGCGACGGCAGCGCGTCGTAGCCGACGGTCAGCGGGTTCTCGCCCGCTGCGGTCTCCAGCCGGTTGAGCCGCCCGATCAGGCGGAACACCGCATGGAACACGTCGATCCCGTCGGGCCGCACGAGGAAGATCACGGCTTGCCGCGCGCGCCGCAGGTACTGCTCGTGCAGCCAGTCGGCGATGCCGAGTTCGAGCAGGTCGAGGTCCGTCGCGCGCACTCCGCCGCGCCACTCGAGCTTGCTGGTCCACGCGCCGTCGAGCGCCAGCGCCTCGGCCGCGGCCCACGTGCGCGGCACGCCGGGGTCATCCGCGCGGATCTCCTGCAGGCCGGCCGCGCTGCACTCCATGTACACCGGCCAGAGCCGCAGCTCGCGCAGGTCGAGGCTGGTCACCGACACCGGCTCCGGTCGCACCACTGCGTCGGCGCCCGACGTCCGGCTCAGCGTCGTCGAGATGATGATCATCAACAGCACGCCAACGGTGCAGAACAGCACCGCCAGGAACGGGAACATCTGCACCTTGTGACTGGAGTCAGCACGCATTCGTCAGTCACCCGATGATGTCGGAATCCTCGAACGGGCTCGCTCCCGCGAACGGGTCGGGCGTGGTGGACGGCGCCTTGCGTGGCCCCGAACCGTTCGCGCCGCCGGACTTGCCGCCCGGGCCGGACTTGCCGGAACCCGCGGAGCGGTGCGTGCCGGCGGCACTGGCCTTGCTGTCCGTCGGCACGTCGCCATTGGCGCTGTCACTGTCCGCCGGCAGCGCATCGGCCACCGGTTCGGCCTCGGCGAACGGCGAGGTGCCCGAGAAGATGCCGTCGGAGTCGCTCCACTGCGCCTCGACGCCGTCCAGCGTGTCGGCCCACGCGTCGTCGCTGGCGGGGCGCGCGCCGGTGTCCTCGCCCGGCGCGGGGAAAGCGGTTGCCGACGCCCCCGACCCCTTGTTGGCCGTGGACATCGACGGACCCTGTTCGCCGAAGTCGGCGTTGAGATCGAGCGGCTTGCCCACCGGCGTCTGCGGCGCGAGGTCGCGCACGCCCTTGCGGATCTCGGGCGTGTACACGTTGTCGCCGCTGCTTCCGCGCCGGTTGGCCGGCTGCTCGGCATCGTGCACCGTCTCGCCTTCCAGGTCGGCGCTGGACACGCCGATCGGCAGCAGGCGGAACCCCTTCGAGAGGCCCGAGAGCAGCGGCAGCACGGCCTGCAACGAACGATGCACCTCCTGCACGTCGCTGAGCTGCGCGCGCTCGGTCTGCGCGAGGTGCGCGATCGCCTCGGTCTGCAGCGTGATCAGCTGCTGCGACCGCGTCGAGAGCTCCTTCATGCGCGCGAGGTGCATCTGCATGCCCTTGCCCTGCGAGTCGACGATGCGCTGGAACGACTCGCTCGCGGCCTCGACCATGCGGTCGGTCAGCTTGCGATGCTCGGCCTGGATGCGCGCCGCCGATTCGTCGAAGCGCGAGACGATCGCGCTGGCGAGTGCGTTGCCGGCCTGCTCGATGATCGCGCCGATGCGGCCGAACGCGTCCGCGCCGCGCTGCACAGCGGCCTCGATCGCGTTGGTGATCGCCTCCTCGGAGATCGCCGGCGACGTGCCCGTGCCCCCGCCCATGCGTTCGATCGCGCTGATCAGCGCGTGGGTCATCTCGGCGGTCTGGCGCGTGCGCTCCTCGGCTTCGCTGTCGCCGGTGGTCAGCCGCGCAATCACTTCGCGGCGCAGCAACGAGTCGACGAGGCCGAGGATGTTCTGCTCGCGCCGCAGCATCAGCGTGTAGATGCCGGTGACGATCGTGGTCGCCACGAGGCCGGCCAGCGTGGTGTCGAAGGCCACGGTCAGGCCGCCGGTCACGCCGGTCAGCGACTGGCGCAGTACGCCGAGCTCGGCGCTGTTGAGCGATTGCGAGAAGCTGCCGACGCCCGCGCCGATACCGACGACCGTGCCGATGAAGCCGACGATCGGCATCGCCCACATCGCGAAGCGCAGGAACGCGTAGCTGCGGAACGCGGCTTCCTCGTCGGCGCCCGACTGGCCGGTAAGGAACGCCGCGGCGGCGCGCGGGTCGCGCTGGTCGGCAATGATCTGCAGGCCGCGACGCAGGCGGAAGTCGAACACCGTGTTGCCGGTGAAGCCGATCGCGTTGACGACGTCCCAGGCGTTGGCCGGCGTGATCTGCCGCGGGATTTCAATCTGCTCGAGCCGGCGGAAGTTGCCGGTGCCGATCTGCCAGATCGCGATGCCCTTCTGCACCAGGAACGCGATCGACCACCAGAACAGCAGGATGATCGCGAACTGCACCGGCCCGCGATCGAGCGACTTCTCGCGCAGCATGTTCAGCCACGAGCCGACAGTGTCTCCGGCGGTGTGCCGCTCGGGCACCAGCGTCATCAGCGCAACGTAGCTGACGGCCAGCAACGTGCCGAACACCAGCGTGCCGGACAGCGACGTGTCGAAACGCGGTGTGGCTCGTCGCCGGAAGAGCTGCGTGTTGTCGGCCATCAGGTTCCTCCCGTGCCGGGTAGCGGTCAGCGCAGGCTGTCCACCACGGCCCGGATATCCAGACGTTCAATTTTCTGACGCAGTTCCACGGCCGCGGCCAGGTGGGCGTGCGCTTCGGCGCGATCGAGTTCGCGCACGCGCCGCACCGTCTGCAACAGGTCGCGGTAGAGGTCATCCCAGTTGGTGTCGAGCATCCGGCGCACCGGACCGACCAGCCGCGTGTGGGCCAGCAGCGCATCGCGCGCGGCCTGCAGGACGGTCAGCGCCGAGCCCAGTTCGCAGACCACACCCTGCACGCGGTCGAGCTGGGCCACGGCGGCGGTCATTGCACGCTCGAGACGCACCGCAGCGGCCTGCGCCAGCGCGGCACGGCTGCGCACCTCCAGCAGGTCGGCCCGCGCGGCGTCCACCGCCGCGAGCAGCGCGTCGCAGATGTCCAGATCGTCGACCGTCCACACTCGAGTGGCGGCATGCGGCGGCGGCGTGCCGTTGCGGGCGCCGTCGAGCAGCGCCTGCAACTCGGCCAGCGTGTGCGGCACGAACGGCCGCTCCTTTGCGCGATCGAGGAACAGCCGCGAGTACACCGGCTCGGCCGCGCGCTTCGTCATGCCCGCCACGTAGCGCAGCACGAGGTCCTGGAAGCGCAGGTGGTAGTAGCGATCCATCGGCACCTGCAGCAGCACCAGCATCAGCGCGTTGTCGGCCGGGTCGTGCCGCTCGGCAATCAGGCCGCCGAGCGCGCCGATCCGCGCCAGCGAGCTGAGCGGCGCACGATCCGGCCGGAACGGGTTGGCCGCGGTGGACGGCAGGCCGATGTTGGTCAGCGCGTCGCGCAGTTGCCGGCGGATGTGCCACATCCCGATGTCGTGGCCGCGACTGCGCAGCACGTCGGTGACCTGCCGGATGCGGTCGAGCACGTCGTCGTCAAGTTCGTGGCGGGTCAGGCGGGCGAGCAGCTCGTCCTCGAGGTAGACGTCGATGCGGTCGCCGGGCCACGTCGCGATGCGCTCGACCAGCGCGCGCTGGCGGATCGCCGACTGCTCGTACATCAGCTGCAGCACGAGGTCGCGCGCATCCGACCCGGCCACTTCGCCGAACGACGCGGCCGCCTGCTCGTGCAGCAGATGGAGGCCTTCGAGCCGGATCAGGTCGACGTGGCGGATCCGCTGGCGGTCGACGATCAGCAGGTCGCCGCGCATCGGGACGACTTCGCCGGTGGCGTCGAGCAACTGCAGCCGGCCCAGCAGCCGCCCGCTGGCCGCGTGCAGCACCCAGATGCGATTGGCGTCGGTGCGGATCAGCACCAGGCCGGGGGCCAGCACGGCCCGCACCACCGGCGACGGCGCGCGGAACTCCCACATGTTGCTCGTCCGGCCGTCGGGCGTGGCACGCACCGCCGTGACCCGGTTGCCCGACACCGTGGTGATCGTCGGCTGCACCATGCGCATGCCGATCGCTTCGAACGCCTGGTTGTTGACGTCGCGCGAGCCGAGGTCGAGCTGCCACGTCTCGTACCCGTCGACCGATTCGAACACCAGTTGCGTCGACGACGCGTCGACCAGCGGGCCGGGTGCGTCGCGTTCCCAGCTGGTAATCGCTTGCCACGTCAGCCGCGACTCATAGTTGATGCGCTTGCGCAGGTCCGCGAGGTCACCCGTGTTGACCTTCCAGCTGGCCTCGAGTTCGGTGACCACTTCCGGCACCGCGGCGCGCAGCCGCGCGATCAGCGGCGACTCGCGCGGGCGCAGCGTGTCGTTCGCCGGCGCGTTCGCGGGCGCGTTCGCGGGCGCGTTCGCGGGCGCGTTCGCCGGAGCTGGCGACGTCGCGGGGGCCGCTGGATCCTGGGCCCGTGCAATATGTCCGTTTACCGCGACCAGCAGGGCCACGACGGCGCACGCAGCGGCCACGAGCGCAGCCCTTGAGCGGTGCACGCGGTGATCGCGATGCGTCCGATGCAGTTCGTGCCAGTCACCTCTCAAAGCGGGGGCGCTCCCTGAGATTTCTCGCGGCATGCACTGCAAGCGTAGCCGGAAACTCCCGGCACGGCCAGTGGTGGCCGGGACGTCCGTCAGAGCGGTGGCAGCAGGCCCGCCAGCCGTAACCCCCAAACGATGAACAGGGCCGAGAAGGTCACGCCGAAGATGATCCAGCGCAGTCGCGCCGCCAGCACCAGCCGGCGCCGCCAGAGCAGCGAGCCCGGCAGATAGACCGCGAACGCCGCAAACACGGCCGCCACGAGGCTGCCCACCGGGTTGTAGCGCAGGGCCGTGAGCAGATCGCCGCGCCACAGGGCCAGCAGGGCCCGCGTGCTGCCGCAGGTCGGGCACGGCATGCCTGTGGCATCGTGGAACACGCACCGCACAGCGAAGCCCGACGGATCGCTGCCGCTGGCGAGCCACCCGCCGACGCTCAGCGCCACCGCGATGGCGAACGCCGTCCACTCCGCCGGACTCGCGTCGAATCGGCCAGCCCTCGGCTCGAAGGCCACCCATGGCGTGCGGGCGGAAGGCGCCGGGCCCATGCGTCAAAAGTAAGTCCGCGTCCGACCCATGGTGATCATCACGCCGAGCACGAGGTTGATGATCGAGATGATCAGGCCGGCGATCGCCAGGCCCTTGCCGGGCTGGCCGGGCCGGTTGTTGGATTCCTGCAGGCCGATCAGGCAGAAGATCAGGCCGAGGATTGCACAGAGGAACGCGCAGATGAAGCCGGCGATGACCATGCCCGGAACGCCGGTCGGCCCCGAGTACGCGCCGCCCATCGAGCCCGTGCGCACCAGGCCGGGCACCTGGTAGGCGGGCACCCACTCGGCCATCCCTTCGCGCAGCACCAGGTCGTTGTGATTGAACATGCCCACCGACGCCTCGGCCTGCAGCTCTCCGAAGGACATGGGGCCGCATTGCTGGCCGTTGACGGCGTACCACCAGACGCGCTGGTCGTTGTGGGCGGGGTAGTTCATGGCGGACGGGCCGGGCCGGCAATCGCGAACGTGGTGCACGTCCGCCGAGTCTACCACACGTCGCGCCGGACGGGAGGGCCGGCCGGGCACACGCGGGCCGCCGCGGCACCGGCCCCCGACCCACGATTGTTGAACAACCCGCCCGCGACTTCGCTTGACCCATTGCGGGCCATGGATATAATCCTGTCCAGGCAGGACGGTTGCTAAACAGGCCGGTTCCCGGACGGCCCGGAAGTCCGGGTCACGCCGCCACGAATCGCGAGTCCCGACACTCGTGCTCGTACCCGAACCATCCGCCTGTGATCGCTGATGTGGTCGCCCCCGGCCCGTCCTGTCGTCTTCCACCCGGGCAATCGCCAGAGGTTCCGGTGCCAGTCAGTGAGACCGACTACAAGGCTCTCCTCGAGGAGAATGAGCGCCTCAAGGTGGAGGTCGCGCGACTCCAGAAGGCCTCCGAGAAGGAGATCCAGTCGCGTGCGGCCGGCACGCAGATGGGCATCGTCCGTTCCATCGTCGGCCTCGACGAGAAGATCGTCCAGCTCGACGAGAAGGACCAGATCGAATACATCAACGGCGCGATGGCCAAGATGCTCAACATCGAGCGCAAGACAGTCATCGGCAAGCACGTCTCCGTCATCGACAACCACGAGTGGGGCATGGGCGTGCTCATGCGCCAGGTCGAAGAGGCCAAGAAGATCCAGGCCGACGTCGAGATCGAGAAGACCTACGAAGACAAGGACGGCAAGGAGCACATCTACGACATCCGCACCAGCGTGATCGGCGGCAAGGCGCAGATCCTCGTGCAGGACGTCACGCGTTCGCGCATGACCGAGCAGCTGTTCAAGCGCATGGTCTCGCCCGAAGTCGTCGAGCGCGTGATGGAGATGGGCAAGGACTTTGCCACCGGCGAGCGCTACGAGATGACCGTGATGTTCGCCGACCTCCGCGGCTTCACGAGCATGGCGCAGAACATGCCGCCGGAAGCCGTGCGCGAGACCTGCAACGAGTTCCTGGCGGCGATGACCGACGTGATCATCAAGCACCAGGGCACGATCGACAAGTACGTCGGCGACGAGGTCATGGCGCTGTTCGGCGCGCCCTACTACTTCGAGGACCACGCGATCAAGTCGCTCAACGCGGCGATCGACATGCAGCTCGCTCACCTGGAGCTTCTGCGCAAGTGGGCTGCGGCTGGTCGCCCGCAGGTGAAGATGGGCATCGGCATCAACACCGGCGAGATGGTCGTCGGCATGGTCGGCTCCGAGCTGCGCACCGACTTCACGGTGCTCGGCCACCACGTCAACCTGGCGGCCCGCCTCTGCGGTCTGGCCGGCCCGGGCGACATCTGGCTCGGCCCGCGCACCTTCCAGCTCATCAAGGAGCACGTGCAGCGCTACGGCGCCAACGCCGGCATCCGCGTGAACGTCAAGTTCAAGCCGGCCGGCAGCATCCAGGCCAAGGGCATCGACAAGCCCGTCGACATCGTCAACGTCGTCCTCAAGGACGCCTGATCGTCGACGCGACGCGGCGGTGCGACCCGCCCGGCTCGCGGCAACCTCGTCCACTGCATTCCGGCTGTCATCGCGGCGGCGCCGACCCGGCTCCGTTTGCTGCGGCGCCACCGCTGATTCCTCTCTGCACCGCCGGCTACGGCTCGCGCACGAACATGCGCTGCACCGATCCGCCGGTGTTGATGGTCTGCCGTGTGAACGTGGCGGAATCGGTCGGGTCCACCAGACGCGCCAGCATCATGTCGAGGCGACCGGCCATCGCTTCCTCCGCCAGGTAGATCACGAACTTGCGCTGGAACAGCGGGCTGATGAACGTCGCATCCACGCTGGTCCCTGCCTGCAGCGTGCCGTTCACCTGCTGCGGCGCGGCCGGCGTGCCCGAGCTCTGGTCGACCACATACAGCTCCACCTCGGCCGGGTCGTCGAAGTTGGCGCGGTAGAAGATCAACGAGCCGTCCGCATTGAACAGCGGCACCAGCGTGTTGATCCACACGTCCGACGTCGCCGGCATCGCCTGCGTGATGCGCGTCGAGGCCGGGCTCTGCGGCAGGCTGGCAATCGTCGCCAGGTAGAGCTCGAACGCGTTGTCGTTCGCGCCCATGTCGGCGCTGTACATCACCTGCAGGCTGTCCGGCGAGAAGTACGCATTGCCCGACGTCGAGCTCGTGTCGGCCACCGCGGTGTGCACCTTCTGCGGCGTGACCGCGGCCG
This sequence comes from Planctomycetota bacterium, assembly GCA_050249295.1. Taxonomy (GTDB): domain Bacteria; phylum Planctomycetota; class UBA8742; order SKZP01; family SKZP01; genus JBFWQT01. The sequence goes on from JBFWQT010000014.1 coordinate 33,525, forward strand.
AGAGGTCGGAGATGTCGGCGACGTAGAGCTCGAACTTGCCGTCCACCTCGGCGTCGGCGCGGAAGCTCGCCCACTTGCTGTCCTTCGAGATCACGAGCGAGTTGCTTTGCGTGGTGATCTGGTCGATGGCCGCGGCCGGCGTGAGCAGGCGCGGCGTGCCCGGCAGCGATCCGCTCACGTCGGCACCCCAGACCACAAACTTCCCGTCGAGGTCGGTGTCGCCGACGTACGTGACCGCCGATCCGTCGGGCGACA